>CP099617.1:3724142-4053857 GCA_024072375.1 Sphingomonadaceae bacterium OTU29LAMAA1
GAAACCGGGAGATATTCATGCGCCTAAGCCTGCTCGCCATCCTGCCAATCGCCCTCATCGCCTGTTCGGGCAACGCCCCCGTGGAGGGGCAGGCCGGCGAGACGCCGCCGTCGACCAAGCCGTTCCGCGAGACGGTGGTGGCGGATTTCGTCTCTCCGTGGGCTCTGGCGTTCCTGCCTGACGACCGGATCGTCGTCACCGAGAAAGCAGGGCAGATGATCCTGCTGTCCGCCGACGGCAAGCGCCGCCAGACGATCGCGACGATCACCGTCGATACGGCGGGGCAGGGCGGATTGATGGACGTGGTGCCCGCACCCGATTTCGCGAGCAGCAAGCGGATATACTTCAGCTATTCGACTGCGGGTGCGGGTGGCAAGGGCGTGGTGCTGGCGCGCGGTCGTCTGCGCTCCGACGGCAACGGTGGCGAGCGGCTGGGCGAGATCGAGGCGCTGTTCCAGGCGCGGCCCTTCGTCGAGGGCGGCGGGCATTACTCCGGGCGGATCGCGTTTTCCCCGGATGGCCAGTCGCTGTTCTTCACCAATGGCGAACGGCAGAAGTTCACGCCGGCGCAGGACCCGCAGGCGACGCTGGGCAAGGTGTTGCGTCTGACGCTCGACGGCAAGCCGGCGCCGGGCAACCCGCTGGTGGCGAAGGGCTTCGCACCGGAGGTGTGGAGCTATGGCCACCGCAACCTGCTGGGTATCGCGTTCGATGCGCAGGGGCGGTTGTGGGAACAGGAGATGGGGCCGAAGGGCGGCGACGAGCTCAATCTCGTGATGCCGGGGCGCAATTACGGCTATCCCAACGTGTCGAACGGCAGCCATTACGATGGCCGCGACATTCCCGATCATGCGCCCGGCGACGGCTACGAGCCGCCCAAGGTGTGGTGGAATCCGGTGATTTCGCCGGGCGGGCTGATGATCTATTCGGGGTCGATGTTCCCGGCGTGGAAGGGTGATGCCTTCATCGGCGGGCTGTCTTCGCAGGCGCTGATCCGCGTCGATCTGGATGGCCAGAATGCGAAGAAAGGCGACCAATGGCCGATGGGCGCGCGCATTCGTGATGTCGAACAGGGGCCGGACGGCGCGATCTGGGTGATCGAGGATGGTGGCAAGTCGCAGGGCCGGTTGATCCGGCTAACGGCGAAGTGATCTGCATTCCTCCCCCGCGAGGGGGGGTGGCAGCCGCAGGCTGACGGAGGGGGAGGTAAGCATCGGACGTGGTGCTTGCGGAAACGCCCCTTCCACCACGCCTTCGGCGCGGTCCCCCTCCCCGCAGACGCGAGGGAGGAATGAGAAGAGAGAAACCATGACCAAACCCCTGATCGGTCGCGACACGCTGTTGTGCATGTCGCTCTCCGCGCGGCCCAGCAACTTCGGCACACGGTTTCACAACCGGCTGTATGAGCTGACCGGTCTCGACTATGTCTACAAGGCGTTCACCACCACCGATCTGCCCGCCGCGATCGGCGGTATCCGGGCGCTCGGCATTCGGGGGTGCGCGGTGTCGATGCCGTTCAAGGAGGCGGTGATTCCGCTGCTCGACGAGTTGAAGGGATCGGCGGCGGCGATCGACAGCGTCAACACGATCGTCAACGATGCCGGGCATCTGACCGGCTACAACACCGATTATTCGGCGGTCAAAACGCTGATGGAGCAGGCGGCGCTGCCTGCCGACACGACCGTGCTGCTGCGTGGTTCGGGCGGGATGGGCAAGGCGGTCGCGACCGCGTTGCGCGACGCCGGGCTGACGCAGGGTACGATCGTGGCGCGCAACGAAGCGACGGGACGTGCGCTGGCGGAGTCGGTCGGTTGGGACTGGGCGGCCGAGGTGGGATCACGGACCGCGGGACTGCTCGCCAATGTCACCCCGCTCGGCATGGAAGGCGCGGATGCCGAGGCGATGGCGTTCGATAGCGACACGATCGCGGCGGCGGACATCGTCCTCGATGCGGTCGCATTGCCGCCGGAGACGCCGCTGCTGCGCGCGGCGCAGGCGGCGGGCAAGCGGGTCATCACCGGCGCGGCGATCGGTGTGTTGCAGGCGGTGGAGCAGTTCGTGCTCTACACCGGCGTGACGCCGACAGAGGCGCAGATCGCCGATGCAGCCGCAGTGGCGCGGGGGTAAACCTTGCCGAAGCCCCTCCTTTTCAAAGGAGGGGTCGGGGTGGAGGAATTAACTGGCGCTGGTCTCGGTGAGATGTCCCCCACCCAACACCTTCCCTGACTGGGAGGGGCTTCTCCGTTGCGAGTTAATCCCGCGCAATCAGATAGTTCATCCGCGCATGCGCGATCGGCTTGGCGCGGTCGTCCTGCCATGCGATCGCCTCGACGTTGGCGACGCGGGTGCCGAGGCGGGTGACGATCCCTTCCGCACGGGTCGGCTTGTCGCGACCACCGCGCATGAAGTCGACGGTGACGTTGACCGGCTTGATCCGGCCTCCGCCTTCTTCGGTCAGCGCATGTTGCAGCGAGACGATCGCCGCTACTTCCAGCAATCCGGCAATCGCGCCGCCGTGCAGGAAGCCGGGGCGACCGAGCACGTCGTCCCCGAACGGCATTTCCAACAACGGTGCAGCGCCGTCGCGCGGCTCCAGCGTGATGCCGAGCAGCTCGGCATAGGGCGGCAGGCTCATGCGAGCGCATCCATCAGCATGAATGTGCCGGCGACATGCGCCAGCGGATCGTCGGGCGTTTCGTCATAGGCGATGCCGCGAACGAAGGCGATCGACCGGGTGACCTTCAGGCATTCGCCCCGGCCGATCACGGTGCGGCCGGGCGTCGCCGGGCGCAGATAATCGACGCGCAGGTCCAGCGTTGCCTGAGCCGCGAACTTGTCCCGCTTCACCCACACCGCGACGCTGGTCGCCATGTCCATCAGCGCGATGATCGGACCCGACGCCAGCACCTTGCTATCCGGGTCGCCGATCAAGGTATCGGCATAGGGTAGCGCCAGCTCGACCCAGCCGTCGCCCTTGGCATGATAGGTGATGCCCAGCAGGCCCGCGTGTCCGGCAAAGCGGTGCGCGAGGAAAGCATCGATGTTGAAGCCGCTCATCCGCGCTCCTCTACACGGTGACGGCGGTAGCGCAACGCGAGTGGCTGGCCTAGCGTGGCCGCAAAAGGAGAGATGCCATGAACGACCGCGTCACGCTGACCGTCACCGACGGGATCGCCGATGTCCGCCTCGCGCGCGCCGACAAGATGAACGCGATCGATCCTGCGATGTTCGAAGGCATCGGCGCGACGATCGATGCGCTGGCGACCCGTACCGACGTGCGCTGCGTCGTGCTGTCGGGCGAGGGCAGGGGATTCTGCGCCGGGCTCGACATGGAGAGCATGGCGCGGGGCGGCTCCGGCACGTCGAAGGAGCGCAATGCGCAAGGGAGCATCCTGCCGCAGCACGTCACCTGGGGCTGGCGGCAATTGCCGATGCCGGTGATCGCCGCGGTGCACGGCGTCGCCTTCGGCGGCGGGTTCCAGATCATGTCGGGCGCGGACATCCGCATCGCTGCGCCCGCGACGCGGTTCGCGATCCGCGAAACGTATTGGGGGCTGGTGCCCGACATGGCGGGCTTCCCGATCTGGCGCGGGCTGGTGCGCGACGATGTGCTGCGCGAGCTGGTCTATACCGCGCGCGAATTCGATGCGGACGAAGCGCTGCGCCACGGCTTCGTAACGCGGTTGGCGGACGATCCGCTGGCAGAGGCGCTTTCCCTTGCGAAGGCGATCGCCGGTCGCTCGCCGCACGCGATCCGCGGAGCCAAACGGTTGCTCAACATGGCGCATGACGCCGATCCGCGAACCATGCTGGAGGCGGAGACGGAGGAGCAGCTGAAGGTGATCGGCAAGCCGAACATGATGGAGGCGGTCGCCGCAAACATGGCCCGCCGGGCGCCGATATTCGTGGATTGATCCATCGCCCGGTATCGCGGACGGACCGTCTGCGTTAGGGTAAAGCCATGCCCGATCAACGCCCTGCGACCCGGTCCCGCCGGTGGACGCCCCATCGTTTTCGTGCCCTGTTGCGGTCCCGTGGGCCGACCAGCGTCCGCTTCCGGCGGCGGATCGCGGTGATCACCGGGGCGATCGCGATCGGCATCGTCGCGGTGCTGTTCGCCGAGGCGTCGGACGAGATGGGGATGCTGTTCAGCACCTATGCGCGGCACTGGCACTGGCTACCGCTGGTCACCACGCCGCTGGGCTTCATGGCGCTGGTGTGGGTGACGCGCGCGTTCGTACCGCTGGCGCGCGGATCGGGAATTCCGCAGGTGATGGCGGCGCGACCCGATCCGCAGGCGGCGACCGGCGGGCTGATCGCGGTGAAGACCGTCGTCGGCAAGGTCGTGCTGACGATGGGCGCGATCCTGTGCGGCGCGAGCGTCGGGCGCGAGGGGCCGACGGTGCAGATCGCCGCCGCGGTGATGGGCGTCAGCCACCGGCTGTTGCGCGTGCCGTTGCAGGGCGCGGTAATCATCGCCGGCGGCGCGGCGGGTGTTGCTGCGGCGTTCAACACACCGCTCGCCGGGGTGCTGTTCGCGATCGAGGAGCTTGCAGCGGCCTATGAGCAGAAGGTGACGCTGCTGGTGCTGTCGTCGATCGTCATCGCCGGCATGGTCGCGCAGAGCCTCGCCGGCGACTACGTCTATTTCGGCGCGATCGGCGCGCACATGCCGATCGCCAGCGCGCTGCTGGTGGTGCCGGTAGCGGGGATTGCGGGCGGCGCGTTCGGCGGCTTGTTCTCGCGCGTCGTGCTGGGGCTGGCGAGCGGGCGGCATGCGGTGACGCGCTGGAGCAAGGCGCACCCCGTCGCTTTCGCCGGACTGTGCGGAACGGTGGTGGCGGTGCTCGGCGTGTTCACCACCGGGCTGACGTGGGGAACGGGCTATTCCGCGGCGCGGGCGATGATCGTCGGCGTCGATGCGCCCTTGTGGTTCGGCCCGGCAAAGGCATTGGCGACACTGGCGACCGCGGTGGCGGGCCTGCCCGGGGGGATCTTCGCGCCGAGCCTCGCGGTCGGTGCGGGCGTGGGCAACCTGCTGCACGCGGTGTTCCCGAACGATCCGGCGGGGGCGGTGGTGATCCTGGGAATGGTCGCCTATTTCGCAGGCGTCGTGCGAGCGCCGCTGACGGCGGTGATCATCCTGTCGGAGACGACGGCGAGCCGTGGCCTGCTGCTGCCGATGTTCGCGACCGCGTTTCTGGCGGATTGGGCGAGCCAGCTGGTGTGTCGCGAGAAGCTGTACCACGGGCTGGCACAGACGTTTCGACAGAACTGAAACGATGGGGAGGGGCGTGTACGCTCCCGTATCAGTGCAGCGCCTTCACCGCGGGCGTGTCCATGCACGCCAGCATTGCGGCCGGCTCCAGCGGCTTGCCCGTTTGTGGCTTTGCATATGGCGCGACCTCGAACGGCACACCGATCGCGGCGGCGGCGAACCCCGTGCCACCGGTGCACCGCATCGCCGCCGCCAGCATCCTCGGCGGCGTGTCGTATCCCTCGTACGACAGGCGGAACGTGCCCCAGTGGATCGCGAGCGACCGCGCGGCACCCAGTCGCTGGTGGACCAGCGCAGCCTCCGCCGGGCCGATGTGGCTGCCGGAGCTCATCTGGCCGGGCGCGAAGCGAAAGGCGCCGATCGGGATCATCGCGAAACGGACCGGGCCGTAGGCGGCAGCCTCTGCCGCCCACAGGCCGTCACCGAAGCCCGTGTCGCCGGCGAAGAAGACGTTGCCGCCGCTCGGCAGTGCGATGACGAAGCTGGACCAGAGGGCGCGATTGCGATCGGTGAACCAGCGGCTGCCCCAATGGTGGTTGCGGGTGATGAACACGCGGGCGCGGTCGCCGGGGCACCAGCTGTCGGGATCGCAACGGATGTCGGTGCTGGTATCCTTCAGCCCAGCCGCGGTCAGCGTGGCATTGCCGCCCCAGTCGAGGGCGATCGCCTTCGCACCGGTCTGGCCGATGACGCTGTCGTTGCCGAGGCTGGTGACGATCTGCGGCCGGTCGCGCTGCCACAGGCGCTTGAGCGTCGCCTGATCGAGGTGATCGTAATGGTTGTGACTGACCAGCACGAGATCGATCCGCGGCAGATCGTCGAATGCCACGCCGGGAGCGGCGACGCGCTTCGGCCCGAAGCCCATCGGGCCGGCCCGGTCGGCGTAGACCGGGTCGGTCAGAATATTCAGGCCTTGGGTCTGGATCAGCACGCTGGCGTGACCGATCCACGTCACCACCATCCGTTCGCCCTCGACGCGGGCAGCGGGTTTCGAGGCGGCAACGGGCACGCTGGCGGGCCAGGCCGGGCGGCCGTCGCTCCCGGTGAACTGCCGCCAGAAGAAGCCGGCGCGGCCACCGCGGCCGGGGGGAGCGCGCAGCGTGTCCTCATCCTTGTCGGGATTGAAGAAGCGTTCGCCATCGTAGTGATCGCTGGCATCGCCCCGATAATAGATCCGATCGAGGAAACGCGGCGCGATCGTTACGGCCAGTCCTGCCGCCACGATCAGCAATAGCACGACTCCGCCGATGATCTTGAATGCGAATGCCACGGACGTCCTTCGGTATTGATGCAGATCAAGACGACGGAGTGCCGCGTGATCGCCATCGGGTCAATCGCGCGCCGCTCGCTTGCGCGGGCGCCGCGTCGCGGTAGCATCGTTTCGATACGACAGGGGGTTCCAATGCGCCGGATGTTTCTAGGGTTTCTGCTCGCCGCCACCGCCGTGCCGGCCGCGACGAGAAACGTGAAGGTCGAAGAGGTGTCGCTGGAACAGGTGCAGGCGCTGATGACGGCGGGCAAGGCGACCAGCGCCGAGCTGACGCGCGCCTATCTCGAGCGGATCGCGGCGATGGACCGCAAGGGCCCGACGTTGCGCAGCGTCATCACCGTCAACCCCGACGCAATCGCACAGGCGAAGGCGCTGGATGTGGAACGCAGGGCCGGGCGCATGCGGGGTCCGCTGCATGGCGTACCGGTGCTGATCAAGGACAATATCGAAACCGCCGACCGGATGGCGACGACGGCGGGCAGCCTGGCATTGAAGGACAATGTCACCGGGCGCGACGCACCGGTAGTGGCGGCGCTGCGGGCGGCGGGTGCGGTGATCCTCGGCAAGACCAACCTGTCGGAATGGGCCAACATCCGCTCGACGCATGCGATGAGCGGGTGGAGCGCCATCGGCGGGCTGGTGCGCAACCCCTATGCGCTCGATCGCACCGCCTGCGGGTCCTCCTCGGGATCGGGCGCGGCGGTGGCGGCGAGCTTTGCGGCGGCGGCTGTGGGGACCGAGACCGACGGCTCGGTGGTCTGTCCGTCGTCGATCAACGGGCTGGTGGGGCTGAAGCCGACGATCGGGCTGGTCAGCGGCGAGCATGTCGTGCCGATCAGCCATTCGCAGGACACGCCGGGGCCGATGGCCCGCAGCGTGCGCGATGCCGCAATCCTGTTGCAGGGGATGGCGGCCGGCGGACCCGACTATGCCGCCGGCCTGTCGGTCAGCGCGCTGTCGGGCGTACGCGTCGCGGTGTTGAGGCCGGCGTCGTTGTCGGCAGAGGTGGCGGCGCGCTACGATACGGCGCTCGAGGTGCTGCGCAGCGCAGGGGCCGTGCTGGTCGAGGTGAAGGCGCCCAAACTCGACGGGATCGGCGATGCCGAATTCACGGTGCTGAAGACGGAATTGAAGGCGGACCTCGACGCCTATCTGGCGACCACGCCGCCGAGCGTCACCGCGCGAACGCTCGACCAGCTGATCGCCTTCAACCGTGCGCACGCGGCCGAGGAGATGCCGTTCTTCCAGCAGGAGATTTTCGAGGAGGCGGCGAAGACGAGGGGACTGAACGATCCCGCCTACAAGGCAGCGCGCGCCAGATCGTTCAAATTGGCGAGCGAGGCGATCGACGGCATGCTGCGCAGCGCGGGTGCAAAGGTGCTGGTCGAGCCGACCTATGCGGGCGCGTGGCTGAGCGATCCGGTGTATGGCGACCAGTATAACGGGCCGTCGTCGTCCGAGCTGCCGGCGATCGCGGGCTATCCCAATCTGACGGTGCCGATGGGTCTGGTGAAGGGCCTGCCGGTCGGCCTGTCGTTCATCGCGACGCGGAACGGCGAGGCGTCCGTGCTGGGCGCCGGTTATGCCTATGAACAGCGGGCGCAGGCGCGGGTTGCGCCGCGCTATCTGCCGCAGGCCGACGTGGGGAAGGGGCTCGACGGGCGCTGACTCGTCGGCGCCGCGCTACGCCTGCGACGATGGCAAGTGTGCCCGCCATCGCCGGGCGAAGCTGGCCTGCCACAGCATCAGCAACGGGACGGCGCCCAATTCCATGCCGAACCCGAAGACATGACCGGCGGACGGCACGCCGACGGCGACCAGCGACACGACGCGCGCCAGACCGCCCGCCACCACCAGCGCGCCGAGCAGCCGGAACCGCGGCCCGCTCGTCTCGATCCGCGGTATGCAGGTCGCAAACGCGACGCCGACTGCGAAGAAGATGCCGGAAATGTAGCGGAAATGGCTGTCGAGATCGGTCGGGACGACCGGCGGATGGCCAAGGAAGGCTGGACCCTGCACGATGCTCTGCCCGCCGACGCTCAGCGGCACGATACAGGCAAGCGCGACGACGATTTGCAGGATGCGGCGTTCGACCCGGACGTTCACGACAGGATTTCCTTTCGCACGTGGATCGCGCGCAGGCTGACCCGTACTTCCCACATAAAGGCGGTGAGGCAGCAGATCAGCAGCGACACCGCGACGATGAACGCCAGCGCGATCCACGTCCCGATGTGAAAACTCGCGATGTTGGCAACGAACAGCAATGCGATGACGATACATGCCATCACCGCGCTCGATACCGCCAGGAACAACGCGCCGTTGATGATCGACATCCGTTCGTCGAGCAGCTTCAGTTCGCGGACGTACCGCTTGCGGTCGGCACCCTCGCTGCCCAATACGCGATCTTCCAGCGCCCGCGCCCTGTCGATCACCCGTGCCAGCCGCCCGGCGAGCACGTTGAGGATCTGGCCGATCGCGGCGAGCATGAACACCGGCGCGAGCGACAGCTGGATCGTCTGGGCGATCGTCGAAACCTGAAAGAACGTCGGCATGGGACGCATCATAGGTCACTTCGCGGCGCGCGAAAGGGTGCACGGCCCGTCGCAATCTGCACAGGTTGGTAACGGATCGCGGCTACAGCCCCACGCTGTGACCAAACCGATGTTCCTCGCCGACTTCCAACGCCTGCCCCCGGTGGCGCGGGGCAGCGTCGCCGATGGCCTTGCCGCAGCGATCGACGCCGTGGCCGATGCCGCGGCGCCCGGGCAGGCCTTCCTGCGCTACGGCTGGTATGCCGCGGCCCTGAATGCCTATGGCGGTCGCGCCCGTACCTTGCTCGTCGAGGAGGATGGCGAGCCATCGCTGGCGTTGCCGCTAGTCGACGTCGGGCCGACGTGGCTGAAACTGGCGGCGGTGCCGGGGTCCTATTGGCCGTTCCGCAGTTTTCCGGTTGCGACGTTTGCGGGCGAGGCCACGGTGAAAGCGGCGCTGTCGACGCTCGCCGGATCGCTCAACGGCTTGCGGATCGGGCCGGTGTACGACGACGATGTCGCGGCGATGCCATTGATCGCGGCAGCGCGGGCGGGCGGATGGGCGGTGCTCGACCGGTTCGTCGCCGACAGCTGGCTGCTCGACATGGCGGCGTTGCAGGCAGAGGGAACGTGGCCGCGCGGTTCGACGCTGCGCAAGAACCGCTTCCACGAAAAGCATCTGGCGGCCCATGGCGCGCCCGACTGGCGTTTCCTGACGGGCGCCGACTGGCCCGCGGCGTTCGATGCGCTTGCGGACATCGAACAGGCGAGCTGGATCGCCGCGCGCACCGATGGCTCTGACGCGAAATTCACCACCACCGGTCATGGTGCGTTCTGGCGCGCAGCCGCGGCGGATCCGGTGATCGCCGATATGCTTCGCGCGGCGCTGCTGACGATCGACGGCAAGCCGGCGGCCTTTTCGTTCGATCTCGATGCCGGCGATCTGAAATATGCAATCGCGAACAGCTACGATCCCGCTTACGCCAAGCATTCACCGGGCAAGTTGCTGTATTACCGCAACCTCGTCGAGGCGTTGGGGCGTGGGATCGGCCGGGTCGACTGGGGCGCGGGCGACAGCGGCTACAAACAGGTGATCGGCGCCGACAAGGGGCCGGCGATCCGCGATTGGCTGTTGCTGAGGCCAGGGCTGCCGGCGCTGGCTGGACGGCTCGTGCGCGGCCTGTGGCGGCGATCGGGCCACTAGACGGCACCCCTTTTTGCCGCGTACGCGTTCAACCGTCATGCTGGTGTTCCTCGATTTCGAAGCCTCGTCGCTCGCCAAGAAGAGCTATCCGATCGAGGTCGCCTGGGTGTTCGAGGACGGCCGCGACGAAAGTCATCTGATCCACCCACCGCTGCAATGGGACGATTGGGATGCCGAGGCGGAGGCGATCCACCACATCCCGCGCGCGACGCTGGAGGCGGAGGGCACGCCGCACGACATCGTTGCGCGGCGGATGGTCGAGGTGCTCAGCGGCCACGCACTGTTCGCCAGCGCGCCATCCTGGGACGGCAAATGGCTGAGCGCGCTGCTGCGCGCCGCGAAATTGCCGCGCCACGCGCTGCGGTTGCGCGATACCGAGGATGCGCAGCGCGAAACGGCGACGGCGATCCTGCGCGATGCGGTGCCGGCGGCGAATCTGGGCGTGGCGGTGGCGGACGTGATCACGCTCGCCGAGGTGCGCGACCGCGATGTGCCCACGCATCGGGCGCTGGCGGATGCGCGCGACGAATGGGAGCGCTGGTGCGCGGTGAAGCGCGCGGCCGAAGCGCGCGCAGCGGAGCGATAGGATGGCGGAGATCGTCAACCTGCGCCGTATCAGGAAAGCGCGGGATCGTACGGCGGCGGCAATCACGGCCGAAGCGAACCGCGCGAAGTTCGGGCGGACGAAGGCGGAGCGGGAAGCGGATGCCGTCGAGCAGGCGCGGGTCCGGCGGACGCTGGATGGAGCCAAGCTGGACGATTAGCTGCGGATCGCCTGCCTCTGAACGAACACTGGGCCGCCATCCCCGATGAATTGGCGCCACTCGATATTCAGGACCGGTAATCCTTCTGTCTTCGTTCGTCACCCCGGACTTGTTCCGGGGTCGACTGTGCCGCGCGGGAATGACGAGCGGCTCCACCTGCTCCCTTGGCCGCACGGTAGACCCCGGAACAAGTCCGGGGTGACGATGTCTCTGCGGCCGTCCCCGTCCTGCGAGTCTGGATATCGATCGGACCTCGGTCGGCGCATGGAACCAGACGCCCGGTAGCTCGCAGTGACGAGTTGGGGGTGGCGCACCGCGCCGCTCGACCGATTAAATTCGCCTCCGCACGCGCCAGGCCATAACGGCGACCAACAGCGCCAGTCCGAACCATGTCAGCGCGTACACCAGGTGGCTGTTGCGGAAGCGGACGACGGTCATGCCGCCGCGGGGCCAGCCGGTCCGGGGTTCGCTCGCGTCGATGAAATAGGGCGCGACCCGACCCAGATGCCTCGCCTCGGCAATGGCGGCGAGGTCGCGGGAGTACCACCGGTCGCCGGCCGGGTCGTTGGAGCGGAGGAAACCGCCGCCCGGCTCCGTGAGGCGCAGCAGGCCACGGATGCTCTGCGGGGCAGTCGGCGGGGCTACCTTGCCGCGCTGGTCCGCCGGCACGAAACCGCGGTTTACCAGCACGGTGAAGCCGCGATCCGTATCGAACGGGGTAAGCACCCAGAACCCGCCGCCGAGGTCGGTCACGGCCTGAACGTACGTGTCCGCGCCGGCGCGATAGCGACCGGTGGCGACCACGGGCTTGTAGGCGTCGTCCGCATCTATCGGAGCCGATGGCGGCGGGGCCGCGACGGGGGCCGCGCGCAACTGCCGCTCGGTCTGCGCGATCAGCGCCAGTTTCCACGTCCGGCGTTCGATCTGCCAGACGCCCAGACCGATCAGCAGGGCGATCGTGGCCAGCAACAGGCCGGGAACGATCGCCCTGCGCATCGTCACATCGCGCCCATGTCTCCGGAGGTCATGCCGGGCATCATGTTGGTGTTCATGTGATACATCACCCACAGCGACCCGGCGAGGCAGATGGTCAGCACGATGATCGTGAAGATCAACGCCATCAGCGTCCACCCGTTCTCCGACTTCGAGTTCATGTGCAGGAAGTAAACCATGTGAACGACGATCTGCACCAGCGCGAACACCATGACGATGCCGGCGGTGATCCGGGTGTCGGTGATGATGCCGCTCATGACCAGACCGAAGGGGATCGCGGTCAAGATCACCGACAGCACGAAACCGATGACATAGTCCTTGCGGGTGCCGTGCGCCTCGTCCGACGAATGGCCATGACCGTGGGCATTGTCGTTCGGGTGATCGTGATGGGGCTGGCCGGACACGACCGGGTTCTCGCTGCTCATCGCAGGACTCCCAACAGGTAGACGAAGGTGAACACGCCGATCCAGATCACGTCGAGGAAGTGCCAGAACAGCGACAGGCATTGCAGGCGGCGCTGGTTGGCGGCGATCAGCCCCTTGCGGCCGACCTGCACCATCAGCGTCACCAGCCAGATCAGGCCGAAGGTGACGTGCAGGCCGTGCGTGCCGACGAGGGTGAAGAACGCCGACAGGAACGCGCTGCGTTGCGGCCCGGCGCCCTCATGGATCAGCTCGGAAAATTCGTACAATTCGATGCACAGGAAGGCGAGGCCGAACAGGCCGGTGATCGCCAGCCAGCCCTGCACGGCGCGCACCTTGCCGTCGTTCATCGACAGCATGGCAAAGCCGTAGGTGATCGACGACAGCAGCAGCATCGAGGTGTTCAGCGCCACCAGCGGCAGGCTGAAGATCTCGTGCGGCTGCGGTCCGCCGGCATAGCTGCCGCCATACACGCCATATGATGCGAACAGCATGGCGAAGATCAGGCAGTCGCTCATCAGGTACAGCCAGAAGCCCAGCATCGTGCTGCCGCCGGCGTCGTGATGATGTTCGTCGGTCTCGTAGAAGACCGGCGCCTGCGTGCCCGGGGGGATGGTCGCTTCGCTCATGATCCTCAGGCTCCCGCCACGGCTGCGCGGGCGTTCAGCTGCCGGGTGTGTTCGTCCTCGGCGGCGGTGACCTCATCGGCAGGGATGTAATAGTCGCGGTCGTAGTTGAAGGTGTGACCGATCGCGACCGCCACGAGGCCGAGCAGCGACAGCGCCGCGAGCCACCAGATGTACCAGATCATCGCCAGGCCGAAGACCATCGACAGGCCCGCCAGCATGATCCCCGCGCCGGTGTTGCGCGGCATGTGGATGTCGCGGAACCCGTTGATCG
The DNA here is from genome assembly GCA_024072375.1 of Sphingomonadaceae bacterium OTU29LAMAA1. Taxonomy (NCBI): domain Bacteria; kingdom Pseudomonadati; phylum Pseudomonadota; class Alphaproteobacteria; order Sphingomonadales; family Sphingomonadaceae; species Sphingomonadaceae bacterium OTU29LAMAA1. Next base: position 3,737,505 of record CP099617.1, read on the forward strand.
GACGGACGGCATTGTTCGACTTCATGTCGTACCAGGCGTCCAGATCGCGGACGACGGGTGTGAACGCGAAGTTGTACGCCGGCGGCGGCGACGAGGTCGCCCATTCCAGGCTGCGGCCGTTCCACGGATCGCCGGTGAAGTCGCGCAGTGCCTCGCGGTTGCGGAAGCTGACGTAGAACTGGATCAGGAAGGCAGCGATGCCGACCGCGATCATCGCGGCACCGATGCCGGCGATGATGAACCAGATCTGCAACGACGGGTCCTCGAAATGGCGCAGGCGGCGCGTCACGCCCATCAGGCCGAGCACGTAGAGCGGCATGAATGCGACGTAGAAGCCGATGACCCAGAACCAGAAGCTGATCGTGCCCCACTTCTTGTCGAGCTTGAAGCCGAACGCCTTGGGGAACCAATAGTTGATCCCCGCGAACATCCCGAACAGCACGCCGCCGATGATCACGTTGTGGAAGTGCGCGATCAGGAACAGCGAATTGTGCAGCACGAAGTCGGCAGGCGGCACCGCGAGCAGCACGCCGGTCATGCCACCGATGACGAAGGTGATCATGAACGCGATCGTCCACATCATCGGCAGCTCGAACCGGATGCGCCCCTTGTACATGGTGAACAGCCAGTTGAAGATCTTGGCCCCGGTCGGGATCGAGATGATCATCGTGGTGATGCCGAAGAACGAATTGACGCTAGCCCCCGACCCCATGGTGAAGAAGTGGTGCAACCAAACGAGGTACGCGAGGATGGTGATGACCAGCAAGGCGTAGACCATCGACGTATAGCCGAACAGACGCTTGCCGCAGAAGGTCGAGGTGACCTCGCTGAACACACCGAATGCCGGTAGGATCAGGATATAGACTTCCGGGTGACCCCAGATCCAGATCATGTTGACGTACATCATGGGGTTGCCACCCATGGTGTTGGTGAAGAAGTGCGTGCCGACGTAACGGTCGAGGCTGAGCATCGCGAGCACGGCGGTCAGCACCGGGAAGGCGGCGACGATCAGCACGTTGGTGGCCAGCGCCGACCAGGTGAAGATCGGCATCTTCATCAGGCTCATGCCCGGCGCGCGCATCTTGACGATGGTCGCGAGCAGGTTGACGCCAGACAGCAGGGTCCCGACGCCGGCTATCTGCAGCGACCATATGTAATAGTCGACCCCGACATCCGGCGAATAATCGAGCCCCGACAGCGGCGCCATCGCCAGCCAGCCGGTGCGGGCGAATTCGCCGACGAACAGGCTTGCCATCACGATCGCCGCACCCGCCGCGGTCATCCAGAAGCTGAAGTTGTTGAGGAAGGGGAACGACACGTCGCGGGCGCCGATCTGCAACGGCACGACATAGTTCATCAGACCGGTGACGAACGGCATCGCGACGAAGAAGATCATGATCACGCCATGGGCGGTGAACACCTGGTCATAGTGATGCGCGGGCAGGTAGCCGTCGTTCGCGCCGAAGGCGATCGCCTGCTGGATGCGCATCATGATCGCGTCGGAGAATCCGCGCAGCAGCATGACGATGCCGAGGATCATGTACATGATCCCGATCTTCTTGTGGTCCACGCTGGTGAACCACTCCTTCCACAGATAGCCCCAGACCTTGAAATAGGTCAGCGCGCCGACCAGCACGGCGCCGCCCAGCGCGACCATGGCAAAGGTCGCGATCAGGATCGGCTCGTGGATCGGGAAGCTCTCGAGCGTCAGCCGCCCGAAAATGGTCTTCAGAAAAGCGTCGGACATCAGGTTCGTCCTAGGATCGAGCGGCCGCGTTTCCGGCGAGCAGCGCCGGAAGCGGGTCGATGGAAGTCATGGATCGGTTGTCTTCGTTGCCAGGCTTGTTGCTGCCGGGCGCCGCGGGGCGGGGCGCGTTACGATGCGGGCTGCTGCCCTTCTCCTCCGGCTCCTTCTGCAGCGCGCCTTTCGACTCGCTGCCGCGCATGTGGCCGCTGTCGTTGACGGGGGCACCATGGCCGCTGTCGCGACGCGGATCGTGCGCACCATCCTTCATCATCGTCGCCTGCATGCAGGTTTCACCCGGCTTGGTGCACATGCCGACGATGCGGTCGAACAGCGTCGGCGCGACCGAGGCATAGCGGATCGCCGGCACCTTCTCGCTGGGCTTTTCCAGTTGGACGTACGTCGGCAGATCGAGCGTCTTCTGCGCGGTGCGCGCCTCCGAGGACCATTTGGCGAAGCCGGCGTCATCCATGCTGTCGACGGTAAAGCGCATTTCCGAGAAGCCGGCGCCGCTGTAATTGGCGCTGAACCCCTCGAACCGCCCGGGCTTGTTGAGCACCGCGTGCAGCCGCGTCTCCATGCCCGGCATCGAATAGATCATGCCGGCCATCGCGGGCACGTAAAATGTATTCATCACCGACGACGACGTGATCCGGAACCGCACCTGCCGGTTCATCGGCAGGACCAGTTCGTTGACTGTCGCCACGCCCTGTTCGGGATAGATGAACAGCCACTTCCAGTCGAGCGACACGACCTGGATTTCCAGCGGCTTGTCGTTCTTCGCCAGTCGCTTGCCTGCTTCGAGGCGGGAGAGCGGACGGTACGGGTCGAGCGCATGGGTGCTGATCCAGGTCAGCGCACCGAGCGCAATGACGATCAGGAGCGGCGCCGACCAGATGATCAGTTCCAGCCCGGTCGAATGATCCCAGTTCGGCGTGTATTCCGCCTCTTCGTTCGTATGGCGGTATTTCCACGCGAACAGGATGGTGAGCGCGATCACGGGGACGATGATCAGCAGCATCAGGCCGGTCGACCACAGGATCAGATTGGCCTGTTGTCGGGCAACGTCGCCTGACGGGTTCATCACAACCCAGTCGCAGCCGCCCAGCAGGGCGGGCGCGAGGAGCGCGACGGCAGCGGTCCGGAGCCGCGTGAGGGGGAACGGGGGTGTTCGCATCGTCATGTCCGCTACGCCTGTGTGCTGCATCGCAAAATAGGACATTTTGTCCTATCCCGCATGGTCCCGGTCTGCGGTAGAAGCCCGTGTTCGTGCTGCGTCCTTTTCGGGGCGCAGTGCGTTGATGACCGGTGGCCGTTGGGCTGCGAGACGACAGGACTGCGATACATGTCAGTGGCTTCCGCCCATTCCGCACCGCTCGAACGCGATGCCCGTGCCGTCAACACCCGGGGCGACCATGAGGTCCGTCCCGGTGAGATCGCAATCGGCGTCATCATCGGGCGGACGTCGGAATTCTTCGACTTCTTCTGTTACGCCATCGCATCGGTCATCGTGTTCCCGGCGCTGGTGTTTCCGTATGTCGACCGGCTGACCGGCACGCTGTGGTCGTTCGCGCTGTTCCCGCTGGCGTTCATCGCCCGCCCGTTCGGTACGCAGATCTTCATGTGGGTCGATCGCGAATATGGCCGGGGCACCAAGCTGACGATCGCGCTGTTCCTGCTCGGGACGTCCACCGTCGCGCTTGCGTTCCTGCCCGGATATGCCGAAGTCGGCGCTGCTTCGGCGTTCCTGCTGGCGGCGTTCCGCATCGGCCAGGGGCTGGCGCTGGGCGGTGCATGGGACGGCCTCGCCTCGCTGCTGGCGCTCAACGCGCCGCCGGAAAAGCGCGGCTGGTACGCGATGGTGCCGCAGCTCGGCGCACCGCTCGGCCTGATCGTGGCGAGCGCCCTGTTCGCGTTCTTCCTCGCGAACATGGAGATGGTCGATTTCCTGTCGTGGGGCTGGCGTTATCCGTTCTTCGTCGCCTTCGCGGTCAACGTGGTGGCGCTGTTCGCGCGGCTGCGCATCGTGGTTACGCCGGAATACACCGAACAGTTCAAGAGCCGCGAGCTGACCCCGTCGCGGGTGACCGCGACGGTGAAGGCGCAGTGGCGCAACATCGTCATCGGTGCGTTCGCACCGCTGGCCAGCTTCGCCTTGTTCCACATGGTGACGGTGTTTCCCCTGTCGTGGGTCGCGTTGTATACGAACGAGAATATCGCGCGCTTCCTGGGGATCGAGATCATCGGTGCGTTCTTCGGGCTCGGCTCTGTAGTGATTTCGGGTCTGCTCGCCGACCGGATCGGACGGCGTTCAGTGCTGGGCTACACCGCCGCGGCGATCGCGGTGTTCAGCGGCTTCGCGCCGCAGTTGCTGGCCGGCGGAGATGCAGGCGAGCTGGCGTTCATGATCGGCGGCTTCATCCTGCTGGGCCTCGCCTTCGGCCAGTCGTCGGGCGCGGTCACCAACAACTTCCCGAAGCGGGCGCGCTACACCGGTGCGGCGCTGACCTCGGATCTCGCATGGCTGTTTGGTGCGGGCTTCGCGCCGCTGGCTGCCCTGGTGCTGGCAAGCCAGTTCGGCCTGATCGCCGCGGGCGGGTATCTGCTGTCGGGCGCGGTCGCGACACTGGTCGCACTGGGCCTGAACAAGGAACTGGCACGCCGGCTGGACTGACACCGAAGACCGACTACGTGGGGAGCAGCCGTCATGTGCTGCTCCCCACGCGGGTCACATTCCGTCGCGTCCACGCTTCCCACGCCGCTTGCCTGACGCTTCTACGCGGACGTTGACATGGGGTAGCTCGTCCCAGCTCAACGCTCCGTCCTTCCCGGTATCGAGCGATGCGAAACGCTTGTCGGCGGCATCGCCGAATTCGCGCGGGTCGACACCACGATTGAAGTTGCGATCGGCTGCGGTGACCGGTTCGGGCAGGTCGAAGTAGCTGAACCGGGCCGCCCCGAACTTGCCTGCATCGTACAAGGGGGCCTTGGGGCCACCCTGCGCATTCGAATCGGAACCGCGCGCGATGATGCCGCGGCCGCCGTCGCTGGACCGCACCTCCGGCGCAATGGTGTTCTCGTAATAGTCGATGTCGTCCGGATCGATCTCGCCGTCGCGCTTGCGGTCAAGCGCGGCGAAGAAGCGGCCGGCGTCGCTCTTGAACTCGGCAATCGTGATCTTCCCGTCGCCGTTCGCATCGGCCGCGGTGAACCACGCGCGCTCGGGATCGGGCGCGGCGTCGCTACCGTGGAACGGTTGTCCCATCGGGCTGATGAAGGTGCGGCGGTTCCCCTGTGCGGTTGCGGCGGCGGCGGTGCAGGCTACGACGAATAGTGCGCAGGCAATCTTGCGGGTCATGACGATTCTCCAGAAGCTGTCATCAACCAGCCCCATGTTGCGGTCGGATGTCCAGTCGCATGCTCTGTCTGGCCCGGATTGGATATTCCACTGCAACAAATGATCGGCATGAAGGCGGCATGATGATGAGCGCGATCCCGCAACCCGTCGACGAGCCCGCCTCTATCCTGATCGTCGACGACGACCGTGATATCCGCACGTTGTTGACCGACAGTCTGGGCGCACGCGGCTATCGCGTATCGGCGGCGGCGAACACGCGCGAAATGGATGCGGTGCTGGCGCGCGAACGGATCGATGCGGTGCTGCTCGACGTGATGATGCCGGGCGAGGACGGCATTTCCGCCTGCCGCCGGATCACTCGCGACGGCGGTCCGGCGGTCATCATGCTGAGCGCGCTGGGCGAGGAACGCGATCGGATCGTCGGGCTGGAGATCGGGGCGAGCCATTATCTGCCGAAGCCGTGCAGCGCGCGCGAGGTGCTGGCCACAGTTCGTGCCGCACTGCGCAGCCGGCAGCAGGCCGAGCCGCAGGACCGGTCCCGCCTGACCTTCGACGGATGGACGATGGACCTGCTGGCGCACGAACTGGTCGATGCGCAGGGCGTTCTGGTCGGTCTGACCGATGGCGAGTTCGCGCTGCTGCGCGTCTTTGCCGAACGCCCGCGACGGGTGCTGTCGCGCGAACTGCTGCTGGAGACGGCGCGCGGCCCGAATTCGGACGCGTTCGATCGCGCGATCGACGTCCAGATCAGCCGCCTGCGTCGCAAGCTGCGGAGTGGCGGGGATGAGATCATCCGCACCATCCGCAACGAGGGCTATCTGTTCGTGCCCGCCGTCGGCCGCCTGTGACCGACCTCACGCAGCCACGTCGGGCTGCATGGCGATGGGCGCGACGGTCGCTGTTCTGGCGGGTATTTCTGGTGATGCTGCTCAGCGTAGCGGCAGTACAGGCGCTCAACGTCGCGCTGGTAGTGTCGATCGCGCCGCCCACGCCGCGCATCTATTCCGTGGCGCAGGTCGTGGCGGCGTTGCGGGCCGGGCGCGATGCCAGCGGCGAATTGCTGCTGTCGGACGATGCCGACAATGCCGCACCGTACGACGAACGCGGCAACCTGTTGGCGGGCGCCATCGCGAGTCAGCTGGGGATCGCCGCCGACCGCGTGCACGTTCATTTCGGTGGCGGTCCGCCACCGATGGCGTTCGGACCGTTGCCGCGCCTCAGGGGCTTGTCCCCAACGCGCCGCTCGCCCGATGCGCGGAACCAGATCCTGTTCGGGCATTTCACCGTCTCGGTGCAGCGCCCCGACGGTAGCTGGACGAGCGTGCGCGGCGCGCGGACCGGGTTCGAGAGCTGGCGCTGGCGGGCCTTGCTGTGGCTGCTCGCGGCGATGCTGGCGGTAGCGCCCTTCGCCTGGCTGCTCGCACGCCGTTTGATCAAACCGATCGCGGCCTTCGGTGCGGCGGCGGAGCGGCTGGGTCGTGATCCGCGTGCCGCGCCGGTGCCGCTCGGCGGCCCCGCGGAGATTGCCGAGGCGGCGGAAGCGTTCAACCGCATGCAGGCGCGCCTCAACCGCTATGTCGAGGATCGCACGACGATGATCGCCGCGATCGCCCACGATCTGCGCACCCCGCTGATGCGGCTGGGCCTGCGGCTGGAACAGGCGCCGGAGCCGCTGCGCACGCGCAGCGAATCGGACATCCGCGACATGCAGGCGATGCTGCAGGCTGCACTCGGCTTCTTCCGCGATGGCAACCAGATCGGCGAACGCCGCCGGCTCGACCTGCGCTCGCTGGTCGAGAGCGTGACCGACGATCTCGCCGATCGCGGCGAGCCGGTGACGCTGCACGACGGCGATCCGCTGGTGATTGAGGGCGATGCGGCGGGATTGAAGGCGCTGGTCGGCAACCTCGTCGGCAATGCGCTGAAATATGCCGGGGATGCCGAAGTGACGCTCGCGCAGGCGGATGGACATGCGGTGATCGCGGTGCGCGATCACGGAGCGGGGATCGACCCCGACGATCTCGACCATCTGTTCGACCCCTTTTACCGCGGCGAGCGGTCGCGCAACCGGGATACCGGCGGCATCGGTCTGGGCCTCAGCAGCGTCAGGGGCGTGGCACGGGCGCATGGCGGCGACGCGACGATCGGCAACCATCCCGACGGCGGCGCGATCGCTCGCGTGACCCTGCCGATCTGACGCCCGCCGATCCGGCCGGATATCGGGGATCAGCCGATCTCGTCAGCGATGATCCACTGCCGGCTGATCGCCGTCCGCATCAGGCGCAAGCCGCAGCACGTGCAGCGCGCCCGGCGGATGCCGCCGCTGCTGGTCTGTCCGCGACCGGGTTTGTGCCGGGTGGCGATGCAGGCATTCACGGAATGGGCGACGGACATGCCGAACTCCTTCGTGCGCGCTTTTACCGTCGTGTGTTGCGCAGCGATGTCCTGACCCACGCGACATGGACACATCGCCGCAACACGCTGTCGCTATGCTTATGCGTCGGTGGCGTTCTCTCCCACATTGGCCCACCGGCCGCAGGGCGCTCCCCGGTGCCCGACGGTCGAACTACGGGGCCAGCGATGGCCTTGTAGTTCGGCTCAGGCCTCTGCACTTACGGCGATGACCTCGATCGCATCGGCCCGCCCGTTGAACGGGAGTCGGTCGCCGGCCTCCGCACCCATCAGCGCCCGCGCCAGCGGCGCGCCATAGGCGATCCGGTCCCGCGGGGGATCGGCCTCGTCGTCACCGACGATGACGATGTCGCGCCGCTTGCCGGCGATGTCGACGACGATCCGGCTGCCGAAGCCGATGCTGCCGTCCGCAGGCGCGGCGATCTCGATCGCCGTCGTGCGCCGGGTATGCCAGTATCGCAGGTCACGCCTGATCGCGTCGATGTCCGCCGCAGCGGCCACCGTCAGCGATGCCTCCAGCGCCGCGATCCGCTCATCGATCAGCGCCTTGCCGGCGCGCGTCACCAGGTTCGGGCCGGCCGGGATCGGACGTTCGAACTTCGGTTCCAGATGCTCTTCATCGCTCTCGCGACGGAACGCGACACTCATCAATCAGCCTTTTCCGGAATGTCCCATCTTCGGACAGCGCCTGCTTAACCACCTTTGCGACTGGTCCCAATCGTAAACGCGGCGTTAACGTCTTCATGATGACCCGACGCCTAGTCCTGACCAACGAGTCCGCTCGCCATCCGCTTCGCCGGTCGCTGCCGCCACCGGTTGTGGCGCATGCCGGCAGCAACGACGATTCCGACTGGAAGCTGTTCCTGTTGAGCTTCGCCGCTTTCTTTACCTGTTTCTACACCCTGATCTTCTGATCGGGCATCTGCGACCTAATCGCAGGCAGCATGCAGTCTTTGTGCGATCCAGGCCGACACCAGGCACATCGCCGCGACGAGGAATAGCATGTCGACGGGCCGGACGCCCATCACGTTGATGCCGATCGCCACCACCGATCCAAGCGTCATAGCACCCGAATTGACGACATTGTTCGCAGCGACGGTGCGTGCGGTCTGATCCTTTTCGACCGTGGTCGTCAGGAATGCGTAGAGCGGCACCACGAACATGCCGCCGGTGGTCGCGATTGCGAGCAGGCTCAGCATGATCGGCACCGCGCGCGGCTGCGCGACGAACTCGCTCCAGTCGTAATAGGTGCCCGGCGCCGCGGGGATCCAGCTGCGGCACAGGAACGAGAATATCACCACGAACACGCCCATCGCGATCACCGATAGCGGTGAATAGCGCGCGCTGATGCGACCCTTCAGCATCGTGTTGATGACCACCGATCCGATCGCCACCCCGACCGAGAACACAGCGATCGCACCGCTTGCGACGCGTTCGTCGGCCGTGAGCACGTTCTTCACCAGCGGCGGAAAGATGATGATCAGCACTGCACCGATCGTCCAGAAAAAGCTGATCGCACAGATGGCGAGGAACAGACGCGGGATGTGCATCGTCGTGCGGATCAGCCGCCAGGATGCGGTGAAGGGATTGTAGTTGAGCTTCAGTCGCGGGCCCTCGCGTGGCGCAGGGGGCACCTGCCGCGCGGTGATCCAGCCGATCAGCGCGACGACGATGACGAGGATCGCCGCGCCCTCGATCGGTACGTACCCGGCCATGACGGTGCCGAGCAGGATCGCGAGATACGTTCCCGCCTCGACCAGCCCGGTGCCGCCGAGCACGTCGCACGGCTTCAAATGCTGCGGCAGGATTGCGTATTTGATCGGCCCGAAGAACGTCGAATGCACGCCGAGGAACAGCACCGCACCCAGCATCAGGCCGATCCCCGCGCCCGGATAGCCCGCACGCGCCACCATCAACCCGGCGGCGCCGAGCAGCATGATGCCGATCTCCGCCGTTTTTACGATTCGGATGATCCGCGCCTTGTCGTGGCTGTCCGCCAGCTGTCCGGCGAGCGCGGAGAACAGGAAGAACGGCAGGATGGCGATTCCGGTCGCCAGCGCGTTGAAGTTCGTTTCCATGTGCGGATCGTTGAAGATCGCATAGGTCGCGAACAGCACCATCGACGTCTTGAACAGATTGTCGTTGAACGCGCCGAGGAACTGGGTGGCGAAGAGGGGAAGGAAGCGGCGCTGCCTCAGCAACCCCATGGCATTCAGCATGCGAAAGTCGGCCTTCGATCGTGGCGATATTGCGGCGGGCATAGCCCAGCGGGCCAGCATCGCCAACGGGGCATCGCCGATGGGGGCCACGCGATCCGCCAACCCATGTGGAATGATGGCAGGATGTGGGGGCAACGGGGTGCGGCACGGGGTTACGCAGGCGCGCGCACCGGAGTAGGGAGAACAGGATGCTGACCTTGCCCAACCTTTTGACGCTGTCGCGGATCGTCGCGGTACCGTTGCTCGTCGCCTTCCTGTGGTGGCCGCGTTGGGAGGCGGGGTTCGGCATCGCCTTCGCGCTGTATTGCCTGATGGGCATTACCGACTATTTCGACGGCTATCTCGCGCGGGCGCAGGGCGCGGTGTCGCGGCTCGGCGTGTTCCTCGATCCGATCGCCGACAAGATCATGGTCGCTGCGGTGATCCTGATGCTGGTCGGCACGCGGCACGACGACATGGCGCTCATCACCGGCGTGCACCTGATCGCCGCGCTCATCATCCTGCTCCGCGAGATCGCAGTGTCGGGCCTGCGTGAATTTCTGGCCGGTATTCAGGTATCGCTGCCGGTATCGAAGCTCGCCAAGTGGAAGACGACGCTGCAGCTCGTCGCCTTCGGTGCGCTGATCCTCGCGGGCGCGCTGCCGGCGCAGGTGTGGATCAAGGCGATCGGTCTTGCCTGTTTGTGGGCGGCGGCGGCGCTGACGCTGGTGACGGGCTGGGATTACCTCCGCGTCGGCCTGAAGCACATGGACTGAACCGATGGCGATCGAGATGCTGTATTTCGCCTGGGTGCGGGAGCGGATGGGCAAGGCGCAGGAAACGGTCGATCCACCGGCAGCAGTGGCCAGCGTTGCCGATCTGGTCGAATGGCTGGCGGCGCGAGACGACGTGAGCGCTGGGGCGCTGGCGGATCGCGTCCGATTGCGGGCCGCCGTCGATCAGGACTTCGTCACGATGCACGCCAGCATCGCCGGCGCACGCGAGATCGCGTTATTCCCTCCGGTGACCGGCGGATGATCCGGGTGGTGGTCGATCGCACGCCGATCGATGTGGCAACGGAAATGGCGCTTGCCGAGCAGGCGGCCGGCGCGGGCGCGGTCGCGACGTTCAGCGGGTTGGTCCGTGCCGATGATGGTGTCGGCACGCTGGAGCTGGAGCATTACCCCGGCGCGACCGAGGCCGCGCTGGTGCGGGTCGCGCAAGAGGCGGTGGCGCGCTGGTCGCTGGGCGCGGCGTCGATCGTGCATCGGGTCGGGCCGATGGCGCCGGGCGAACGGATCGTCTTCGTGGCGGCATCGGCGCCACATCGGGCTGCGGCGCTTGAGGCGTGCGCTTATTTGATTGATCGGCTGAAAACCGATGCACCGTTCTGGAAACGCGAGACCCGTGGCAGCAAGGCGGAGTGGGTCGAGGCGCGTGCGGCGGATACGGCAGCGGCGGAGCGATGGGAGATATAGACTCTCCCAGGTCATCCCGGGTTCGTTTGCCGGTATGACCAAATCGACTTTACGGCAGCTTCGGCACCAGCACGCCGTTCACCACATGGATCACGCCATTGACCTGCGCGACGTCCGCCGCCTCGACGTAGCTGCGGTTGCCGGTGACGCTGGTCAGTGTGATGACGTCGCCAGTCATCGTCGCCGTGATCGGCTGGCCGCCCAACGTGGTCAGCGTCGCGCGTCCGCCGCCGGCGCGGATACGGTCCGTCAACTGTTCCGTGGTCATCGTGCCCGCGACGACATGGTAGCGGAGTAGCGCCACCAGCGCCGAACGGTTCTTAGGTGCCAGCAGGTCGCGAGCGATCCCGGGGGCGAGGTGGGCGAAAGCCGCGTCGGTAGGCGCGAAGAGCGTGTAAGGGCCATCGCCACCCAGCAGCTGGTCGAGTTCGGCGGCACGCAATTCCATCGCCAGCATGCCGAGTCCAGGTGTCGAGGCGATCGACGTGGCGATCGTCGCCTCCGATTCCAGGCGGGACGGGTCGACGGCGACCGGTGCACTGGCCACCGGTGGTGGAGCGATGACCGGCGACGCCGCGGGCGGCACGCAGCCGGCCAGCAGCGACAGGAGTACGGGAACGGCAAAGCGCCGCGCGCGGATGAGGATGGTCTGGGTCACGTACGCTCCTCTACGCCCGGGCGGCGTCAGGGTTGCATCAACGGGCTTGTGCCAGCGCCTCGGCGAGAAGCTGGAAGTCCTTTTCGCGTGGGGATGCCTTGCGCCACACCAGTGCGATCCGGCGAATGGCATTTTCGGCGTCGAGGGGCCGCGCTACGATATCGGTATGGTCGAGGATACCGGCCTTCAGCGCCATTTCGGGCAGCATCGTCATGCCGAGGCCATTGTCGACCATCTGCACGATCGTGTGCAACGATGTGCCGAGCATTGTCGCCTCCGCGCGCAATTCGGGGCGGTTGCAGGCGGAGAGCGCGTGATCCTTCAGGCAGTGGCCATCCTCCAGCAGCAACAGGCGCGTTTCGTCGATCAGTGACGCGGGGATGCTGGGCGGATCACTCGGCATATCCTGTGGCAAATAGGCGACGAACAATTTGTCGTCGAACAGCGGGTATGAGGCGACATCGCCGCAGGCGAACGGCAGCGCGAGCAGCACGCAGTCCGTGCGGCCGTTGTGGAGGCCTTCGCAGGCCGCGCCCGAGGGTTCTTCGCGCAGGAACAGCTTGAGGTCGGGATAGTCGCGGCGCAGGCGGGGGAGGATGTGCGGGAGCATGAACGGCGCGATCGTCGGGATGACGCTCATCCGCATTTCGCCCGACAGCGGCCGACCGGCGGCGCGGGCGATGTCGCCGAGTTCCTCTGCCTCGCGCAGGACGCGGCGCGCCTTGTCGGCGATGCGGTCGCCCAACGGTGTGAAGCGGACGACCCGGCGGGTGCGCTCGACAAGCGTGACGCCGATGAGGGTTTCGAGTTCGCGCAGACCCGCCGAGAGAGTGGACTGGGTGACGAAGCAGGCTTCGGCGGCGCGGCCGAAGTGGCCGGCGTCCTTCAGCGCGACGAGATATTGGAGCTGTTTGAGCGTGGGGAGGTAAGTCGCCGCCATGCCGGGCGGGATAGAGGGGCGGGGCAGGCCGCGCCAGTCCCCTCGCTACCTTATTCCTCCCCCGCCAGGGGGAGGTGGCGCCGCAAAGCGGTGACGGAGGGGGAGGTAAGCGACTAACCTAAAGGCTCGCGGAAACGCCCCCTCCGTCAGCTGCGCTGCCAGCTCCCCCGCTGAAGCGAGGGAGGAATTAGGACGCTACTCCGCCGCTTCTTCCCAGTCGTGGGTCTCTTCCGCCGGCAGGCGGATGAGGTGGTCGAACGCCGACAGCGCCGCCTTCGAGCCCTCACCCATCGCAATGACGATCTGCTTGAACGGCACCGTCGTCACGTCGCCCGCGGCGAAGATGCCGGGCTGCGAGGTGTGGCCGCGGTGGTCGATCTCGATCTCGCCCCGGGGGCTGAGCGCGATCGCGCCGGCGAGCCATTCGGTGTTGGGTACGAGGCCGATCTGCACGAAGATGCCCTCCAGATCGACGCGGTGCATCGCGTCGGTGTTGCGGTCGCGATAGGACAGCGCGGTCACCTTCTCGCCGTCGCCATGCACTTCGGTGGTGAGCGCAGAGGTGATGATGCGGACGTTGGGCAGGCTGGCGAGCTTGCGCTGGAGCACCGCATCGGCGCGCAGGTCGCTGTCATATTCGATCAGCGTGACGTGCGCGACGATGCCGGCAAGATCGATCGCCGCCTCGACACCCGAATTGCCACCGCCGATCACCGCGACGCGCTTGCCCTTGTAGAGCGGGCCGTCGCAATGCGGGCAATAGGCCACGCCCTTGTTCTTGTATGCATCCTCGCCCGGCACGTTCATCTGGCGCCAGCGGGCGCCGGTGGAGAGGATGACGGTCTTCGCTTTCAGCGACGCGCCGCTGTCGAGCACGATCTCATGCAGGCCGCCTTCGCCGGTCGCCGGGATCAGCTTGGCGGCGCGTTGCAGGTTCATGATGTCGACGTCATAGTCGCGGACGTGGCGTTCCAGCTCAGCGGCGAGCTTTGGCCCCTCAGTATGCTGGACCGAGATGAAGTTCTCGATCGCCATCGTGTCGAGCACCTGCCCGCCGAAGCGCTCAGCGGCGATGCCGGTGCGGATGCCCTTGCGCGCGGTGTAGATCGCCGCGGCCGCGCCGGCGGGGCCGCCGCCGACGACGAGGACGTCGAACGGGTCCTTCTGCGCGATCTTCTCCGCGGTACGCGCGGTGGCGCCGGTGTCGAGCTTGGCGACGATCTGTTCCATTTCCATGCGGCCCTGACCGAAGGGTTCGCCGTTGAGGAACACGGTCGGCACCGCCATCACCTTGCGGGTGGCGACTTCGTCCTGGAACAGCGCGCCGTCGATCGCGGTGTGCGTGACGCGCGGGTTGAGGACGGCCATCAGGTTGAGCGCCTGCACCACGTCGGGGCAGTTGGCGCAGGACAGCGAGAAGAAGGTTTCGAAGTGGAAATCGCCGTCGAGCGCTTCGACCTGCTGGATCAGTTCCTGCGCGGCCTTTGACGGGTGACCGCCGACCTGAAGCAGGGCGAGCACGAGGCTGGTGAATTCGTGGCCCATCGGCAGGCCGGCGAAGCGGACGCCGATGTCGGTGCCGGCGCGGCGGATCATGAAGCTGGGCTTGCGCTTGTCGTCGGCGGTGACGACCGCGATCTTGTCGGACAGCGCGGCGATCTCGTCGAGCAGTTCGGCCATCTGGCGCGACTTGGCGTCGTCACCGAGGCTCGCGACCAGCTCTATGGGCTGGCGGATGTTGACCAGATAGGCCTTCAACTGCTGCGTCAGATTGGCGTCGAGCATGGCGGAAACTCCTGGAAATTCTGTCGTCTAACAGACGGCCCGGGGTGGAAGGTGTCCACCCCGGGCCGCGATCACCCTGACCCTCGGGGAAGGGCGGGGATGGGGTAGGCGCCGTCGTATCCCTGCGTGCGCAGGAACACGGGTGCCGGATCGCTTAGATCTTGCCGACGAGGTCGAGGCTGGGGGCGAGCGTCTCTTCGCCCTCTTCCCACTTCGCGGGGCAGACTTCGCCCGGATGCGCGGCGATATACTGCGCGGCCTTGATCTTGCGGAGCAGTTCAGCGGCGTTGCGGCCGACGCCTTCCGAGGTCACTTCGATCAGCTGGATCACACCTTCGGGATCGATCACGAACGTGCCGCGATCGGCGAGGCCCTGGCCTTCGCGCAGGATCTCGAAGTTGTTGCTGATGCTGTGGTTCTGATCGCCCAGCATGAAGTAATTGATCTTGCCGATCGCGGGCGAGCTGTCATGCCACGCCTTGTGGCTGAAGTGGGTGTCGGTCGACACGCTGAACACCTCGACGCCCATCTTCTGGAGCGTGGGGTATACGTCGGCGAGGTCTTCCAGCTCGGTCGGGCAGACGAACGTGAAGTCCGCCGGGTAGAAAAAGAATACCGCCCACTTGCCCAGCACGTCAGCGTCGCTGATCTGCACGAACTTGCCTTCCTTATAGGCCTGGGTGGTGAACGGCTTCAGCTTGCTGCCGATGAGGGCCATGTTGGTCTCCGGTATTGA
Organism: Sphingomonadaceae bacterium OTU29LAMAA1; assembly: GCA_024072375.1. Taxonomy (NCBI): domain Bacteria; kingdom Pseudomonadati; phylum Pseudomonadota; class Alphaproteobacteria; order Sphingomonadales; family Sphingomonadaceae; species Sphingomonadaceae bacterium OTU29LAMAA1. The sequence goes on from CP099617.1 coordinate 3,752,814, forward strand.
ATGGTGTGAACCGGATATAGGTGCTCATGCCGCAGCGCAAAATTAATCTGTTTGCACTGCGTGATCGGATAAGCCGATCAATAACGATCGTAGCACCTTAGGCCATGCACTTGCGTGCGCGAATCACTTCGCGAGTGCGGCGTAGACGGACCAGGCGCTGGTGAGCGTCAGCAGCACGCCGACCAGCGCCATCAGTCCCCGGGTCGGTACGCGCTTCGCCAGCACGCCGCCCAACGGCGCGGCGATGATGCCGCCGATCAGGATGCCGAGCGTATGCAGCGTGAACGCCGACCAACCGAGCGCGAAGAAGAAGGTGACCGACGCCGTCGCGGTCAGGAAGAACTCCGCGGTGTTGACGGTGCCGATCGTATGCCGCGGCGTCGCGCCCTGGATCAGCAGGTTGCTGGTCACCACCGGCCCCCAGCCGCCGCCGCCCGCCGCGTCGAGAAAACCGCCGATCAGCCCGAGCGGCGCGATCACTCTGGGCTTCCGCGGCTCGATCCGCCCCTTCACCGCACGAAACAACAGATAGATGCCGATGCAGGCGAGATACAGCATCACGAACGGTTTCGCGACCGACGCATCGACGTTGCTCAGCAGTGTCGCGCCCAATATCGCGCCGATCACCCCGGGAATCACCAGCCGTCGAAACAGCTTCCAGTCGACGTTCTTGTGAACGATGTGGCTGACGCCCGACGCGGCGGTGGTGAAGGTTTCCACGGCATGCACGCTGGCCGAGGCGACCGCGGGAGGCACGCCCATCACGGTCACCAGCAATGTCGAATTGATGACGCCGAATGCCATGCCGAGCGCGCCGTCGACGACCTGCGCGGCGAAACCGATCGCGATGAACGGCAACACCTGGCTCCAGTCGATGGCGGTAAGAAACTCGGGCATCGGCGACGGTAACTCCGGAAGGACGCGAAACGGTTCAGACCCATGCACCGTGCACGGCGTACGCAATCCCTACAACAAAGCTGGAGTTTGCCACGGCAAAGTTGCGACCGGGCGGGCATGGAAATCGGTTGCCGGAAAGATTACATGCGGAGGTCTGCAAGGGGAACGATGGATGTTCGGACGGTTCGCCGCCTATCTCGATTCGATCCGGGCGCGCGATCCGGCACCGCATTCGCGGGCCGAAATCCTGCTGTATCCGGGGGTATGGGCGCTGGGGTTCCACCGCATCGCGCATGCTTTGTACCGGCGGCGCTGGTTCTTCATGGCGCGGCTGGTCAACCACATCGCGCGGGCATGGACCGCGATAGACATCCATCCGGGCGCCAAGATCGGCCGTAACTTCTTCATCGACCACGGTTTCGTCGTAATCGGCGAAACGGCGGAGATCGGCGACGACGTCACCATCTATCAATGCGTCACGCTCGGTGGCACCAGCCCCGATAACGGCGTCGCGGGCAAGCGGCACCCGACGCTGGCCGACGGCGTCATCATCGGATCGGGTGCGCAGGTGCTGGGGCCGATTCTGGTCGACCGACGCGCGCGCGTCGGCGCCAACGCAGTGGTGACGAAGGACGTGCCCGAAGGCGCGGTGATGGTCGGCATCCCGGCACGCGCGACGATGGTCGAAGGCGGGGCGTCCGCTGCGCCGGCGCGCTTCGTTCCTTACGGCACCCCGTGCAGCGACATGTTCGATCCGGCGACGCAGAAGATGGAGATCATGCGCTGCGAGCTGGAATCGATGCGCAAGCGGCTGGATGCGCTGTTGGCGGAACAGGCGCCCGAAGCGGAGCGTGATCGCGCCTGATGGGGATCGTCACACCGTTTCCGCATGGTGGGCAGCCATCGCAGATCGGCTTCGAACGTGCCGAGCTCACCCGGATCCTCGACCTGTATGGCCGCATGGTCGCTGCCGGGCACTGGAAGGATTATGCCATGAACCTCGGCAAGGATGCCGCGGTTTTCGCGGCGTTTCGCCGTGCCGCCGAGCGCCCGGAATTCCGGATCGAGAAACGCCCGGCGCTGCGCGGGCGACAGGGGATGTGGGCGCTGATCGGCGAACAGGGCATGGTGCTCAAGCGTGGCCATGAACTGGGTCCGGTGCTCGCACCCGTTGAGCGGCGGCTGATGAAGCTGGTCGACTAGAACGGCAGTCGTCATTGCCGGCAGAGCGAAACAGCCCGGATTCCGTCATGGATTCCGGGCTGCTGCGTTCGGTTGGCACGAGCGATTGTCGGCGGCGATCAGGCCATCGCTACCGGCGGCAGGCGATGGCGCAGCGATTGCGACAAGGCGGTCACGACCGCACGACGCATCGGCTGCCAGAACGCCGAGAGGCACAGCAGCGCCGACCCGATCACGAAGGCGGTAAGCGCCGTTCCCAGTTCGACCGCTCCCGCGCTGCGGAACAGCGCGTAGAGCGCAGCCAGAACATAAGCGAGGCCGGATACGAGCAGCGCCCGGCGATCGACTGCCAGTGCGATGGCGGCGAACGCGATGTACAGCGCCACCACGACGATCGCCATGGCGACGCCGATATCCGCCCTGAATACGCCCAGCATCTGGAAGATCGAATGCGCGATCATCGGGGCGGCGGTGAGGTGGAGCCAGAACGCGACGTCGGAGCGGCGGGTCTGGCGCTGCGTATCGCTCATGTCCCAGCGCATCGCCGTGGCGAAGACGCCAAGGCCACCGATCAGCAGCAACGGCCAGACCGCTTTCTCGATCTGCGGAACCGCTGCGAGGACAAGGCCGATGGCTGTGGCGACCAGCGCGGCCGCACCAGCCGCGACGGTGATCGGTACCATGAAGCGCCGCCAGTGCAGCCACGCCGCCCCCGCCGCACACAGTGCGATACCGGCAGCTGCCAGCGCACCTTCCCGGCCATCGATGTCCGGTGCGACCAGTTCCACCGCGCCGGCGAGCGCCCCCGCTACACCGCCGACGAAAGCGATCAGCAGCAGGATGCTCGGCAGCGCCATGCGGCGTCGTGCGGTGAAATATTCCGCCAGCAGCCACGCCCCGCCGGCAACCAGCCCGCCAGCCAGCGGATAGGACAGGCGAAGACCGATCTGGCCAAGGGCGACCAGTAGCAGGACGATCGCTATGGAAACGAAGATGTCGTTGAAGCCGGTGAGCAGCCGGAAATGCTCTTCGTCCACGGCCGGCGCCTCATGGCTAGCCGCGATGTGCGCGCGCAACGCTGCTGCGGCCTCTCGTGATATAGCCCCGGCCGTCACCGCACCATCAATGTCGCTTTCGCTGTACATAGTGATCCTCCCTGTTGATGCGTGAGCGTACCAGCTGTGTGTTATTGAATCAATACACCTTTGGGAGGATGGTGCGCCAGCCTCTCGATGATCTGTCATCCGTGTGCAGGCGGGCACCCATGGTCGCAGTGCCCGCGGTCTATTCCTGTCAGCGTGCGTCCGGATCGGCGCGTGTGCGGGGATGACGGTCTGGAATGTGGTCAGACGATCGCGCCTGGGCTGCCGTTCAGCCGCTTTGGAGCAGCTTGCCGATCGCCATCGCCTGCTCGCCTCCCATCTTCGGCACGATCTCTCCGGTGCGATCCGTGACCGCAGTCCAGTGCGCGGCGACGCCCTCGGGTGACAGATCATCGCCGGTCAGCAGTGTGCCGGGGGTAAGCGTAACGTAGGACGACTGGAACACGCCGGCACCGGCGCCGAGGATCACGTTGCTGGGGGCCTCCTCGCTGACCAGATAGAGCGCGCCGGGGGCGACCTTTTCAGGCGCGAATGCGTCGAAGGCCTGCTTGGGAAACAGGTCTTCGGTCATGCGCGTGCCCGCTGTCGGCGCAATCGTGTTGACGCGGATGTCGTTCTTCGCGCCTTCGATGCCGAGTGTCCGGGCCAGACCTGCGATGCCCATCTTGGCCGCACCGTAGTTTGCCTGACCGAAATTGCCGAACAGCCCGCTCGACGATGCGGTCATCAGTACGCGGCCGTAATTCTGCTCGCGAAACGTATCCCAGCACGCTTTCGTAGCAAAGGCGGAGCCCAGCAGGTGGACGCGTACGACGAATTCGAAATCGGCAGGGTCCATCTTCGCGAAGGTTTTGTCGCGCAACACGCCTGCGTTGTTGATGAGGATGTGGACGCCGCCCCAGGCCTCCCCAGCTTTCGCGACCATCTCGGCCATCTGGTCGTATTCCGCGACGTTGCCACCGTTGGACATCGCCTCGCCGCCGGCAGCATGGATTTCGTCCACCACGGCCAGCGCCGCGTCGGAATGGCCGGTGCCGTCCCGTGACCCGCCCAGATCGTTGACGACCACTCTGGCACCGCGGCGCGCCAGTTCGAGCGCATAGTGGCGACCAAGGCCATTGCCGGCACCGGTGACGATCGCGACCTTGCCGTCGAAGCGGATGGGGGACATGGAAAAGGCGCTCCTCACTATCGTTGGAGCGCCTTTACCTAAACGTTAGGTGCGATGTGGCAACCGGTCATGCCGGTTGCCGCGACATCGACCTTACTTGCCGCCGCGCTGGATGCACTGGTCGTACTGACCCTTCTTGCACACCGGATATTTGGCGAGCGGGGCGGGAGCGGGATAGGCCTGATCGGGGGTCTGCGCCGGGCGGAACACCGGTGGCAGCGTGCTGCCCGGGGTGCCACCGCTCAGCGCGGAACCGGTTGGCGCGTAACCACCCGCCGGCGATCCCGAACCCGTCGTCATCGGCGCAGGCGTCGATGCCTGTGGCATCGGTGCGGCGTCCGCCGGGGCCGGGGCCGCTGCGGCGGCAGGATCTGCAGGAGCGGCCGCATCTGCCGGCGGCGTGGACGCATCGGCGGGCGGCGGCGTCATGCTCTGATCGGCGGCGCCGGCGGGAGCGGTCTGTGCGGGGGGCGCCGCCGGAGTGGTCTGTGCCAGGACAGGAACAGAGATCAGGGCCGTGGCGGCCAGCAGAATGAGCTTCATTGCGGGGTCTCCTTAGGAATCTCATGCGCTGCATTTTTCGTCAGCGCCCCCGCCCAACGTCCCAGTTCCGACTTTTCTCCTTCGTTTCGCGCCCGATTCTATTACGCGCCCGAATCGAGCGAATATCCGGCAGAACGCACCGTGCGGATCAGGTCGGGTCGTTCGCCGATGTTGATCGCCTTGCGCAGGCGGCGGATGTGGACGTCGACGGTGCGGCTCTCGATGTCGCTGTCATGTCCCCACACTGCGTCGAGCAGCCGTTCGCGGCTGAACACCCAGCCGGGATGTTCGAGGAAATGCTTGAGCAGGCGGAATTCTGTCGGCCCGAGCGGCACGACCTCGCCCGAGCGGCGGACCTTGTGGCCGACGGTGTCCATCTCGATGTCGTCATAGGTCAGCGCTTCGCCGGCGAGCGCCGGGCGGACGCGGCGCAGCACCGCGCTGACGCGGGCAACGAGTTCGCGGGGACTGAAGGGCTTGGTGACGTAATCGTCCGCGCCGGTTTCGAGGCCGCGGATGCGGTCCTCTTCCTCGCCGCGCGCGGTCAGCATGATGATGGGAACGTTCTGCGTCTCGGTCATCCGGCGCAGGCGGCGGCAGACCTCGATCCCGCTCAATCCCTCGACCATCCAGTCGAGCAGGACGATGTCGGGCGCCTTTTCCTTGGCGAGCAGCAGCGCCTCCTCGCCATCGGGAGTGTGCGCGACCTCGAAATCCTCACGCTTGAAGTGATAGATCAGCAGTTCGGCGAGGGCGGCATCGTCCTCGACCAGCAGCATGGATGCGCGTGCCATCAGCGTCTGTCCTCGTTATTGCCGCCGCGGTCGCGGTCGGCCATTTGGGTGCCGGTTGCGGCGAAATAGACCATCTCGGCGACGTTGGTCGCGTGGTCGCCGATGCGTTCCAGATTCTTGGCGACGAACAGCAGGTGGGCGACCTGGCTGATCGTGCGCGGGTTCTCGACCATGTAGGTGACGAGCGTGCGGAAGATGCTGTCGTAAAAATCATCAAGCGCGGCGTCGCTCTCCACGACCCGGACGGCGGATTCCGCGTCGCGGGCGGCGAAGGCATCGAGCGCGGCGCGCACCATGTCGCTCGCCATCCGCGCCATCGCGGGGAGCAGCGAAAGCGGCTCGATACGGTGTTCGCCGTCGATCATGGGAACACGCTTGGCGATGTTCTTGGCGTAATCGCCGATGCGCTCGACCACCGCCGCGATCTTCAGCGCCGCGACGACTTCGCGCAGGTCGACCGCCATCGGCGCGCGCAGGGCGATGATGCGGACGGCGAGCCGCTCGACCTCCGCCTCGATCGCGTCGATCGCCTTGTCGTCGGCGCGAACGCGCGCGGCGAGTTCGGGGTCGGGGCGTTGCAACGCCTGCATCGCCAGCGCGATGGCATCCTCCGCCAGCCCCCCCATCTGCGAGATCATACCCCGCAGCTGCCCGATATCGGCGTCGAATGCCTTGACCGTATGTTCCACCATTAGCCGTACCGTCCGGTAATGTAGTCGCGGGTGCGCTCCTCCCGCGGGTTGGTAAAAATATCGCTCGTAGCGCCGAACTCGACCAACTGGCCGAGGTGGAAGAAGGCGGTCTGTTGCGATACGCGCGCCGCCTGCTGCATGTTGTGGGTGACGATCACGATCGCGTAGCGCCCCTTCAGCTCGTGGATCAGTTCCTCGATCTTGGCGGTCGCGATCGGGTCGAGCGCGCTGCACGGTTCGTCCATCAGGATTACCTCCGGATCGACGGCGATGGCCCGGGCGATGCAGAGCCGCTGCTGCTGGCCGCCGGACAGCGCTGTGCCGCTGTCGGTGAGGCGGTCCTTCACCTCGTCCCACAAACCGGCGCGGCGGAGCGACTGTTCGACCATCGCGTCGAGGTCGGCGCGGGCGGTGGCGAGGCCGTGGATGCGGGGACCGTAGGCGACGTTTTCGTAGATCGATTTGGGGAAGGGATTGGGCTTCTGGAACACCATGCCGACGCGGGCGCGTAGCTGCACTACGTCCATGCTGCTGGCGTAGATATCCTCGCCGTCGAGCAGGATCTCGCCGGTCACGCGGGCGGAGGCGACGGTGTCGTTCATCCGGTTGAGCGTGCGCAGGAAGGTGGATTTACCGCAGCCCGACGGGCCGATGAAGGCGACGACATTGTCCTGATCGACGTCGATCGAGACATGGTCGATCGCCTGTTTCGCGCCGTAGAAGACGCTGACGTCATGCGCAGAGATCTTGTGGGTCACCAGCGGGTCTCGAAACGGTTGCGGAGGTAGATGGCGAGGCCGTTCATCGCGAGCAGGAACACCAGCAGCACGATGATCGCCGCCGATGTCTTCTCGATGAAGCCGCGGTCGACGTCGTCGGACCACAGGAATATCTGCACCGGCAGAACCGTTGCGGGGTCTGTCAGCCGCGATGGCGGGGCGGCGATGAAGGCGCGCATGCCGATCATCAGCAGCGGCGCGGTCTCGCCAAGCGCTCTGGCCATACCGATGATCGTGCCGGTGAGGATGCCGGGCAGCGCGAGCGGCAGGACGTGGTCGAACACCACCTGCACCGGCGATGCGCCCACCGCCAAAGCAGCGTCGCGGATCGACGGCGGCACAGCCTTGATCGCGTTGCGACCGGCGATGACGATGACGGGCATCGTCATCAGTGCGAGCGTGAGCCCGCCGACCAGCGGCGCGGAACGGGGCAGGTGGAAGGTGCCGAGGAACACCGCCAGCCCCAGCAGGCCGAAGATGATCGAGGGGACGGCGGCGAGGTTGTTGATCGACACCTCGATCAGGTCGGTCCAGCGGTTCCGCGGGGCGTATTCCTCGAGATAGAGCGCGGCGAGCACCCCGATCGGGAAGGCGAGGCCGATCGTCACCAGCATGGTGAGCAGCGACCCCTTGAATGCGCCCCAAATGCCGACGCGGGTCGGGTCGGTCGAGTCCGCCGCGGTGAGGAAGCCGAGGTTCCAACCCGTGGTGAGCGCACCCTGCGCCTTCAGTCTGGCGATGATCGCTTCGGCCTGCGGGGTTCCGTCGCGCTTGGCGGCGACGTCGAGGGCGCTGTCGACGGGCACATCGATAGTGACCCGGCGGGTGAGCACGGCAGGATCGCGCTTGATCGCATCCCGCACCACCAGCCATGCGCCATCCGACAGCAGGTCGGTGCCGGCGCCGCCATAGGCCTGCACGGCCGCGCGATCGACGATGCCTTCCAGCCCTGCGCCGGCAAGCGCGAGGTCGGCACCGCGGCCTTTCAGCTGTGCGGGCGTCACCATCAGCTTCGCGGCGGCGAGGTCGATCGGCAGGGCGACGCGGGTCTGGCGGAAGCCGCTCGCGCCCTGCCACAGCATGCTCGCGAGCAGGAAGGCGAGGAAGCTTGCCGACAGCCATACCGCGGCCAGCCCCAGCAGCCGGAAACGGCGCTCGGCGGCATAGCGGCGGCGGGTGCGGCGCTGGACGGCTGCGGCCTTCCAGTCCGTGGGCTGGCGGGCGTTACTCATAGGCTTCCCGATACCGCTTCACGACGGTCAGGGCGACGACGTTCAGCGCCAGCGTGATGACGAACAAGGTCAGGCCGAGTGCGAAGGCGGCGAGCGTCTTGGCGCTGTCGAACTCCGCCTCGCCGGTGAGCAGGTCGACGATCTGCTTGGTGACCGTGGTGGTGCTGGCGAAGGGGTTGGCGGTGAGCGTCGCGACGCCGCTGGCCGCCATGACTACGATCATCGTCTCGCCGATCGCGCGCGACACCGCCAGCAAGATGCCGCCGACGACGCCGGGCAGCGCCGCGGGCAGGATGACCTTGCGGATCGTTTCCGAACTGGTCGCGCCCATCGCGAGGCTGCCGTCACGCATCGATGCGGGGACGGCGGCGATCGAATCGTCGGCCATCGAACTGACGAAGGGGATGATCATTATCCCCATCACCGCGCCCGCTGCCAGCGCGCTTTCCGACGAGGCGTTGGCGATGCCGAGCGTCAGGCCCAGTTCGCGCACGGCGGGGGCGACGGTGAGCGCGGCGAAATAGCCGTAGACGACGGTGGGCACGCCGGCGAGCATCTCCAGCACCGGCTTCATCCAGCGGCGCGTGCGGGCGTGCGCATATTGCGTCAGGTAGATCGCGCTCATCAGCCCGAACGGGATCGACACCGCCATCGCGATGACCGCGCCGATGAAGAACGTCCCCCAGAACAGCGGGACCGCGCCGAGCGATGCGCCGGGATCGCGCGCGTCGATGACCTGTGGTGACCAATGCGTGCCGAACAGGAATTCGCCGACGCCCACGATGCTGAAGAAGCGTGCGGATTCGTACAGCAGCGATGCGACGATGCCGACGGTGGTCAGGATCGCGATCAGCGAGGCGGCGAGCAGCAGCAGCATGACGCCGCGCTCGACCTGTGTACGGGCGGCGAAATCCGGGCGCACGCGGGTGAAGGCGAAGCCGCCGCCGACGAAGGCGAGCAGCAGCGCGACCGCGGTGGCGATCCAGTCGTAGCGGCTTTGTGCGGCGGCATAGGCGGGGGCGAGCTTTGCCGACAGGTCGTGGAACGCGCCGTAGCTGCGCCCGGCGGCGAGTTCGCGCGCTTCGGCGAGGATCGAGGCGCGCTCGAATCCGATCGGCGGCAGCGCGGCGGCGGCGGGCGTGGCGATCACCGCATCGGTGACCAGCGCGGGTGAGGTGAGACTCCAGATGCCGAGGAACAGCAGTGGCGGCACGAGGGCGCAGATCGCGACGAAATAGCCGTAGTGGACGGGGAGGGCGGTGAAGCGCGCGACGCCGGGCTTGCGGAAGGTCGCAGCACGCATGCGCGCGGCGAGCCAGCCGATCAGCACCAAGCCGAAGACGACGAGGATGATGGCGAGGCCGGTCATCGGGTCACGCCCGTAGCCAGGCCGTTCGCCCGCGCACACCGAAGGCCGGGGTTCCGTGCGACAACGCCGGCAATCCTGCTTGATCCTGGGTTCCCGCGTCCGCGGGAACACGGGTTGGTTGCCACACATCCTCTGTCACCCCGGACTTGTTCCGGGGTCCACTTCTCGGCGAGGGAAACGCTTCGAGCCTCTGGCCTTGCCGTAGCGGCACGGTGGACCCCGGAACGGGGCCAGGGTGACGGCGGGCGCGGGGCGGGGGTCACGACCCCAGCTCCGCCGGGTTCAGCGGCGTCTCGTTCGCCACCACCGCTGCCGCCTTCGCCCGCACCGCTTCCGGTGCGGCGATCAGGCCGCGGCGGACCAGCGGGCCGTCCGGCCCCCAGGCGGCGGCATACAGCTTCAGGAAGGTCGTGAGGCCCGGGATGGCGCGGAGGTGCGCCTTCTTGACGTACACGTAGAGCGGGCGCGATCCGGGGTAGGCGCCCGCGGCGATCGTCGCATAGGTCGGCTTCACGCCGTCGATCGCGACGCCGTCCACGGTGCCGAGATTCTGTTCGAGGTAGCTGTAACCGAACACGCCGATCGCGTTCGGATTGGCGGCGAGTTTCTGGACGATCAGATTGTCGTTCTCGCCGGCATCGACATAGACGCCATCCTCGCGCACCCGCGTGCACAGCGCCTTGTGCGCCTCCGGGTCGAGCGTCTTCGCGCGCGGGTTGATCGTCTCGCATCCGCGCGTCAGGATCAGTTCGGCAAGGGCATCCCGGGTGCCGCTGGTCGCCGGTGGGCCATAGACCTGGATCGGTGTCGCCGGCAGCGCCGGGTTGACGTCGCGCCAGACCTTCGCGGTATTGGGGCGACCGAGTGGCGCTGCGGCCAGCGCGCGATAGAGGTCGGCGGGCGTCAGGGTCATCCCCGGCCCGTTCTTCGCCTCGGCAAAGGCGATGCCGTCGATGCCGACCTGCACCTCCATGACCGGGCCGACGCCGTTATTCCGACAGGCGGCATATTCGCTGCGCTTCATCCGGCGCGACGCGTCCTCGATATCCGGGTGGCCCGCGCCCACGCCGGCGCAGAACAGCTTCATGCCCGCACCGGTGCCGGTCGATTCGATCACCGGCGCCTTCGCATCGGGATTGTTGGCGACGAAGGATTCGGCGACGAGGGTGGTGAAGGGATAGACGGTGGACGATCCGACCGCGGTGATCTGATCGCGCGATCCGCCACCGCCGCCGTTCGCCTGATCCTGACAGCCCGCGAGGCACAGCGTCAGACCAAAAAAGAGAATTCGCTTGCCCACGCCCCGCCTGTGTGACGGTTCGGTTACCCTTTGATGACAGCGGTTCCGGTCGGTGTGCCGGCAAGTGCGTCTGCTGACGGGATCGCGACGGTGACGACAGTACCGACCCCGACCTTGCTGGCGATGTCCAGCCGACCGCGGTGGCGCTCGACGATGTGCTTGACGATCGCCAGGCCCAATCCGGTGCCGCCGACGCTTCGGCTGCGACCGGCATCGACACGGTAGAAGCGTTCGGTCAGGCGCGGGATGTGCTGCGGGGCGATGCCTTCGCCTTCGTCGGTGACCGTGAGGCGCAGCAGCCCGGAGCGGTCGAGGCCGAGCGTCGCGATCACGGGGGAGCCGGGGCGTCCGTATTTCATCGCATTACCGATCAGGTTGTGAAGCAACTGCGATAGCTGCGCCTCATCGCCGATCACGTGCGGCAGGTCGGGTTCGATGGTGATCGCGACATTCTCCGCCCGTGGGCTGCGCGCCGCCTCGATCTCCGCAGCGACATCCTCGAGCAATTCGCCGAGATCAAGACGGTCGCCGGGCAGCCGGTATTTCTCCGCCTCGATGCGCGATAACGAGATCAGATCCTCGACCAGTCTCTGCATCCGCTGTGCCTCGGCGAACATCACGTCGAGGAAGCGTTTGCGCAGACCGGGGTCCTCGCCGGCTTCTTCGTTCAGCGTTTCAATGAAGCCGAGGATCGAGGCGAGCGGCGTACGGAGTTCATGGCTGGCGTTTGCCACGAAATCGACGCGCATCTTTTCCGCAGCATAATTGCCCGACTGATCGACGAGATGGACAATCCGCGCGCCATCGCCTGTTTCGCCCGTGCGCATTTCCCACCGCTGATCGGGGGTGCCGAGCCCGACGAGTTCCACGGGACGGCCGGGCAGTGGCGCGCCGGAGGTCAGCCGGTCGGCGGCAGCGGGGTGGCGGATCGCAACGCGGACGTCCTCGCCGACGATATGGCGGCCGAGCAATGCTTTGGCGGCGGCATTGGCGCAGGTGACGATGCCGCTGCGAACCAGCAGCACGGGCTCTGCGATCACGTCGAGCACCTCGCCAAGCAGCGCTTCGGCATCCGGCGCATTGTGGCCGGTAACCGCTTGTCCTTCGTCGCCGCGGCCCATCGCGGCAAGCGCGACGGCGACCGTGCCGACGAGGGCGACGGCGGCACCGTCGATCCGCCCCTCAACGAGATAGACGCCGACGGCGGTGCCGAGCGCGATCGTGAACGCACCGCTGAGCCGTCGGACGAATCGGGACATCATGCGCGATGCGCTAGCCCAAGTTAGCGGCCGGGGGCAGGGGGGACGGCATGACGAACGTCGGAAGGTGATCCGGGACGATCACGCCCTGACTCCGCATCGAAAGAGCGTCAGCGCTTGCGAGTCCCGCAACGATACGCGGCATGTGCTTGCCTCGGCTTAGCGAATATGAAACTCAGCATGCGCTAGCAGGGGTGCCATGAGCGACGAGACGCCGACCGACGGCCACGATCAGATCGAACGAGACCGGGCTGAACCGGGTGAGGGCATTGCAAGCCGCCGCCGCGTGTTGATGCTCGGCGCGGTGACCGCGGGGGCGGTGGTGTCGATCCGTCCGGCGCTGGCGCAGACCGCCGGATCGGTGCTGAACTGCGAAATTCCGGTGCCCGACATGGGGCGCGCGGGCAGCTTCATCGATCCCGCCGGGAACGTCGTCGCGTCTGGTACGAAGGGCGCGTTTCCGCCAGCTTCGCGACCGTTCAAGGGTGAAGAGGTCAAGCGGGCGCTGTCCGGCACACAGTTGCCCGGTACGACCTACGAGAGCAATCGTGCCTATGTGAGCTATATCCGCCGCCTGCAGCGCGGGCAGGGCGGCTTCACCTGCTTCGCATCGTTGCAGATGCCGCGCGGCTGAGCGTTTGCGGTACCGCGCCCCGCGGCCAGAGGCGCTGCTGACCGCCGACCTCGATGCCTTCACAGCCGTGTTCCACCGTCCGTCCGGAATCACGCATCTGCTCGCGAGTCCCGCGCGCGAGATCGTCGACGCGCTTGCAGCCGACGCATTGGACCTCGATGCGCTGCTGATACGCCTGACCGAGCGGTTTGACCTTACCGACGCCGGCCCGGATGCGTTGGCGGCACGGCTGGACGAGCTGATCGATGCGGGACTCGTCGAGCCGGTATGAGGCACGTTTTCTCGGTTCGCATCGGCCCGATCGGTTTTCGGGTCGGTAGCGACTGGCGCGCACCGATCGATCAGTTGCGCGAGCTGTATCGTTACTACCCGGCGCCGAACCTGCCCGATTTCACGGTACGGCTGGAAGCGACCCGACCATGGCGGCGCTGGATCCGGCCTTCGGTGCGGATCGCCGGCGACTATACGCTGCCCGAGGCGGCGCCGCTGCCGCTTGCGCAGGGGCTGCTCGCCGCCGAAATGGCGATGAACCTGCAGCTGGCGCTGGGCGGGCGGCGCTATCTGTTGCTGCACGCATCGTGCGTCGAACGCGACGGACGCGCCGTGCTGATGACCGGCGAATCGGGTGCTGGCAAATCGACGCTGGCAACGCTGCTGGCGGCGAAGGGATGGCGGTTCATGGGCGACGAATTCGCGCTGATCGATCCGGATACCGGCCTCGTCCACGCCTTTCCTCGACTGATCAGCCTGAAGAATGCGGCAATCGATGCGGCGATCCGGTCGCAACCGCAGGCCCGGCTGGGGCCGCTGCTGGTGGCGACGCCCAAGGGCGATATTCGCCACATGGTGCCCGATGCGATCGCGGTGGGAGCGATGGACGAGCCTGCCCGGCCGGCGTTGCTGCTGTACCCCCGCTACGGATTCGCGAACGAGATACGGCCGGTGGCACCGAGTGAATCGTTCGTCCGCCTGACGCAGGCGTCCACCAACTACGTCGCGATGGGCGAAGCCGGCTTCGGCGCGCTGACGCGGCTGGTACGCGAAACGCCGGCGCATGCGATCGACTACCCCGATGGCGCAGCGGCCTTAGCGCAGGTGGAGGCGTTGTGGCGGACGCTCTGATCCTCGCCCGTGCACTTGCCGATCCGCAGTCCCTGGCACTCGATACCGATTGGGTCGGATTGATCACCACCGCGCGCGCCGAGCAATTGCTGGGAACGCTGGCATATCGGCTGGACGGATTGCCGCTGCCTGAGGAAGTGGCGCTGCTGTTGGCAGATGCGCGGACGTCGGCGGAGAATGGTCGACGGACGGCCCTGTGGGAGGCGGAGATGGCGCGGCGGGCGCTGGCGCGCCTCGGCTGCCCGGTGGTGTTGCTGAAGGGTACTGCCTTCGTCGCTGCGGGGCTGTCGGCGGGGAGAGGGCGGTCGGTCGGCGACCTCGATATTCTGGTGCCGCGGGCGTCGCTGGACGCAGTCGAGGCCGCGCTGATCGAGGCGGGATGGGAATGGGTGAAGCCCGATCCGTACGACGAGGATTACTACCGGCGCTGGATGCACGAGCTGCCGCCGCTGATCCATCGGGACCGTGACCGGATGATCGACGTGCATCATACCGTTCTGCCGCTGACCGCGCGGATCACGCCCGATGCGGCGAGTCTGATCGCGGAAGCGCTGCCGCTGGGCAACGGGCTGTCGGTACTGTCGCCGCAGGACATGCTGGTGCACGCCTCGGCGCATCTGTTCGCGGACGGCGATCTGGCGGGGGGCTTGCGCAACCTGTGGGACGTGCACTGCCTGATCGACGAGCATGGCACCGACGGACTGGCTGTGCGGGCACGGCATCACGGCCTGAAGCGCGAGGTAGGGCGAGCATTGCGGTTGAGCGGGCTTCTGTTCGGCACGCCGGTGCCTGACGATCGGCAACGGTGGTCGGATGCGCTATACCTGCGACGTCTGCTTGCCCGCGACGATTGGGGGCGGCCGATCCGCCCGCTGACGCGGCTCGCCTTCTATATCCGGTCGCACTGGCTGCGCATGCCGCCGGCGATGCTCGCCCGGCATCTATGGGCAAAGTGGCGGCGTGGCGGGGTCAGCCGTTGACGACCGCGAGGCGGTCGAGTGCAGGGATTAGTTCCGTGTAGCCATGGATGATCGCATCGGCGCCCAGTTCCTCCACCGGCTGCATCATGAAGCCGAACGAGCAGGCGACGGTCGGCAGGCCGGCGGCCTGTCCGGCGCGGATGTCGAACATCGAATCGCCGACGAACGCGGCTGTCCCGCCGCCGCAGCGGGCGATCATCTCGTAAATGGGTTTCGGCGACGGCTTGGCGTTGCCGGGCCCCATCGTATCGCCGCCGATGATGCAGTCGAACCGGCGGGTAAGGTCGAGCGCTTCTAGCACCTTGCGCGCAAGCCCCTCCAGCTTGTTTGTCACGATCGCCAGCCGCGTGCCGTGGGCGGCGAGTTGGTCGAGCACGTCGAGCGCATCCGGATATGGAATGGTCAGGACGGCGATATGCGTTTCGTAATACTCGAGCAGTAGCCGGTGCAGCCGATCGAGTGTCGCATCGTCGCAGCCGCCGGTCGCCGCCATGCCCTGCGCCAGCATGTGGCGCGCGCCGCCGCCGATCATCGGCTTGACCTGCTCTACGGTCAGCAGCGGTCTTCCGACGGATGCCAGCGCATGGTTGACCGCCGCCGCCAGATCGCCGCTGGTATCGAGCAGCGTACCGTCGAGATCGAATCCGACGATATCGAACGGCACGCGAAGCGATGAATTCTGCGTCATATCAGTGCGGGGTGACCGCTCCCTATGGAAATGGCAAGACTTCCATGGCAGGCGACACCACCATGAACGATCCTCTTGCCGTCATCATCCTTGCCGCGGGCAAGGGTACGCGGATGAAGTCCGACCTGCACAAGGTGCTGCATCCCATCGCCGGGCGACCGATGCTGCTGCACCTGATCGACAGCCTCGACCGGGCGGGCGCGACCCGGCGCGTCGTCGTCGTCGGCGCATCAGGGGAACAGGTCGAGCGCGCCGTCGCCGCGACCGGGGTCGAGATCGCGTGGCAGCGCGAACAACTCGGCACCGCGCACGCCGCGTTGCAGGCAAAGGATGCGCTGTCGGGGTTTGAGGGGATCGCGATCGTCTGCTTCGGTGACACGCCTTTGCTCGCCACCGATACCGTCGCGCGCCTAGCTGCCCGGCTTCAGGCGCCGGATACGCCCGCCGTCGCAGTGCTCGGGTTTCGCCCTGCCGATGCGCGTGCCTATGGTCGGGTCGTCGCCGATGCTGACGGCACGATCCGCAAGATGGTCGAATATAAGGACGCCAGCGCCGACGAGCGCGCGGTCGACCTGTGCAATTCTGGCGTCACCGCGGTTCGCACCCGCGATCTGTGGCGATTGCTGGAATCGGTCGGCAACGCCAATGCTGCGGGCGAATATTATCTGCCGGACGTCGTGACGCTGGCGATCGCCGAGGGTGGCAAGGCGGTGTGCATCGAGACGGGCGAGGACGAGGTCGCCGGGATCAACAGCCGCGGCGAACTGGCGGCGGTGGAGGCCGGCTGGCAGGCGGCACGACGCGCGCAGGCGATGGCGGACGGCGCGACCCTGATTGCGCCCGACACCGTGTGGTTCGCGCACGATACCCGCATCGGCCGCGACGTGATGATCGCGCCCAACGTCGTTTTCGGACCCGGCGTGAGCGTCGCCGACGGTGCGACCATCCATGCCTTCAGCCATATCGAAGGGGCGTCGATCGGGCCGCAGGCGGAAGTTGGTCCGTATGCCCGCCTGCGACCCGGTGCGGTGCTGGGTACGGCGTCGAAGGTCGGCAACTTCGTCGAGGTAAAGAAGGCTACGCTGGGCGAAGGTGCCAAGGTAAATCATCTGTCGTACATCGGTGACGCCGAAGTGGGTGCGAAGGCGAACATCGGCGCGGGCACGATAACCTGTAACTACGATGGCTTTTTCAAATACAAGACCAGCATCGGGGCGGGAGCATTCATCGGCTCGAACTCGGCGCTGGTCGCTCCGGTATCGGTCGGCGACGGGGCGATCGTCGCTGCCGGCTCGGTGCTGACCAAGGATGTCGAGGCGGGCGCGCTCGCCCTCGTCCGCCCCCCCCAGGTCGCCAAGTCCGGCTGGGCCACGCAATTCCGCGCCGTAATGCGCGCGAAGAAGGACAAGTAAGATGTGCGGAATTGTTGGAATCATCGGCACCCAGGATGTCGCCGACCGGCTGCTCGACGGCCTCAAGCGGCTGGAATATCGCGGCTACGATTCAGCGGGTATCGCCACCGACCATGATGGCCGGATCGAACGTCGCCGCGCATCGGGCAAGCTGGTCAATCTGGCAAAGGAACTGGCGGCTGACCCGCTACCTGGCACCACCGGCATCGCCCACACCCGCTGGGCTACGCATGGCGGCCCGACCACGAATAACGCCCATCCGCATGCGACCGATGAGGTCGCGGTGGTGCACAATGGCATCATCGAGAATTTCAAGCCGTTGCGCGACGAGCTGATCGCCCGCGGCCGGGTGTTCACCAGTGAGACCGATACCGAGGTGGTTGCACACCTCATCAGCGAAAAGGTCGAAGCAGGTATCGAACCGATCGCGGCGGTGCGTGAAATCCTGCCGCGGCTGCACGGTGCGTTTGCGCTGGCGATCCTGTTCCGCAAGCATCCCGAACTGTTGATCGGTGCGCGCCTCGGCTCGCCATTGGTCGTCGGCCATGGTGAGGGCGAGACGTATCTCGGTTCCGACGCGCTCGCGCTGGCGCCGCTGACGCAGCGGATTGCCTATCTGGACGAGGGCGACTGGGTAGTATGCACCACCGAGGGTGCGCAGGTTTACGATCGCGACAATCATCCCGTAGAACGGCCGATCACCATCTCCGGCATCACCGGCGAACTCGTCAGCAAGGGCAATCACCGCCATTACATGCTGAAGGAGATCTACGAACAGCCGATCGTCGTCGCCCAGACGCTCCGATCCTATCTGCAGCGAATGGAAGAGCGGGTAACCCTGCCGATTCCAGACTTCGACCTTGCTGGCGTCAAGCGCGTCACCATCGTCGCTTGTGGCACGAGCTACTATGCCGGCATGGTCGCCAAATACTGGTTCGAGCAATTCGCGCGCGTGCCGGTCGATATCGATGTCGCCTCCGAATTTCGCTATCGCGCGCCGGTGATGGAGCCGGGTGGCCTGATGATCGTCATCAGCCAGTCCGGCGAGACTGCCGATACGCTCGCGGCGTTGCGCCACGCCAAGTCGGAAGGGCAGACCATCGCCGCGGTGGTCAACGTGCCGACCAGCAGCATGGCGCGCGAGGCGGACCTGCTGCTGCCGACACATGCCGGCCCGGAAATCGGCGTCGCCAGCACCAAGGCGTTCACCTGCCAGCTGGCGGTGCTTGCCGCACTCGCCGCGAACCTTGCCCGCGCCAAGGGCAAGTTCAAGGATGGCGAGGAGCGCGAGATCGTCCGCCATCTCGCCGAAGCTCCGGCGGCACTCAACGGCGCACTGGCTTATGACGAGGCGATCGAGGCGATGGCTGGCGTAATCGCGAGCGCCCGTGACGTGCTGTATCTGGGGCGCGGCACCGATTATCCGCTGGCGCTGGAAGGCGCGCTAAAGCTGAAGGAAATCAGCTACATCCACGCCGAAGGTTACGCGGCAGGCGAGATGAAGCACGGCCCGATCGCACTGATCGACGAGAATGTGCCGGTGATCGTCATCGCGCCGTCCGGTCCCCTGTTCGACAAGACCGTCAGCAATATGCAGGAAGTGCAGGCGCGGGGCGGCAAGGTCGTGCTGATCAGCGATTACGACGGCATCCAGGCGGCGGGCGAGAATTGCATCGCGACCATTACGATGCCGAAGGTTCACCCGCTGATCGCGCCGCTGGTCTATGCTGTGCCGGTGCAGTTGCTGGCATATCACGTCGCGGTGGCGAAGGGAACGGATGTGGATCAGCCGCGCAACCTCGCCAAGTCGGTGACGGTGGAATAAATAGCCGACCCGCTCGCCATCGCGGTCGCCGGTTGTGGCCCGGCGGGGCTGGCGGCGGCGTTGCTGCTGGCGCGGGACGGCCATCACGTCACCATATACGAACGGTTCGACGCGCCGGCGCCGCTGGGGTCGGGGCTGATGATCCAGCCGACCGGACTTGCGGTGCTTCGCGCGCTGGGGCTGGACGGCGCGCTGATCGCCCGGAGCGCGCGGATCGATTGCCTGTTCGGGGCGGCGGACGGGCGCGTGGTGCTCGATGTCGGCTATGCGACCCTGCGACAGGCGGGCCTGTGCGGCTTCGGCGTGCATCGCGCGACGCTTTTCGCGGTGCTGCACGATGCCGTGACAGCGGCGGGCATTTCGATTGAGACCGGCCGCGCGATCGCGGGAAGTGAGCTGTCGGGTTACGGCCGCCGCCGTCTGGCGTTCGTTGACGGCACCCGATCGGCGGCCTTCGACCTGATCGTCGATGCACTCGGTACGCGAACGCCGCTGGCACCACCGTGCGGCCGGGCGCTGCCTTATGGCGCCTTGTGGGCGAGCCTGCGCCGGACGGAAGGCTTTGCGACGAATGCGCTGGAGCAGCGCTATCGCCGTGCCAGCGCGATGGCAGGGGTGCTGCCGATCGGTCGGCCGCGGGGCGCGAGTGCGGATCATGCGGCGTTCTTCTGGTCGATCCGCGCCGACCGGCTCGAACGCTGGCGGGATGCCGGGCTGGAGGCATGGAAGGACGAGGTGCGTGCGCTCTGGCCGGCAACCGCGCCGTTGCTGGATCAAATCGGGGACGCGGGGCAGTTGACCTTCGCCAGGTACGCCCACCGCACGCTCCGCCGGCCGGTGGACGCCGCATTGATCCATATCGGCGACGCATGGCATTCGGCCAGTCCGCAGCTGGGGCAGGGCGCGAATATGGCGTTGCTCGACGCCTTCGCGTTGGCACGCGGCCTGCGCGATGCCCCGGACGTGCTATCAGGGATCGCCGCCGCGGTCAGGATGCGCAGACGGCATGCCCGGTTGTACCAGGCGCTGACGGCGGTATTCACGCCGGTGTATCAGTCGGACAGCCGGACACTGCCGTTCGTCCGCGATCGGCTGGTCGGTCCGCTCTCAGGATCGTGGCCTGCAAATCGCATTCAGGCGGCGATGGTCAGTGGCCTGATCGGCAAGCCCCTGGAGCCGCTCGGCCTGACCGTCTGAGGCCGTTCCTTACATCAGCCGAGCCGAGCGACAGATCCGGCTCCATCGTATCACGCGGCGATGGTTATTGCCGAGGCGGCTGCGGTCGCGCGGCAAGCCGGCGCATTGTTCGCGGACATAATCTTCAGAGAAGCCGGTGCCGCGAAAGTCGTCGCCGCCCTGCTTCGCCTGCGAAACGATGGCGGAGCCGAGTGCGATCGCGCCGGTGTAGTCGACCGGATTGACCGGCCCGAGTACGTCCTGCGCCAAGGCGGGCGATCCCGGCGCAAGCATAGCCGGGACGATCCAGGACAAAAGAAGGCGCATCGTGCCACTCCCTATGATCGACCAGGGTAACGGTCGGCAGCCGGGACGGTGCCCTGACGATGGCGCGCCGTGCTCTCTCGCATAACCGTCCGTTCTCGTCTAACCACGCGCGCAAAGGAGAATGCAGCCGTGGTAAGCGTCCCCCCGTTGATAGCCGGCATCGAATTGGGCGGGACCAAGATCGTCTGTCTGCTGGCGCGGGGGCCCGATGCGATCGAGGATCGCATTCAATTCCCCACGACGCGGCCCGACGAGACGCTCGGCGCGATCGAGCGCGTGCTCGATGGCTGGGGTGCGTTCGACGCGCTCGGTATCGCCAGCTTTGGGCCGATCTCGATCGATCGCGATGCGGCGGATTACGGCCATATCACCTCGACTCCGAAACCGCATTGGGCGGGCACCGACGTCGCGAAGCGGCTGGGTGCCCGCTATGCGGTGCCGACCGGGTTTCATACCGATGTGGTGGGCGCCGCGCTGGCGGAGGCACGCTGGGGTGCGGCGAAGGGGCTGCGCGACATCGCTTATGCCACGGTCGGCACCGGGATCGGCGTCGGTCTGATCGCCGGGGGCAAACCCGTCGACGGCCTGACCCACAGTGAATTCGGCCATATCCGCCCCGATCGTCTGCCGGGCGACGACTGGATGGGCATCTGTCCCTTCCACGGCGGCTGTCTGGAGGGCCTTGCAGCCGGTCCGGCGATCGGCGCGCGGGCGGGCCGGAAGGGCGAGGATATTGCGGCGGACGATCCGGTATGGGATCCGGTCGCGTATGTGCTGGGCCAGTTGTGCCACACGCTCGTCCTCACCGGCGTGCCGCGGCGCATCGTGATGGGCGGCGGCGTGATGGTGGGCAACGATCACCTGTTCCCCCGCGTCCGTGCCGCGATGGTCAAGAGCCTGGCCGGCTACATCGCCTTGCCCGAGATCGCGGAGGCGAATTTCGTCGTGCCGCCTGCGCTCGGCGGGAATGCCGGGCCGCTCGGCGCGATCGTTCTCGGCGGGCAGGCGCTGGAGGGACAGCTGCACTCGTTTACAGCGTTTTAACCGCGTCCGCTTACTCCCTCGTCAACCATTCGAGGGAAGTTCCTACCCATGACCGTCGCCCTGACTGCTGTTGCACCAAAGCGTCTGCTGATCGTCGATGACGAACCGGCGATGCATGACAGCTACACCCGCAGCTTCGCGGTGCAGCGCGGTGCCGAGGAGGATGCGCTCGGCGCGATGGCGGCGGAACTGTTCGGGGACGACGCGTCCGATACGGTCGACGTTGCCGAAGAGTTCGATCTTACCCATTGCCATCAGGGACTCGATGCGGTCGCTGCCGTGGAGGCCGCACTTGCCGCCGGCACCCCCTACGCCGTCGCCTTCATCGACGTGCGCATGCCGCCGGGTATCGACGGGCGCGAGACCGCTCGCCGGATCCGCGCGCTCGATCCCGAGATAAACCTGTGCATCGTCACCGGGTTCAGTGATTTCTCGCCGATCGAGATCAGCAAGGTCGCCGGTCCCGCGGACAAGATCTTCTACATCGCCAAGCCGTTCGAGGTCGCCGAGATCGTCCAGACCGCGACCGCGCTGTCGCACCGATGGCGGGTGGACCGCGAACTCGCCACCGCACGCGCGCAGCTGGCCGCGCAGATCGTCCAGCTCGAGGAGCAGGGTGCCGAGCTCGCCGCCAACGAGAGCCGCGCGATCCACATGGCGACGCACGATTCGCTGACGGACGCACCGAACCGGCTCGCCTTCCTGCGTGCGCTCGGAGAGCGGGCCAAGCGGCCGGGGCTGTTCGCCACCGCGATGTTCGATCTCGACCGGTTCAAGATCGTCAACGACACACTGGGGCATCTGGCAGGCGACGCATTGATCCGTGAGGTGTGCGGCATCCTCCATGCGCACGCGCCGAAGGGGGCGGTCGTCGCGCGGCTGGGCGGCGACGAATTCGGCGTGCTGTTCGACGCACCGGGCGAGGACGCGGCGGTGATGGCGTGCGACCGGATCGTTGCGGCCTGCGCCGGCACGCATCAGGTTTTCGGCAATTCGGTGCAGAGTGGCACCTCCGCCGGCGTCGTCGTGGTCGAGGGCTCCGGCTGCGATCCGATCGATGCGCTGCGCCGCGCCGATCTCGCCCTCAACGATGCGAAGCGTGCCGGCCGCGGCGTCACCCGCCTGTTCGACGAGAGCATGGACGAGGGCATCCGCTTCCGCCGCCGGATCGAGGACGGGCTGGCCCAGGCGATTGCCAAGGGCGAACTGAGCCTCGTCTATCAGCCGATCATCAGCCGGACCGAACTGGAGGTCATCGGGTTCGAGGCTTTGGTGCGCTGGAACACCGAGGAATATGGGCCGATCAGCCCGGCGACGTTCATCCCGATCGCCGAGGAATCGAATGTCATCCACGAACTGGGCGACTGGATTCTCGACGAGGCGCTGGCGATGGTGCAGCAATTCCCCGGCCAGTACGTGTCGGTGAACTTCTCGCCGCGCCAGTTTCGTCGCAGCAACTTCGTCGGTCACATCATGGAAAGCGTCCAGCGCGCCGGGGTGCTGCCGGGCCGTGTGCAGATCGAGATCACCGAAACTGCGATCTTCGACGACGCGGAGCGTGCCGCAGAGACGTTGTACAAGCTCCGTCAGATGGGATTCCGCATCGCGCTGGACGATTTCGGCACCGGCTATTCCTCGCTCTACAACATCCGCAAGTTCGCGCTCGACAGCCTGAAGATTGATCGCAGCTTTATCGACGGCATGGGTCGCGAGCGCGAAAGCGCGGCGATCGTCCATTCGATCATCCATCTCGGCCGGGCGCTGGGGTTGGAGGTGATCGCCGAGGGTGTCGAGACGGCGGCGCAGGTGCAGGCGCTGCGCCTGGCGGGCGCGAGCCATTTGCAGGGGTATTTCTTTTCGCGTCCGGTCGCACCACAGCTCGCCCTGGAGCTCGCCGCGCAACGCTTCTTCGGTGAGGCGGACGAGGCAGAGCCGGGCACCGGAACGATCGGCTGATGGCCCGCCCCGCCTCGAGGGGCGCGCGGTTCCACGGCCCGGCCTCGCTCGGCGCCAAGCTCGTCCTGATCCTGACCGCGGTCGGGGTCGCCGGCGCGCTCGCCATCACGTTGCTGCTCGCCAGCGTGATAACGCCCAACTTCAACGCGCTGGAAGCCAAGGCGATCGGCGGCCATGTCGAACGGACACGCGCCGTTCTGGGCGAATATGCCGCCAAGGTTGAAAATGCGGTGCGCGACTACGGCGACTGGACGCAAAGCTACGACTATATGGGCGCACCATCGTCGACGATGTCGGCGGCGTTCGAACGCGACAGTTTCTCGCCACTCGCGATGACCAATCTCGGCGTGCAGGGCATGGCATACGTCCGCCCCGACGGCCGCATCCAGATCGCGCGCTGGCTCGATCCCGGTACCGGCCGGGAGCGTGCCGACCTTCGCGCGGCTATGATCCGGGTCGCGACCCACACGGAGCTGAACCGCATCGTCGGTCGCAGCAATTCCGGGCATTTTTATGCGCGATTGGGGCCCGTGGTCGCCGCGGTTGGGGTCGCGCAGGTGCGCCGCTCCGATGGAACGGGGGAACCGCGCGGTTATGTTCTGATGGCGCGCCAGGTGACGTCGCACCAAATCTCCGAGTTGCTTCAGCTGGATGCACGGATCGACCGGTCCGCGACCGGGGATCGCGAAGGGATCGTCCCCGGCCGCAACACCATGGCGATCGCGGTGCCGATCCGCGGGGCCGATGGCCATGCCATCGCGGCCGCACGCTTCCATGTCGTCCGCGACATCTCCCTGCTCGGGCGTCGCATGCTGTTGCTGGCGGTCGCCGGATCGACGTTGCTGCTGCTGATCGTGCTCGTCGTGCTACGCCGGGTTATCGCACGGCTGGTCCTCGCGCCGTTACAGCGGGTGGAGCGCCATATGCAGCGGGTTCGCGCCTCCGGGTCGATGGCGTTGTTCGACGACGACGGCCGCCGGGACGAATTCGGTTCGTTGGGGCGCAGCCTCAATGCGATGCTGTCGCAACTCAAGGATCTGCGCGAGCAGATCGAGGTGCAGAGCTTCGCGCTCGGCCGCAGCGAGAGCGCGGTTGCGGTGATGCACAACGTCCGTAACGCGCTCAATCCTATCAGCACGATCCTGAGCCAGGGCATCGCGCAGGCGCCGCCGATCGACCGTGCCACGGTGGATCGCGCGCTCGCCGAACTTGGCAAGGACGACCTCGCCCCCGGACGTCGCGCCAAGCTCGCCGTCTTTGTCACCGCAGCGCTTGCTGCCGAGGTGCAGGGCCGTGAGACGATGCGGGGCGAATTGCAGGTCGGCCGCGAAGCGATGGCGCATGTGCTTGAAATCATCGGTCAGCAGCAGAAGCAGGCGCATGAGCGGCCGACACTGGAGGTTTGCGACCTCAGCGAGATTGTCGCGCGCAATGCTGCGATCGCGCGCTATTCCGATGCTGCCTCGATCGCCTTCAGCTTCCCGGCCGGGTCGCATTACGCTCTGGCCAATCGCGTCATCCTAAGTCAGGTGATCGGCAATCTATTAGGCAACGCTGCGGAAGCGGTCGCGGCGGACGGACGTGGCAGCGGAACGATCAACGTCACCATTCACGAAGCCGCCGACACCGTCGTCGTGCATATTCGCGATGACGGCGAAGGATTCGACAATGCCATCGGTGCGACGCTGTTCCAGCGTGGGTTCTCCACGCGCGAACACAAATCGGGCGGACTGGGCCTTCACTGGTGCGCGAACTCGATGAATGCGATGGAAGGCAGCCTGCGCCTCGAAAGCGAAGGCAAGGGCAGGGGCGCGGTGGCGATCCTGACGCTCAAGGCGGCCGAGGATACGCAGATTGCCAAGGCGGCCTGAAGCCAGACGCCTTTCGTCAATAAAATGATCAATGTTCATTTGACGTTAAAGTGAGCGGTGCTTAATTGTGTTTGCGGCTCCGGAGTCGCAGCGCAGCAACCTTCCGGTGCGCCGCTACACCGGGTCTGGCCGTACCGCCCCGATCCTTCGATCGGAGCATTCCAGATCGCGACGCGTTGTCGCGGCTTGATACGGGAGAGAAACGATGTTCAAGTCGATCAAGACGAAGACCGTCCTGGCACTCGCTACTGCAGGCCTCGCCGTCACCGCCGCGGGCGCGCAGGGTATCGGCCAATGGTATGGTACATTCCAGTACGAGCATGAGATCGGACCGACGGGCGCCAACGGTGATGGCCCGGTCGCCTTCCGGACCTATACGCTGCGCCTCGCACCGCCGACACGGGGAACGGGTTGTACGGTTACGGTGACGGGCTATCAGATCGATCAGCAATTACAATGCACCGCCACCCCGCAAATGGGCTCGCTGATCGTCAAGTATTTCAACCTGCGTCCGCGTGCGCCTTATTACAACGGCCAGCCGCTGCTGACGCTGACGCGTGGTGAGAACGGCATCGTCACCCACTGGCAGGCGATCGGCGTTCCCGAAGGTGCCCCGTCGCGCGGCATGGCGATGCGCCGCATCCGCTGAGCGCGATAGATCGACAAAACGAAACGGCCGGAGCGTCGCCGCTCCGGCCGTTTATGTTTTGCCATATTTGCAATTACTTCGAACGTTCGACCTGTTCGAAATCCAGCTCCACCGGAGTCGCGCGACCGAAGATCGACACCGACACCTTGACCTTGGACTTGTCGAAATCGAGTTCCTCGACGATGCCGTTGAAGCTTGCGAACGGCCCTTCGAGCACCTTGACCGCATCGCCGATCTCGTAATCGACCTTGACCTTGGTCTTCGGTGCCGCCGCGGCTTCCTCCTTGCTGTTGAGCATGCGGGTCGCCTCCGACTCGCTGATCGCCTGCGGCTTGCCCATGCTGCCAAGGAAGCCCGTCACTTTGGGCGTGTTCTTGACGAGGTGATAGACGTCGTCGTTCATGTTGAGCTTGGCGAGGACGTAGCCGGGCATGAACTTGCGCTCGACTGCGATCTTCTTGCCGCGGCGAGCCTCCGTGATTGTCTCGGTCGGAACCTCGATCTGCTCGACCAGCTGTTCGAGGCCGAGGCGCGTCGCCTCGGACATGATCGCGTCGCGGACCTTGCCCTCGAAGCCCGAATAGGCGTGAATGATGTACCAGCGCGCCATGCTAAAAACCCTTACTTCGCGAGCTTGAGCAGCGCCTGGACGACCGCGTTGAAGAACGTGTCGACGCCCAGGAAGAACAGCGCGAGTATGGTCGTCATGATGACCACCATGACGCCCGTCATGATCGTTTCGCGCCGGGTCGGCCAGACGACCTTCTTGGTCTCGGCCTGCACCTGACGGATGAATTCGATAGGGGTCGTCTTCGCCACTGTTTTTTTCTCAAAACCCGCTGGAATCACGAAATCCGATTCGTCGAGGCATAAAGCCGCCGCCGCTTCCCCTCATGTGGGGAACCGGCATGGCCCGTCCTCGCTATCGGATGGCCTGCGCAGATAGCCGTGCGGCGGTCCGAACGCAAGTGTAACGCACGGGTGCGCCCGCGGCCTTCAGTGGCCGTATCGCTTGATCCCGCGGCGCCGCAATTTCTCTCGCTTGCGGCGGCGCAGGTACAGGATCAGCGCGGGGACGCCGGTCACCAGTAAAAATCCAACGATTACATACACAACAGTGTGTCGGGTCGTCTCGTCCATATCCAAGCCTATAGCACCCCCGACGCGTGCGTCACGGTCGAAATGACAAGCATGTCATTTGTCAGGCTTAATCTGTAGGGAGCCGCGACGATAGCGTTCTGCGGCTGGCAGGAGTGCACGGACTCGAACCGTGGGCCCTCGGTTTTGGAGACCGATGCTCTACCAACTGAGCTACACTCCTGCAGCGCCGCGGCCTCTACCCCCACCGAAATGAAAGGGCAAGATGGTCGTGCGGGATCATGACGAATCGTGTCCGGGTGGATGACGGCCCGCCGCGATACCGGTATGCGGCCTTCGATATCGGGCAATGGAGAACAGGCGTAGTGAAGCATTTGATCGTCGGCGCGGCACTGGCGCTCGCATGCCTGCCGATGACCGGGGCGGCCGATCCCGTTGAAGTGCCTGATTTCGGGCCGAACCTTGAACGCTTCACCTATCCGTGGCCGGTGCAGACGATGACGTTCGACATCATCGGCCAACCGGCATCCATGAGCTTCATGGATATCGCGCCGGCGCGACCGAACGGGCGCTCCGTCGTTTTATTGCACGGCAAGAACTTCTGCGGCGCAACGTGGGAGAGCAGCGCGCGCGCCTTGTCCGGCGCCGGGTATCGCGTGCTGGTGCCC
Source organism: Sphingomonadaceae bacterium OTU29LAMAA1 (assembly GCA_024072375.1). Taxonomy (NCBI): domain Bacteria; kingdom Pseudomonadati; phylum Pseudomonadota; class Alphaproteobacteria; order Sphingomonadales; family Sphingomonadaceae; species Sphingomonadaceae bacterium OTU29LAMAA1. The sequence continues at coordinate 3,780,585 of CP099617.1, forward strand.
GACCAGATCGGATTCTGCAAATCCGCCAAGCTGCGTAGCACGCAGTACAGTTTCGAGATGCTGGCGTCCTATACCCGCCGGCTCATGGAATCGCGCGGGATCGCGCGGGCGGTGGTCGTCGGACATTCGATGGGCGGTATGCTCGCGATGCGGTTCGCCATCATGTATCCCGATACTGTCGAGCGACTGGTACTGGTCAATCCGCTGGGGCTGAAGGATCGGTCGGAGGAGGGGCTGCCTTACGTCGATGTCGACACATTATGGGCTGGCGAGAAGAAGACCAGCTACGCCAGTATCAAGGCTTATCAGTTGCAGAACTATTTTCACGGGACGTGGAGGCCGGCGTACGATCGTTGGGTTTGGATGCTTGCCGGCATGTATCAGGGAGCGGGGCGCGATGCGGTGGCGCTGGCGCAGGCCAAGACCAGCGAGATGATCAAGACGCAGCCGGTCGCACATGAATTGTACCGGATCAAAGCCCCGACGACGCTGCTGGTCGGCATGCTCGACAAGACCGCATTCGGGCGGGCGCAGATGCCGGCCAATCTGCGGCAGTTCCTGCGGCCGATCCCGGCGCTGGCCGTGGACGCGGTCAAGGCGATGCCGAATGCGACGCTGGTTCAGCTGGACGGGCTGGGTCATTCGCCACAGGTCGAGGACCCCGCCCGGTTCGAGAAGGTGCTGCTGGCGACGCTGGCTGCGCGACGTTAGGCGGCGAGCCGTACCGTTCGGCGGAGGATGAGATTGTCGTTCGCCGCTCGCAACCGGGATGGCGATGGCAGCGGCATGGCGGCGAGTATCAGGACGAAGCCGAGCACGCCGGATGGCAGCGGCAGCACGGCCGCGAGGACGATCGCGCCCAGCCGTGCCTCCGCGAACAGGGCGCCCGGGGGTGACACGGACGCGCGTGCACCGAGCCATGCGGCAAGGCCGACGCCAAGCGCCACGACCAGTGCGAACGTGGCGGGCAGGAGCGATCCCAGCAGCGCCAGATTGGGCAGGGCGGCGCCGGGTGTCGGCCAGGGCAGCATCAGGCTGACCGTCGCGCCGGCGAACGCCGCCACGGGCAGGTGACGCCGGGCGCGGGCGCGACAGATCGCCGATCCCAGCCAGAGCGGCGCGAGCAACCATCCGGCCGGTGCGAGCCCCGCCGCCAGCGCGGCCGCGACGATCATGTCGCGATCCCGGCGCTCGTGCCCGGCGAACAGCGCGGCGGCACTTGCCAGCAGCGCCAGCGTGTCGTTCCATGTGCCGCCCGGCAACACGCCGGCGAGCAATGCCGCACCGACGAGCGCCACGACGAGCAGGGCAGGTGTAACGGCAGGCTGGCGTACGGGCGAAACGGTCGGCATGGTGCCACCCTGCACGTGCCCGCGTTGCGAGCAGGTTAAAGGCCGGCCCGTTGACCATCGGTGCGACTCTGCGTATAGGCCCGCCCCGTCCATCGGAGTCATCCGGTGGGCAAGCTTGAACATTGCTGGATGCAAAGTTGTGGGGCCGGGGTGGCGTATAGCGCCGCCTACGTCCCTTTTTGTATTCCGAAGTGCTGTGATGGCTCCAGCAAAGTAACCCACTTACGAGGTGAAGGCTTCATGCCAACGATCAACCAGCTGGTCCGCAAGGGCCGCGAACCGCAGAAGGCCAAGTCCAAGGTCCCTGCGATGGAGCAGAACCCGCAGAAGCGCGGCGTCTGCACCCGCGTCTACACGACGACCCCGAAGAAGCCGAACTCGGCGCTGCGCAAGGTGGCCAAGGTTCGCCTGACCAACCAGCGCGAAGTCATCAGCTACATTCCGGGCGAAGGCCACAACCTTCAGGAGCACTCGGTGGTCCTGATCCGCGGCGGCCGCGTTCGCGATCTTCCCGGCGTTCGCTATCACGTCCTGCGTGGCGTGCTCGATACGCAGGGCGTCAAGGATCGTCGCCAGTCCCGCTCCAAGTACGGCGCCAAGCGTCCGAAGTAAGCCGGTTGGCCTCCTTCATGGAGGCTCGACCAACAGGCTGAAGTTAGAAAGGTTTTTGAAATGGCACGTCGTCGTCGCCCAGAAAAGCGCATTATCCTCCCCGATCCGAAGTTCGGTGATGAGGTCCTCTCGAAGTTCATGAATTCGGTCATGCTCGACGGCAAGAAGTCCGTCGCGGAACTGATCGTCTACGGTGCTCTGGAAACCGTCGAGCAGCGCGCCAAGCGCGAGCCGATCGGTGTGTTCCACGACGCCCTGAACAACATCAAGCCCGGCATCGAAGTGCGCTCGCGCCGCGTCGGTGGTGCGACCTACCAGGTCCCCGTCGAGGTTCGTCCCGAGCGTGCCCAGGCGCTGGCGATCCGCTGGCTGATCACCGCAGCCCGCGCCCGCAGCGAAAACACCATGGCCGCCCGCCTGTCGGGCGAGCTGATGGATGCCGCCAACAACCGCGGCAACGCGGTGAAGAAGCGCGAAGACACGCACCGGATGGCGGAAGCCAACCGCGCGTTCTCGCACTACCGCTGGTAACCGGTCGCCGGTGACTTTTCACCGGCATCCTAGACACCTATATATTGGGGAGTGGGCCAGAAGGGCCTGCTCCCCATATCGCTAAGGAAGCACGATCATGGCCCGCAGCCATCCGCTCGACCGTTACCGCAACATCGGCATCATGGCGCACATCGATGCCGGCAAGACGACGACGACCGAGCGCATTCTCTATTACACCGGCAAGTCCTACAAGATCGGCGAAGTGCACGAAGGCACCGCGACGATGGACTGGATGGAGCAGGAGCAGGAGCGCGGGATCACGATCACGTCGGCTGCCACGACCTGTTTCTGGTCTGCCGAAGAGGGCAAGGGCCCCGAGCACCGCATCAATATCATCGACACGCCCGGCCACGTCGACTTCACGATCGAAGTCGAGCGTTCGCTGCGCGTCCTCGACGGTGCGGTCGCCTGCTTCGACGGCGTCGCCGGCGTCGAGCCGCAGTCGGAAACCGTGTGGCGTCAGGCCGACAAGTACGGCGTGCCGCGCATGTGCTTCGTCAACAAGCTCGACCGCACCGGCGCCGACTTCTATTTCTGCGTCGATTCGATCATCGAGCGCCTCGGCGCGCGTCCGGCGGTCCTGTACCTGCCGATCGGTATCGAGGGTGGCTTCAAGGGCCTCGTCGACCTGGTCAACAACCGTGCGATCATCTGGCTCGAAGAGTCGCTGGGCGCGAAGTTCGAATATCAGGACATTCCTGCGGACATGGCCGAAAAGGCCGCCAAGTATCGCAGCGAGCTGATCGAGATGGCGGTCGAGCAGGACGATGCGCTGATGGAAGCGTATCTCGAGGGCAACGAGCCGTCGGTCGCCGACCTCAAGAAGCTGATCCGCAAGGGTACGCTCGAAATGGCGTTCGTGCCGATCGTCTGCGGCTCGGCATTCAAGAACAAGGGCGTCCAGCCGCTGCTCGACGCGGTGGTCGATTACCTGCCTTCGCCGCTCGACGTTCCCGCGATCCAGGGTCTGAAGCTCGACGGCGTGACGCCGGACGAGCGTCCGTCGTCGGACGACGTTCCCTTCTCGGCGCTGGCGTTCAAGATCATGAACGATCCGTTCGTCGGTACGCTGACCTTCGCCCGCATCTATTCGGGCAAGCTGGAGACCGCGTCGCAGGTCACCAACTCGGTCAAGGACAAGAAGGAAAAGGTCGGTCGCATGCTGTTGATGCATGCGAACAGCCGTGAGGATATCCAGGAGGCTTTCGCAGGCGACATCGTCGCTCTCGCCGGCCTGAAGGACACCACGACCGGTGATACGCTCTGCGCGCAGAACGCGCCGATCATCCTCGAGCGGATGGAATTCCCCGAGCCCGTGATCGAGCTCTCGGTGGAGCCGAAGACCAAGGCCGACCAGGAGAAGATGGGCGTCGCGCTCAATCGTCTCGCGCGCGAGGACCCGTCGTTCCGCGTGTCGTCGGACGCCGAATCCGGCCAGACCATCATCAAGGGGATGGGCGAGCTCCACCTCGAGATTCTGGTCGACCGCATGAAGCGCGAGTTCAAGGTCGAGGCGAACGTCGGTGCGCCGCAGGTGGCGTATCGCGAATACCTCAAGAAGCCCGTCGACATCGACTACACCCACAAGAAGCAGTCGGGCGGCACCGGCCAGTTCGGCCGCGTCAAGGTGAAGCTGACGCCGGGCGAGCGCGGTTCGGGCTTCGTCTTCAAGGACGAGATCAAGGGCGGTAACATTCCGAAGGAATATATCCCCGCGATCGAGAAGGGCTTCCGCGAGACCGCGGAAACCGGTTCGCTGGTCGGCTTCCCGATCATCGACTTCGAAGTCCTGGTCTATGACGGCGCGTACCACGACGTCGATTCGTCGGCGCTGGCGTTCGAAATCTGTGCCCGTGGCGCGATGCGCGAAGCGGCCCAGAAGTCGGGCATCACGCTGCTCGAGCCGGTCATGAAGGTCGAGGTCGTCACCCCGGAGGATTATCTGGGCGACGTCATCGGCGACATGAACAGCCGTCGTGGCCAGATCCAGGGCACCGACAGCCGCGGCAACGCGCAGACGGTCGAGGCGATGGTGCCGCTGGCCAACATGTTCGGCTACGTCAACGCGCTGCGTTCGTTCACGCAGGGCCGCGCGCAGTACAGCATGCAGTTCTCGCACTATGACGAAGTGCCGCAGAACGTCGCCGACGAAGTGAAGGCGAAGCTCGCCTGAGGCGCACGGGGCTAGGGCAACCTGGCCCCGAGACGCCGAAGGCCGGACGGCGGGGCGACGAAGTCGAACCCGTCCGACGGCGGATTTACTCCGTCGTCGGCCCCGCCGCACAGGGGCTGGCGTTACATACGAACTACCGTTAAAGGGCCGCGTTCGCGTGGCCCCGGCGGCACCGAATTCGAATCAGAAGGTAGGAAAATGGCTAAGGCAAAATTCGAGCGGAACAAGCCGCACCTCAACATCGGCACCATCGGCCACGTCGATCACGGCAAGACGTCGCTGACCGCCGCGATCACCAAGGTGCTGGCAGAGACGACCGGCGGCACCGCGGTCGACTTCGCGAACATCGACAAGGCTCCCGAAGAGCGCGAGCGCGGCATCACCATCTCGACCGCACACGTCGAGTATGAGACGACGAACCGCCACTATGCGCACGTCGATTGCCCCGGCCACGCCGATTATGTGAAGAACATGATCACCGGCGCGGCGCAGATGGACGGCGCGATCCTGGTCGTGTCGGCTACCGACGGCCCGATGCCGCAGACCCGCGAGCACATCCTGCTCGCCCGTCAGGTCGGCGTGCCGGCGATGGTCGTGTTCATGAACAAGGTCGATCTGGTCGATGACGAGGAAATCCTCGAGCTGGTCGAGCTGGAAATCCGCGAGCTGCTGAGCTCGTACGAATTCCCGGGCGACGATATTCCGATCATCAAGGGTTCGGCGACCTGCGCACTGTCGGGTTCGAACGACACGTTCGGCAAGGACGCGGTTATCGAGCTGATGAAGCAGGTCGACGAATACATCCCGCAGCCCGAGCGTCCGCTCGACAAGCCGTTCATGATGCCGATCGAGGACGTGTTCTCGATCTCGGGTCGTGGTACGGTCGTCACCGGCCGCGTCGAGACCGGCATCGTCAAGGTCGGTGAGGAAGTCGAGATCGTCGGCATCCATCCGACCGTCCGCAAGACCACGGTCACGGGCGTCGAGATGTTCCGCAAGCTGCTCGACCAGGGCCAGGCTGGCGACAACGTCGGCGCGCTGATCCGCGGCGTCGCTCGCGACGAAGTCGAGCGTGGCCAGGTGCTCTGCAAGCCGGGCTCGATCAAGCCGCACACCGACTTCCAGTCGGAAGTGTACGTGCTGTCGAAGGAAGAGGGTGGCCGTCACACGCCGTTCTTCGCCAACTATCGTCCGCAGTTCTACTTCCGCACGACGGACGTGACCGGCACCGTCGAGCTGCCCGAGGGCACCGAGATGGTCATGCCAGGCGACAACATCTCGCTCGGCATCAAGCTGATCGCGCCGATCGCCATGGACGTCGGCCAGCGCTTCACCATCCGTGAGGGCGGTCGTACCGTCGGCGCGGGCGTCGTGAGCGAAATCGCCAAGTAAGGAAACGGATCGGCGCTTCGGCGCCGGCCCGAACCACAGCGGCCCGGCTCTCCTAAAAAAGGAGAGTCGGGCCGTTGCCATTTAATGAGGGCTCCTTTAAGGGCGCGCTTCCAGTTTTACTGAGTTACGGCTCTTTCTCGTCGCCCCCGCGCCTGTGGGGGTCTCATCCCGCCGGTCCAGCACCAGCGGCACGAGTCTTTCGCTTCGGCGGAGGAGACGGCCGGGGTCGTGCTCCATCGCATCGGTAGGGATCATGGACAGCAACATCCGCATTCGCCTCAAGGCGTTCGATCATCGCGTGCTCGACCAGGCGACCGGCGACATCGCCGACACCGCGCGTCGTACTGGCGCGCTCATCCGCGGTCCGATTCCGCTGCCCACGCGCATCGAGAAGTTCACCGTCAACCGCGGTCCGCACATCGACAAGAAGTCGCGCGAGCAGTTCGAGGTTCGTACTTACAAGCGCATGCTCGACATCGTGCAGCCGACCCCGCAGACCGTCGATGCGCTGATGAAGCTCGACCTCGCCGCAGGCGTTGACGTCGAGATCAAGCTGGCGTAATGGCCCGCAACCCCGCGGTCGACGTGAGTCCCGCGGGTTTGCCGTTTCCGCTCCGGCGGGATGGCCGGTTCGGGTTCTCCGCCTTGCGAAGTGCCTGACAGACACGAGATACCGCCGGCCTTTCGGGGCCGGGCCAGCGTCTCCCGTCATGTTCCCGGTAACGGGAGCGACCAGCCCGGGACGGGGCCGACGTAGTACAATTCGGGATGGATGGTTGCTTTCGAGTGGCCGCAAGCACGTGCGGGAATGGTCCCGGACGTGCCTCTGTAAAAGGAGTGCAGGATCATGCGTACTGGCGTGATCGCGAAGAAAATGGGTATGACCCGCCTGTTCCAGGACGACGGCCGCCACGTGCCGGTCACCGTTCTGCAACTCGAAGGCCTCCAGGTCATTGCCCGTCGCGAACAAGATCGTGATGGCTACACCGCCGTCCAGCTCGGTGCTGGCGTCGCCAAGGCCAAGAATGTCGCCAAGCCGCAGCGTGGCCACTTCGGCAAGGCCGAAGTCGAGCCCAAGGCGATGGTGGCGGAATTCCGCGTGACCGAGGGCAACCTCCTCGATGTCGGCGCGGAGATTTCGGCAGAGCATTTCGTCGCAGGCCAGCTGGTCGATATCCAGGGGCGTACCCAGGGTAAGGGCTTCGCCGGCGGCATGAAGCGCTGGAACTTCGGCGGTCTGCGCGCGACGCACGGCGTCTCGGTCTCGCACCGTTCGCTCGGTTCGACCGGTCAGCGCCAGGATCCGGGTCGCGTCTTCAAGAACAAGAAGATGGCCGGCCACATGGGCGACAAGTATCGCACGCAGCAGAACCTCGAGGTCGTCGGCACCGACGCCGAGCGTGGTCTGATCTTCGTGAAGGGTTCGGTCCCCGGTTCGAAGGGTGGCTGGCTGTTCGTGAAGGACGCGGTCAAGGTCAAGGCGCATGCCGAGGCTCCCTATCCCGCCAGCCTGAAGCAGGCTGCCAACAGCAACACCGCAGCCGACACGCCCGTTGAGACGAGCGCGCCGGAAGCGACCGACGGCCAGGAGGGCTGAACGTGAAGGTCAAGGTTCAATCCTTCGCCGGTACCGACGCGGCGGACGTCGAGCTCAACGACGAGGTCTTCGGCCTCGATCCGCGCGCCGACATCCTGCATCGCGTGGTCACCTGGCAGCTCGAGAAGCGTCGCGAAACGGCTCGTGGCACGCGCGAGCGTGCAGACGTCGCCCGTACCGGCAAGAAGTTCGGTCGCCAGAAGGGCGGCGGTACGGCACGTCACGGCGATCGCCGCGCTCCCGTCTTCATCGGCGGTGGTAAGGCTCACGGCGCCCGCGTCCGCGACTTCAACCCCGGCCTGAACAAGAAGGTTCGTGCGCTCGGTCTCAAGATGGCTCTGTCGAGCCATGCCAAGGCCGGCTCGCTGATCATCATGGACAGCATCGTGGTCGAGGGTAACAAGACCAAGACGCTGGTCGGCGATCTCGCCAAGGTCGGCTTCGGCAAGACCGCGCTGGTCATCGACGGCGACGCCGTCGAGACGAGCTTCGCGCTGGCCGCCGGCAACCTGCACGGCATCAACGTGATGCCGTCCGCCGGTGCCAACGTCTATGACATCCTGAAGGCTGACACGCTGGTGCTGACCCGCGCGGCGGTCGAGAAGCTGGAGGCTCGCTTCAATGGCTAAGCAGCAGAAGGCCGTCGACAACCGTCATTATGACGTGATCGTCGCGCCGCACATCACCGAGAAGGCGACCTTGCTCTCCGAGCATAACGCCGTCGTGTTCAAGGTCGCGAACGACGCGACCAAGCCGCAGATCAAGGCTGCCATCGAAGCGATCTTCGATGTCAACGTGACCGGCGTGAACACGATCGTCCAGAAGGGCAAGACCAAGAAGTGGAAGGGCGCTCCCTATCAGCGCTCCGACATGAAGAAGGCCATTGTCACCCTGAAGGACGGCCAGTCGATCGACGTAACCGAGGGGGCCAAGTAAGATGGCACTCAAGCATTATAATCCGACGACCCCCGCGCAGCGCGGTCTCGTCCTCGTCGACAAGTCGTCGCTCTGGAAGGGCAAGCCCGTCAAGGCGCTGACCGAGGGCAAGCGCAAGTCGGGCGGCCGCAACAACAAGGGCCATGTGACCAGCCGCGGCATCGCGGGCGGCCACAAGCAGAAGTACCGCTACGTCGACTTCAAGCGTCGCAAGTGGGACGTCGAAGGCACCGTCGAGCGGCTCGAGTACGATCCGAACCGTACCGCGTTCATCGCGCTGGTGAAGTATGCCGACGAAGAGCTGGCCTACATCATCGCGCCGCAGCGGCTGGCGCCGGGCGACAAGGTCCTCGCGGCCAAGAAGACCGACACGAAGCCGGGCAATGCCATGGAAATCGGTCAGGTCCCCGTCGGCACCATCGTCCACAACGTGGAGATGAAGCCGGGCAAGGGTGGTCAGATCGCGCGTTCGGCCGGCACCTACGTGCAGGTCGTCGGTCGTGACCGCGGCATGGTCATCGTGCGCCTCAATTCGGGCGAGCAGCGCTACATCCGTGGCGAGTGCATGGCGACGGTCGGTGCGGTGTCGAACCCGGACAACCAGAACCAGAACCTCGGCAAAGCCGGGCGTTCGCGCTGGATGGGCAAGCGTCCGCTGACCCGCGGCGTCGCCAAGAACCCGGTCGACCATCCGCACGGCGGTGGTGAAGGCCGGACCTCGGGCGGCCGTCATCCGGTCACCCCGTGGGGCAAGCCGACGAAGGGTGCGCGCACCCGTCACAATAAGTCGACCGACAAGATGATTATCCGGTCGCGTCATTCGACTAAGAGGAAGGGCTAACCATGGCTCGTTCAGTCTGGAAGGGCCCGTTCGTCGAACTGAGCCTTCTGAAGAAGGCCGAGACGGCTCAGGACACCAACGCGCGTTCGCCGATCAAGACCTGGTCGCGCCGCTCGACGATCCTGCCGTCGTTCGTCGGCCTCACGTTCAACGTCTACAACGGCCGCAAGTTCGTGCCGGTGTCGGTCAATGAAGACATGGTCGGCATGAAGCTGGGTGAGTTCGCGCCGACGCGCTACTTCCCCGGCCACGCCGCCGACAAGAAGGGCAAGCGCTGATGAGCAAGCCAAAATCCACCCGCAAGGTCGGTGACAAGGAAGCGCTGTCGGTCGGCACGCAAATCCGTGGCTCCGCGCAGAAGCTGGGCCTCGTCGCCGCGCTCATCCGGGGCAAGCCGGTCGGCGATGCGATGAACATCCTCGCCTTTTCGACCAAGGGTATGGCAGTCGACGCGCGCAAGGTGCTGGCTTCGGCCATCGCCAACGCCGAGAACAACCATAACCTCGATGTCGATGCGTTGATCGTATCGGAGGCGTCGGTCGGCAAGTCGATCGTCATGAAGCGCTTCGCGACCCGCGGCCGTGGCAAGTCCACCCGCATCCTGAAGCCGTTCAGCCGTCTGCGCATCGTCGTGCGCGAGCAGGAAGAAGCATAATGGGTCACAAGAGCAACCCCATCGGCATGCGTCTCCAGATCAACCGGACCTGGGACAGCCGCTGGTTCGCCGAGGGCCATGATTATGGCCAGCTGCTGCTGGAGGATCTGAAGATCCGCGCCTTCATCATGAAGACGCTGCCGCAGGCCGCCATCTCCAAGGTCGTCATCGAGCGTCCGGCCAAGCTGTGCCGCATCTCGATCTTCGCTGCCCGTCCCGGTGTGATCATCGGCAAGAAGGGCTCGGACATCGAGAAGCTGCGCAAGACGATCGGCGCGATGACCAAGTCCGACGTGTCGCTGAACATCGTCGAGATCCGCAAGCCGGAGATCGATGCGAAGCTCGTCGCACAGGGTATCGCCGACCAGCTCGAGCGTCGTATCGCCTTCCGCCGCGCCATGAAGCGTGCGGTCCAGTCGGCGATGCGTCTGGGTGCCGACGGCATCCGCGTCGCTTGCGGCGGCCGCCTCGGCGGTGCCGAGATCGCGCGTTCGGAAAGCTATCGCGAAGGTCGGGTTCCGCTGCACACGCTGCGCGCGAACATCGATTATGCCGAGGCCCAGGCCCACACGTCCTACGGCGTGTGCGGCGTGAAGGTCTGGGTCTTCAAGGGCGAGATTCTCGGCCATGACCCGATGGCGCAGGACCGGTTGATGATGGAAGCACAGACTTCCGGCGTCCGCCCGGCCCGCGACGACCGTCGTTAAGGGGCAACAGACATGCTGCAACCGAAAAAGACCAAGTTCCGCAAGGCCTTCAAGGGCAAGATCTCCGGCGACGCCAAGAGTGGCTTTTCGCTCAATTTTGGGTCGTACGGCCTGAAGGCGATGGAGCCGGAGCGGATCACCGCACGTCAGATCGAGGCGGCTCGCCGCGCGATCACGCGCCACATCCGCCGTCAGGGCCGGTTGTGGATCCGCATCTTCCCGGACGTCCCCGTCTCGGGCAAGCCCGCCGAAGTCCGCATGGGCTCGGGCAAGGGTTCGCCGGAGTTCTGGGCCGCCCGTGTCAAGCCGGGCCGGATCCTGTTCGAGCTAGACGGCGTCGAAGGCAAGATCGCTGCGGAAGCGTTCGAGCGCGCCGCGATGAAGCTCCCGATCAAAGTCAAGGTCGTCGCCCGCCTGGGTGACACCAGCCACCTCGGAGGCGAGTAAACATGGCTAAGACCGATTTCGTCAGCCAGAGCGACGATCAGCTGTCCGAGAACCTCGGCCAACTGAAGCGTGAGCAGTTCAACCTCCGCTTCCAGGCGGCAACGAACCAGCTCGAGAAGCCGAGCCGCGTCAAGGAAGTCCGTCGCGACATCGCGCGGATCAAGACCCTCCAGGCGCAGCGCACCAGCGCCGCGGCTGCCAAGTAAGGATACAATCATGCCGAAGCGCGTGCTGACCGGACTGATCGTGTCCGACAAGGGCGAGAAGACGGTGGTCGTGAACGTGGAGCGCAAGGTCAAGCACCCGCTCTACGGCAAGATCATCCGTCGTTCGAAGAAGTACCACGCCCATGACGAGGCGAACGAGTACAAGCAGGGCGAGACCGTGCGCATCGAAGAGACTGCGCCGATCTCGAAGCTGAAGACCTGGAAGGTCGTCGATCGGGTCAACACCCACGCGACGCCCGAGCGGGTCGACGTCGACGCATAATTCGCCGCCGGCCCCGGCCGGCGGATGAAGAGGGCAGGGCTTGCGTCCTGCCAGCGGAGTGGTTACAGGGCCGCTCCCCCGGTGCAGTTCGCTGCGCCGGGGTCATTATTTTAGGCGGGGTTGGGTCGGTATCCACCCCATAGACGAGAAGGAAATGGATCGATGATCCAGATGCAATCCAATCTCGACGTCGCAGACAACAGCGGCGCGAAGCGGGTGCAGTGCATCAAGGTGCTGGGCGGCTCGAAGCGTCGCACGGCATCGGTCGGCGACATCATCGTCGTCAGCATCAAGGAAGCACAGCCCCGCGGCAAGGTGAAGAAGGGTGACGTGCATCGTGCCGTCATCGTCCGCACCGCCAAGGACATCCACCGTGCCGATGGCTCGACCATCCGCTTCGACGGCAACGCTGCCGTTCTGGTCAACAAGAACGAGGAGCCGATCGGCACCCGTATCTTTGGCCCGGTCGTGCGCGAGCTGCGTGGCAAGAAGCACATGAAGATCATCTCTCTCGCTCCCGAGGTGCTGTAATGGCTGCCGCGAAGATCAAGAAGGGTGACCGCGTCGTCGTTCTGTCCGGCAAGGACAAGGGCAAGACCGGCACCGTGACGCTGGCGATGCCGAAGGACGGCAAGGTCGTGGTCGAGGGCGTGAACATCGCCACCCGCCACAAGAAGCCGACCCAGGCGAATCCGCAGGGCGGCCTCGAGAAGATCGAAGCGCCGATGCACATCTCGAAGGTTGCGCACGTGACCGCCGACGGCAAGCCCACCCGCGTTCGTTTCGAGACGCAGGACGGCAAGAAGGTCCGCGTGGCCGTGAAGACGGGGGACAAGATCGATGGCTGATGCAGCTTACAAGCCCCGCATGAAGGGCATGTACGAAGACTCGATCATCAAGGCGATGGTCGAGAAGTTCGGCTACAAGAACGTCAACGAGATTCCGCGGATCGACAAGATCGTCCTGAACATGGGCGTCGGCGAGGCGACCCAGGACAAGAAGCGCGTCGATCAGGCTGCTTCCGAAATGGAGCTGATCGCGGGCCAGAAGCCGGTGATCACCAAGGCGAAGAAGTCGATCGCGCAGTTCAAGCTGCGTGAAGGCATGCCGATCGGCGTGAAGGTCACCCTTCGCCGCGAGCGCATGTACGAATTCCTCGACCGTTTCATCACGATCGCTCTTCCCCGCGTCCGCGATTTTCGTGGGCTCAATCCGAAGAGCTTCGATGGCCGCGGCAATTACGCCTGCGGTATCAAGGAGCAGATCGTGTTCCCCGAGATCAACTATGACCGCATCGACAAGGTGCGCGGCATGGACGTGATCGTCACCACCACCGCGAAGACCGACGACGAAGCGCGCGAGCTGCTCCGCCTGTTCGGCTTCCCGTTCCCGCAGCCCGAGGCTGACGAGCAGAAGCAGGCTGCGTGAGCAGCCTCGCTTTGTCGAAGTAAGGAAGAGAGCTTAAGTCCATGGCGAAACTGAGTTCGATCAACAAGAATGAGCGTCGCAAGAAGCTTGTGAAGCAATACGCTCCCAAGCTGGCGAAGCTGAAGGCAATGGCCAACGACCAGAGCCTCGACGAGAGCGAGCGTCTGATCGCCCGCCTCAAGATGGCGGAACTGCCGCGCAATTCGAACCCGACCCGGATCCGCAACCGTTGCGAGATCACCGGTCGTCCGCGCGCGTACTACCGCAAGTTCCGTCTCGCTCGCGTGATGCTTCGTGATCTGGCCAACAAGGGCATGATCCCGGGCCTCACCAAGTCGAGCTGGTAAGGATTCCATCATGGCATTGACCGATCCCCTGGGTGATTTGCTCACCCGCATCCGCAACGGCCAGCGCGCGAAGAAGGACTCCGTCCTGTCGCCGTCGTCGAAGCTCCGCATCCGCGTTCTCGACGTGCTCCAGCGCGAAGGCTACATCCGTGGCTACAGCGACGAGCAGATGGGTCCGGCAGCGGGCGTCCGCATCGAGCTGAAGTATTTCGAGGGCCAGCCCGCGATCAAGCACGTCGCGCGCGTCTCGAAGCCCGGCCGCCGCGTCTATTCCGGTTCGCAGGAACTGCCGCGCGTCCGCAACGGCCTCGGCATCACCATCGTTTCGACGCCTCGCGGCGTTCTGTCCGACGCGGAAGCGCGCGAGCAGAATGTCGGCGGCGAAGTCCTTGCGGAGGTCTTCTGATGAGCCGCATCGGTAAGAAGCCGGTTCCCGTACCGGCCGGCGTGACGCCGTCGATCGACAAGGGCATCATCAGCGTGAAGGGTCCCAAGGGCACCCTCACGATGCCGATGCGCGACGAGATCAGCTACACGATCGAGGACGGCGGCATTTCGGTGCAGCCGGCGAACGACACCAAGCGCGCCCGTGCCTTCTGGGGCATGCAGCGTACGATGGTGCAGAACCTGGTGACCGGCGTGACCGACGGCTTCACCAAGAAGCTGCTCATCACCGGCGTCGGCTACCGCGCCGCGGCGCAGGGTCGCAACCTCAAGCTGCAGCTCGGCTACAGCCACGACGTCAACATCGACGTGCCGGAAGGCATCGAGGTGAAGACGCCGGACGCCACCACCGTCGAGATCAGCGGTTCCGACAAGCAGAAGGTCGGCCAGCTGGCCGCCGAGATTCGTCAGTGGCGCAAGCCCGAGCCGTACAAGGGCAAGGGCATCAAGTACGACGGCGAGTTCATCTTCCGCAAGGAAGGGAAGAAGAAGTAATGACCAAGGGTCTCTCTCTTTTCGCGAAGCGCCGTCGGCGCAACCGTACCGCGCTGAAGGCGCGTTCGGGCACCCGTCCGCGGTTGTCCATCCATCGTTCGGGCAAGCATATGTACGCCCAGGTGATCGACGATGTCGCCGGCAAGACCGTTGCGTCGGCGTCCACCCTGGAAAAGGACGTGCGCGACACGTCCGGTGCGAACATCGCGGCAGCGGCGGCAGTCGGCACCCGCGTGGCGGAGGCCGCGAAGGCAGCCGGCGTGACGCAGGTCGTGTTCGATCGCGGTGGCTTCCTGTTCCACGGCCGTGTCAAGGCGCTGGCGGAAGCCGCGCGTGAAGCCGGATTGGAGTTCTAATAATGGCTGACGAGAACAACGTGCAGCCCGCAGCGGCTGAAGGCGCTTCCCAGGAGACGCAGGCACAGGCGCCCCAGGGTGGCCAGCAGGGCGGCGGCTATGCCGGTCCCGGCGGCGGTGGCCGTGGTGGTCCCCGTGGCGGTCGCGGTGGCGGCGGTGGCGGTCGCGGTCCGGGTGGCCCCGGCGGCAATCGCGGCGGTCGTGACGGTGGTCGCGGTCGCGACGGTCGTGGCGGTCGTCCGGGTCAGGACGACGGCGGCGAAGAGCTGATCGAGAAGCTGGTCCACATCAATCGCGTCTCGAAGACGGTGAAGGGCGGCAAGCGCTTCGGCTTCGCGGCGCTGGTCGTCGTGGGCGACGGCAAGGGTCGTGTCGGCTTCGGCCACGGCAAGGCGCGCGAAGTGCCGGAAGCCATCTCCAAGGCCACTGCGGCTGCGAAGAAGGCGATGGTTCGCGTTCCCCTGAAGGACGGTCGCACGCTGCATCACGACGGCAACGGCCATTTCGGTGCCGGTCGCGTGACGCTCCGTTCGGCGCCGCAGGGCACCGGCATCATCGCAGGTGGCCCGATGCGCGCCATCTTCGAGAGCCTGGGTGTCGCGGACGTCGTGACCAAGTCGATCGGTACGTCCAACCCCTACAACATGATCCGCGCCACGTTCGAGGCACTGGGTGAGCAGACTTCGCCGAAGTCGGTCGCACAGCGTCGTGGCAAGAAGATCGCCGACCTGATCGGCCGCGGTGGTTCGCAGACCGCCGAGGCGGATGCTGCGGCCGTCGTGGAGTAACTGACATGGCAACCGTCAAGATCAAGCAGACCGGCTCGCCGATTCGCCGGACCAAGGACCAGCGCGCGACGCTGATCGGTCTCGGCCTCAACAAGATGCACAAGGTTTCGGAGCTGGAGGACAGCCCCGAGGTCCGCGGGATGATCCGCAAGGTGCAGCACATGGTCGAGGTGCAGGGCTAACCCCCGTTCCACGTTCACCACGTGACAAATACGGGGAAGGGGGCTAACCGGCCCCCTTCCTTTTTCCAGTTTCCACAGCCCGGCCCCGGCCGGGAGCGCGACAAAAGCGAAAGCGAGTGCATATCATGAAGCTCAACGAACTCCGCGACAACCAGGGTGCCCGCAAGTCCAAGATCCGCGTCGGACGCGGTATCGGCTCGGGCAAGGGCAAGACCGGCGGTCGCGGCCAGAAGGGCCAGAAGAGCCGTGAAGGCGTCAGCATCGCCGGCTTCGAAGGCGGCCAGATGCCGCTCCACATGCGTCTGCCGAAGCGTGGCTTCAACAACATCTTCGCCAAGGATTATGCCGAGGTGAACACCGGCGCGATCCAGAAGGCGATCGATTCGGGCAAGCTGTCGGCCGAAGGCACGATCGATCAGGCGGCGCTGAAGGCAGCCGGTTTGGTGCGTGGCGGCAAGGACGGCGTCCGTCTGCTCGCCAAGGGCGAACTGACGACCAAGCTGTCGTTCCTGGTTGCCGGCGCATCGGCCGGTGCGAAGGCGCAGGTCGAAAAGACCGGCGGCGCGCTGGAAATCCCGGTCGTCGTGCCGGCCGCCGAGAAGGCCGCCGCCAAGAAGGGCGTGCAGTACAAGGCACGCCAGGAAAAGAAGGCGTCGTTCAAGGCGTAAGCCGTTCTCTTCGTTGTCTAGCCCCTCCGTCATGCTGGACTTGTTTCGGCATCCACTCATCCGCTGAGGATTCCCTCGCGGCGCGGTGGACCCCGGGACAAGTCCGGGGTGACGATGGGGTTGGGGCGGCGGTTCGGTCCGATGAATGGGCCGAAAGGATAGCGTCGCGATTAGACAAGGCGCATCGAGCGCCTATATGAGCGGCGGGGCGGGTCAAAACGCATCCCGCCGCTTTTCGTTTCAGGACACCGACACGCATGGCATCCGCAGCCGACCAGATGGCGCAAAGCATCAGTCTGTCGAAATTCGCACAGGCGACCGACCTCAAGAAGCGGTTGTGGTTCACGATCGGTGCGCTGATCGTCTTCCGCCTGCTCAGCTACGTGCCGCTGCCGGGGATCGACCCGACCGCGCTCAACCTGCTGAGCGAGCGCACGACCGGTGGCGTGCTCGACTTCTTCAACACCTTCTCGGGCGGTTCGCTCAGCCGCATGTCGCTGATCGCGCTCGGCGTGATGCCGTACATCACCGCATCGATCGTCGTGCAGCTCGCCACCTCGCTGTCGCCGCAGCTCGCCGCGATCAAGAAGGAAGGCGAATCGGGCCGCAAGAAGCTCAACCAGTACACGCGCTACGGCACGGTCGCGCTGACCGCGATCCAGGGCTATTTCATCGCCGTCGGGCTCGAGGCGCTGTCGGCGACCAACGGCGTCGCTGCGGTGATCGAGCCGGGCATGACCTTCCGCATCGCAGCGGTGATCAGCCTGATCGGCGGCACGATGTTCCTGATGTGGCTGGGCGAGCAGATCACCAGCCGCGGCATCGGCAACGGCGTATCGCTCATCATCATGGCCGGCATCGTCGCGCATCTGCCGACGACGCTCGTCAACCTGCTCGAAGGCGGACGTTCGGGCTCGATCGACGCGGTGCGCCTGATCGGCATCGTCATCGCCGTAGTCGCGCTGATCCTTTTCATCTGCTTCATGGAGCGGGCGCAGCGTCGCATCCTGATCCAATACCCCAAGCGCCAAACGCAGCGCGGCATGCAGGCGGATCGCAGCCACCTGCCGCTGAAGATCAACACCGCGGGCGTGATCCCGCCGATCTTCGCCTCGTCGCTGCTGCTGATGCCGCTGACGATCAGCCAGTTCGCCGGCCAGCGCGTCGCGGGTGAATCGAAGTGGGGCGATTTCATCATCACCCTCAACCAGTATCTGGCGCACGGGCAGCCGGTGTACATGGCGCTCTACGCCGCGGGCATCATCTTCTTCTCGTTCTTCTACACCGCGGTGGTGTTCAACCCGGAGGAGACCGCGGACAATCTGAAGCGCTATGGCGGCTTCATTCCCGGCATCCGTCCCGGCAAGAACACCGAGACGTATTTCGATTACGTGCTGACCCGCATCACCGTGATCGGTGCGGCGTATCTGACGATCATCTGCCTGTTGCCGGAATATCTGGTGTCGGCGCTGTCGATCCCGTTCTACCTTGGTGGCACCAGCCTGTTGATCGTCGTCAACGTGACGATGGACACGGTGACGCAGATCCAGTCGCACCTGTTGGCCCACCAATATGGCGATTTGATCAAGAAGGCGAAGCTGAAGGGCGGGCGTCTCCGCTAACGAGGTCGTGACAACGGGCGAACAGGGAGAGCTCGCGTGAACATCATCCTTCTCGGGCCGCCGGGTGCAGGCAAGGGCACCCAGGCGCAGCGGCTGATGGCCGAGCGCGGCATGGTGCAATTGTCGACCGGCGACATGCTGCGCGCCGCGGTCAAGGCGGGTTCGCCCGTCGGGTTGCAGGCCAGGGCCGTGATGGAAGCGGGCGAACTGGTGTCGGATGCGATCGTATCCGCGTTGATCGGCGAACGGTTGGATCAGGGTGTCGCCGGGGGCGCGATCTTCGATGGATATCCACGGACCGCGGCTCAGGCCGAAGCGCTTGATCTGCTGCTTGAGGAGCGCGGCCTGACGCTCGACCATGTCATCGAGCTGGAAGTCGACGAGGCAGCGCTGATCGAGCGCGTCGAGGGTCGCTATACCTGTGCCAAATGTGGCGAAGGGTATCACGATCGCTTCAAGCTGCCCCGGCAGGAGGGCGTCTGCGACGTCTGCGGCTCGACCGAGTTCAAGCGCCGCCCGGACGACAATGCGGAGACCGTCCGCACCCGTATGCAGGAATATCGCGCCAAGACTGCGCCGATCCTGCCGATCTATCAGGCGCGCGGGCTGGTGGAACGGGTGAACGGCATGGCGGATATCGACCATGTGTCACAGGCTATCGCCAGCATTCTGGACGGGTGAGGCCTCTTAAGCCAGTCCACCTCGCGCTCGCGTGGGAGGAATGGTGGTTCGACTCCGGAAGCTCCACCCCAAACCGACCTTAACGACCGTTCAAGTCCTCCCCCGCCAGGGGAGGGGGGACCGTCAGCCGGATGGTGGATGGGGAGGTAAGCGACGCGTTGCATAGCGGCGGACGTCGCTTACCTCCCCCTCCGACACGGCTACGCCGCGCCACCTCCCCCTCGCGGGGGAGGAATGATGATACGACTCCGGAAGCTCCACCCCAAACCGATCCTAACGATCGTTCAAGTCCTCCCCCGCCAGGGGGAGGGGGACCGTCCGGCGTCAGCCGGATGGTGGATGGGGAGGTAAGCGACGCGTTGCATAGCGGCGGACGTCGCTTACCTCCCCCTCCGACACGGCTTCGCCGCGCCACCTCGCCCTCGCGTGGGAGGAATGGTGGTACGACTCCGGAAGCTCCACCCCAAACCGACCTTAACGACCGTTCAAGTCCTCCCCCGCTAGGGGGAAGGGGACGCCCGGCGTCAGCGGATGGTGGAGGGGGAGGTAAGCGACGCGTTGCATAACGGCGGGCGTCGCTTACCTCCCCCTCGACACGGCTACGCCGCGCCACCTCCCCCTTGCGGGGGAGGAATGATGGTGCGGCTCCAGCCACTCCTCCCGCCCCTCCATGACGCTTTTGTCATGTCGCGGTCACACCGCAGCCACTCCGATCCGGGTAAAGCGATTACACGGTCGCGATGCGGCCAGCGAGATCGGTACCCGACACTCCCGGGGGTGCCGTAGGGGGCCGGCGGAAGGGATGCTTTCCGCCGGCCTTTCCTGTATCGGAGATGCGTGAGGAGGGTCCCGTGAGCCGCAAGATCCTGATCGTCGAGGATGACAGCTCGACCGCAGCCTATCTGGCGAAAGGGCTGTCGGAGGCCGGTTATGCGGTCGAGGTGACACATGACGGGCGCGATGGCCTGTTCCTTGCCAGCGAAGGCATCTTCGACCTCATCATCGCCGATCGCATGCTGCCGGGGCTCGACGGCCTCGCGATGGTGAGCGCGATCCGTGGCGCGGGCATCGCGACGCCGGTGCTCGTCCTCTCCGCGCTTGCGGCAGTCGACGACCGGGTCGACGGGTTGAAGGCGGGTGCCGACGATTATCTCTGCAAACCATTCTCGTTCGCCGAACTGTCCGCGCGGATCGAGGCGCTCGTCCGACGTTCGGATCGTGCCGCGACCGAACCGGCGCGGACGAGGCTGGCGGTCGGAGACCTCGAAATCGATCTCCTCTCCCGCGCCGTCACCCGCGCCGGTCGCACGATCCCGCTGGGTGCGCGCGAATTCAACCTGCTCGAATTCCTGGCCCGCCACGCCGGGCAGGTCGTCACCCGCACGATGATGCTGGAAAAGATCTGGAACTATCATTTCGATCCGGGCAGCAACGTCGTCGATGTCCATATCGGCCGGCTGCGCCGCAAGCTTGAGGATGGCTTTGCCTCGCCGATCCTGCATACGGTGCGCGGTGCCGGCTATCGGCTGGCGGCCGACGCCGGCTGAAGCCCGGTGGGGACGCAAGGCCGGGGCTGATCCGCGTAACGGACTGTCGCCATTCGCCATGGCCGGGTTTAGGAGGGGCGATGCGCCTGTCGGTCACCGCCCGTATCGCCTTGCTCTCGATCGGTCTGGCGCTCGTCTCCAATCTGGTGCTGGTCGGTTTCGTCTGGACCCGCACCGATGCGGCGGTGATCGGCACCGTGCGGCGCGAGACGATCGAGCAGTCGGATGCGATGCGTGCGCTCTACCGGGCGGGGGGCTTGCCGGCGGTGATCGAAGCGATCGAGCATGCACGTGCCGCGGGAGATACTTCGCTGCTGCTGGCGGTGCTCAATCGCAACGGTGATCGCGTCGCCGGCTTCGGGCCACGGCGGATCGCGGTGCCGCTGGTCCCCAGCCTGTTCCGCATCGCCGATGTCGACGCATCCGCCGCCACCGGCGATATCGGCTATTCGCTGCGCCCGATCGGCGGACACTGGCTGCTCGCCGGACGTCGGCTGGACCTCGTCGAGGCGGAGCGGCGCGCGATCGAGGGCGCGCTGGCGATCGCGGTGCTGCTGTCGCTGGTGCTCGGCGTCGCTGCGGGGCTGGTGCTGGCCCGCTACGTCGGCAGGCGGCTCAACCGGATCGCGGCGGTGATCGCGGCCGCAGGCGAGGGCGATCTGTCGCGCCGCGTTCCCGTCGCGGTCGCCCGCCGCGATTCGTTCGATCGGCTCGGCCATCAACTCAATCTGATGCTGGGCAAGCTGGAACGGCTGATGGTGGAACTCCGCCTCGTCACCGACAGCCTGGCACACGATCTGCGCTCGCCGCTCACGCGGTTGCGCACCAAGACCGAACAGGCGGTGCTGATCGCCGATCCTGCTGCACGAGAGGCGGCGTTGGGCGGGCTACTGGTCGAAACCGACCTCGTCATGCGCATGCTGACCATGGTTATCGAAATCAGCCGTTCCGAATCGGTCTCACGCGATCGCTTCATCATGGTCGAGCCTGCCGCACTCGTCGGGGAAATCGCCGAACTGTACGAGCCAGTGGCGGAGGAGGCGGGGCTCGACTTCACCGTCGCGATCGACGCGTCCGCGCCGGCGATGCCGCTGCATCGCGAGTTGCTCAGTCAGGCGATCACCAACCTGATCGACAATGCGCTGAAGCATGCCGCCGACGGGGGCGTGTTGACGCTGCGGCTGGTCGTGCACGGGCAGGCGATCGCAATCCAGGTCGAGGATCGCGGCTCCGGCATCGCCGAATCGGATCGCGCGCAGGCACGCAAGCGCTTCGGGCGGCTGGATGCCGCGCGGACCACGCCGGGGGCCGGACTCGGCATGGCTTTGATCGAGGCGGCGGCGCGGCTGCACGACGGCCGCTTCGAACTGGCCGACAACGCACCCGGACTGATCGCACGGATCGTCCTGCCGATCTGAAGCGAGCGAATTCGTCGCGTTTCCCGCCCGGCTGAGGGTTAACCGCTTGCTAGCGTGGGCACGATATAGTGTTCGACGATGGCGGTCGGGGGGCCGCTTACGACACGCGGCCGGCAGGTCGCGGGGGCTTTGCGCCGGTTTCGGCAAAAAGGAGCGTTATGCTTGGGGCGATCGTCTTTACCTATGGCATGCTGATGAGCTTCGTGTTGCAGGGTGCGTCCCGCAACGCCCGGCTCAAGCGGCCCAATCCACCGATGCTGCAATATATCGGCTATGTGCTGTGCGGCCTGTCTGCGGGCCTGTCGGGCATGCTGTTGCTGATGGCCTTCTCCGCCCGGGCGCCGTTCCCGCTGATGTAGGCTGGTGCCCGCGACCTCAGGACGCGCGCCGTTCGAGCAGTGCGGCGTCGATTCGCGCGATCAGGTCCCGCATCGGCGGTGGCGACCAGCCCGCGGTGGCCGGCAAGGGGGCCTGCACCTTCTTGGCGATCCGGCTATAGACATGCTGTGACAGGGCCATGGCGCAATCCTTTGAACGAGCCCCGGCTATCGCGCTTTCCGACCTACCAAATGGTTAACGGCGTCGATCCGGCCGCAGTATCGGGCCATGATCGCGGCAGAGAATCGATCAGGAGATCCCGATGAATTCGCTCAACATGTTCGGCCTGTTCGCCATCCTGTTCATGCTGCTCTGCTATATGATGGAGGCGCGCTCGCCGTGGTGGACGCTGGGCTTCGCGTTCGGCTGCCTGCTCAGTTCCGCCTATGGCTTCCTGCAAGGTGCATGGCCATTCGGTGCGGTCGAGCTGTTGTGGACCGGCATCGCGCTTCATCGCTGGCGGCAAGCGCTGGTGCGGCAGCGCGGCGGAACTGCGGCGCCGGGCATGATCGACCGCGGTCCGGCGGAACCCGTTGCTTGACACCGCGTTAGCGCGCGCCTAACTGCACATCCCTCCGAAATACCGGATGCTCCGGCGGCGCTCGTCTGCGCTCGCCGCGCTTTGCGTAGACGCAATGGCAGGAGCGGGCGGTGTTGTTCGGAGGATGCGACGAGATGGGGGTCGTGGCTAGCCATGCCGACCCCTGTGGAGCTAGGAGAAACATTTCATGGCACGTATCGCGGGTGTCAACATCCCGACCAACAAGCGCGTGGTGATCGCGCTGACCTACATTCACGGCATTGGTCTGACCAAGTCGAAGGAAATCACCGCCAAGCTGAACATCGCGCCCGAGCGCCGCGTTCAGGACCTGACCGATCAGGAGGTTCTCCAGATCCGCGAGACGATCGACGCCGACCACACGGTCGAGGGTGATCTGCGTCGCGAGACCGCGATGAACATCAAGCGCCTGATGGACCTCGCCTGCTATCGCGGCCTGCGTCATCGCAAGGGCCTGCCGGTCCGCGGCCAGCGCACGCACACCAATGCGCGCACCCGCAAGGGCAAGGCGAAGCCGATCGCAGGTAAGAAGAAGTAAGCGCCAGCCGCGCTCACTTCTCCGCCGGAGCAGGTCGGAAACGATCGCCCGGCGTTCAGCTAACAAGGTCAGGAATCATCCATGGCACGTGAACCGCAGCGTATTCGCCGTCGCGAACGCAAGAACATCACCTCTGGCGTCGCGCATGTGAACGCCAGCTTCAACAACACCATGATCACCATCACCGACGCGCAGGGCAACGCCATTTCGTGGTCGTCCGCCGGCGCGATGGGATTCAAGGGCAGCCGCAAGTCGACCCCGTACGCCGCTCAGGTGGCCGCGGAAGACGCCGGCAAGAAGGCCGCCGAGCACGGCGTTCGCACCATCGAAGTCGAAGTGAAGGGTCCGGGTTCGGGCCGTGAATCGGCTCTCCGTGCGCTGCAGGCGGTCGGTTTCCAGATCACGTCGATCCGCGACGTCACCTCGATCCCGCACAATGGCGTGCGTCCTTCGAAGCGTCGTCGCGTCTGATCTTTCACGCGCCGGCTGACGAGTCGGTGCGTTTTTCTCCCGGCTGGAGCTGCCCCCTGTTCCGGCCCAAATTAGGGGACACCTGTGTCTGTCAATGCAAAGAACTGGCAGGAACTGAAGAAGCCCAACGGCCTTGAGAAGAAGGGCGGCGATGGCAAGCGCAAGGCTAGCTTCGTGGCCGAGCCGCTGGAGCGTGGCTTCGGCCTGACACTCGGCAACGCGCTGCGTCGCGTGTTGCTCTCCTCGCTGCAGGGTGCCGCCGTGACCTCGATCAAGATCGAGAACGTGCTGCACGAATTCTCCAGCCTGGCGGGCGTTCGCGAGGACGTCACCGACATCGTTCTGAACGTCAAGCAGATCGCGATCCGCATGCAGGGCGAGGGGCCGAAGCGCCTCCAGCTTTCCGCAACGGGTCCCGGCGAAGTGAAGGCCGGCGACATTGCCGTGTCGGGCGACATCGAAGTGATGAACCCCGAGCTGGTGCTGTGCCATCTCGATGAAGGTGCGACGCTCAACATGGAGCTGACCGCCGACATCGGTAAGGGCTACGTGCCTGCGACCGCAAACCGTCCGGCCGATGCGCCGATCGGTCTGATCCCGGTCGATGCGCTCTACTCGCCGGTACGTCAGGTGTCCTACAAGGTCGACCCGACCCGCGTCGGACAGGACCTGGATTACGACAAGCTGACGCTGACGATCGAGACCGACGGCACGGTGACCCCGGAAGACGCGGTGGCCTATGCCGGTCGCATCCTTCAGGACCAGCTCGCGCTGTTCGTTCACTTCGACGATTCGTCGATCACGCGTTCGTCCGCTCCGATCGGTCAGGCGGCTGCTCCGGCGGCTGGCGGCGAGACGGCGGGCGATACCCAGCAGATCAATCGTTACCTTCTCAAGAAGGTCGACGAGCTCGAACTGTCGGTGCGTTCGGCGAACTGCCTCAAGAACGACAACATCATCTATATCGGTGACCTGGTCGGCAAGACCGAGGCCGAGATGCTTCGGACCCCGAACTTCGGCCGCAAGTCGTTGAACGAGATCAAGGAAGTGTTGTCCTCGATGGGTCTGCGCCTCGGCATGGAGATCCCGGGCTGGCCGCCCGAGAACATCGAAGAGATGGCGAAGAAGCTCGAGCAGGAAATCATGGGCTGATCGCAGGCGGATAGCGATGCTATCCGCCGCCTCGGCGATCAGCCCGGCCGACGGGCAGGAGAGCGGCCAAGCCGCGACACTGACCCGTTCGACGTGAACGGTGCGGCTTTGCCGTACCGCCCTTTCCCAACCCTCTCCCAAGCTCGTGCGGGAGAGGTAACAAGACAGGCAAAGGGTGGCTGCCTCATATGTCACCGGCTCTGGGGTACCTCGAACGGCCCCTTAACGAACGAAGGAATTACCCATGCGTCATCGCGTTGGCGGTCGTAAGCTGCAGCGTACCTCGGCCCATCGTACGGCCCTGTTCCGCAACATGTCGGCCGCGCTCATCAAGCATGAGCAGATCACCACCACCGTCGCCAAGGCGAAGGAACTGCGTCCCTACATCGAGAAGCTGATCACGCTGGCGAAGAAGGGTGGCCTGTCCAACCGTCGTCTGGCGCATGCGCGTTTGCTCGACGATGCGCAGCTGGTGAAGCTGTTCGACGTTCTCGCGTCGCGCTACGCCGACCGCAACGGCGGCTACACCCGCATCATCAAGGCCGGCATCCGTGCATCGGACGCCTCGCCGATGGCGATCATCGAGTTCGTCGATCGCGACGTGTCGGCGAAGGGCCAGGATTCGGGTCCCGTCCAGTCGGACGAGGATTTCGACGAGGCGGCATAAAAGCCAGCGAAGCTGGGTCGAGGCTAAAGCCTCGTCCGGCGTCGCGAAAAGCGACGTCCGACGACACGGCTTTGCCGGGTCGCTGCAATAGGAGGAGGCCGTACCAGCGATGGTGCGGCCTTTTTCGTTTTGCGGCATGTGAGGGCGTATCCCAATCGCGTCGCGGCAAAGCCGCGTCGTCGGACGGGGCGATGCCCCGCCGGCCGGGCTTGGCCTTATGCGGCTGCGCCGCTAAGGCCTGCGCCCATGCAGCACCCCGACAGCATCCTCATCGTCGATTTCGGCAGCCAGGTGACCCAGCTCATCGCCCGTCGCGTCCGCGAAGCCGGCGTCTATAGCGAGATCGCCCCTTTCCAGTCCGCCGAGGAAGCCTTCGACCGGATGAAGCCCGCCGGGATCATCCTGTCTGGCGGCCCCGCATCCGTCACGCTCGCCACGTCGCCCCGCGCCCCGCAGCGGTTCTTCGAAGCCGGCGTGCCCATCCTAGGCATCTGCTACGGCCAGCAGTTGATGAGTGCGCAGCTCGGCGGCAACGTGATCATCTCCGGCGACGGCGGCGAGTTCGGCAAGGCATTCGTCGACGTGAAGTCCGACTGCGGCCTGTTCCACGGCCTGTGGGCGGAGGGTGAGCGCCATCAGGTGTGGATGAGCCACGGCGACAAGGTCGACGCGCTTCCCCCCGGCTTCGTCCCCGTCGCCACCTCGGAAGGCGCGCCGTTCGCGATCGTCGCCGACGAGGCGCGCCGGTTCTACGGCGTCCAGTTCCACCCCGAGGTTGTTCACACTCCCGATGGCGGCAAGCTGATCGCCAACTTCGCCCGCCACGTCTGCGGCCTCAAGGGCGACTGGACGATGGCCGAATTCCGCGACGCGAAGATCGCGGAAATCCGCGAACAGGTCGGCAAGGGCAAGGTCATCTGCGGTCTGTCCGGCGGTGTCGATTCCTCGGTCGCTGCGCTCTTGATCCACGAGGCGATCGGCGACCAGCTGACCTGCGTCTTCGTCGACGGCGGCATCCTGCGGGCAGGGGAGGCGGAGCAGGTCGTCGGCCTGTTCCGGGGCCATTACAACATCCCGCTCGTCCATGTGCAGGCGCAGACGCTGTTCATGAACGGCCTTGCCGGCGTCACCGATCCCGAGGCCAAACGCAAGTTCATCGGCAAGACCTTCATCGACGTCTTCGAAGCCGAAGCCAAGAAGATCGGCGGCGCGGAGTTCCTGGCGCAGGGCACGCTCTATCCCGACGTGATCGAGAGCGTCAGCTTCACCGGCGGCCCGTCGGTGACGATCAAGAGTCACCACAATGTCGGTGGCCTGCCCGAACGCATGAACATGAAGCTCGTCGAGCCGTTGCGCGAATTGTTCAAGGACGAGGTGCGCGCGCTGGGTCGCGAACTGGGTCTGCCCGACGTGTTCGTCGGTCGCCATCCGTTCCCCGGACCTGGCCTCGCCATCCGCATACCCGGCGAGGTCACAAGGGAACGTTGCGACATCCTGCGCAAGGCCGACGCGGTGTATCTCGAAGAAATCCGCAACGCCGGCCTCTACGATGCGATCTGGCAGGCGTTCGCGGTGTTGCTGCCGGTCCGCACGGTCGGCGTGATGGGCGACGGCCGCACCTACGATTACGTCCTCGCGCTGCGCGCGGTAACGTCCACGGACGGCATGACGGCGGAGGTGTTCGACTTCCCCAGCGACTTCCTGCCTCGGGTGGCGACGCGGATCGTCAACGAGGTGAAGGGCGTCAACCGCGTCGTCTACGACTATACGTCGAAGCCGCCCGGCACGATCGAGTGGGAATGAGCTGGCGCGCCCGGCAGGACTCGAACCTGCAACTCCAAGCTTAGAAGGCTCGTGCTCTATCCAGTTGAACTACGGGCGCGCGCCGGGGCCGGATAGCGCGGATTGCGCGGAACGGGAACAGCCATATAGTCGCGGTCCATGAACGATGCGGTTGATCCGGCGGTTGACGCGGGCGCGATGAGCGGACGGGTGTTTCGCTATTACGATTTCGTCATGGCGGCGTTCGTCGCGATCCTGCTGCTGTCGAACGTGATCGGCGCGGGCAAGGTCGCGCAGATCGTACTGCCGGGGATCGGGCCGTGGCCGTTCGGCGCCGGCATCCTTTTTTTCCCCATCAGCTATGTCATCGGCGACGTGCTGACCGAGGTCTATGGCTATGCGCGTGCGCGCCGCGTGATCTGGGCCGGCACCGCCGCCGTGGTGTTCATGGCCTTCATGAGCTGGATCGTCGTCGCGCTGCCGCCGGCGCCGACATGGACCAACCAGGCGGCCTATGCGACGATCTTCGGCCAGGTGCCGCGGATCGTGCTGGCCAGCGTCTGCGCCTTCTGGGCGGGCGAATTCGTCAATTCCTACGTCATGGCGCGGATGAAGCTGTGGAGCGACGGCAAGCATCTATGGGCGCGCACGATCGGTTCTACGGTGCTGGGGGAGGGGGTGGACAGCCTGATCTTCTACCCGCTCGCGTTCCTCGGCGCGGAGGGGTTCACACCGGGTCTGGTGGTGACGGTCATGCTGACGCAATGGGCGTTGAAGGTGGCGTGGGAGGTCGTGCTGACGCCGCTGACCTACGCCATCGTGGGAGCGCTGAAGCGGGCGGAGGGTGTGGATGTGTTCGATCGCGAGACCGACTTCACGCCGTTCCGCGCACGGGTGTAGGACGGGCTCAGGCCCCGATCGTTTCCAGCACGCCTTCGAACAGGCGTCGCCCGTCGGTCCCGCCGTGGGCGGTCTCGATCTTGCGCTCGGGGTGGGGCATCATGCCGAGGACGTTGCCGTCCGCGTTGAGGATACCGGCGATGTTGCGCGCCGAGCCGTTGACCTGCTCGCCATAGCGGAAGGCGACGCGGCCTTCGCCTTCGAGTCGGTCGAGCGTCGCGTCATCGGCGAAGTAATTGCCGTCATGGTGCGCGACGGGAACGGTGATAGTCTCGCCGGCGCCATAGCGGCTGGTGAAGGCCGATTGCGCGTTATCCACCGTCAGCGCGACATCGCGGCAGACGAAGTTCAGCCCGGCATTGCGCATCAGCGCGCCGGGCAGCAGGCCGGCTTCGGTCAGCACCTGAAAGCCGTTGCAGACGCCGAGCACCGGCAGTCCCTTGCCTGCCCGTTCGACGACCGCCTGCATGATCGGCGAGCGGGCAGCGATCGCGCCGGAGCGAAGGTAATCGCCGTAGGAGAAGCCGCCGGGGACGGCGACGAGGCCGATGCCGTCCGGCAGTTCGCTGTCGCCGTGCCAGACCATCGCCGGCTTGACGCCGGTCACCGCTTCCAGCGCGACGGCAAGGTCGCGGTCGCAGTTGGAGCCTGGAAAGACGATGACCGCGGTCTGCATTACAGGCGCTCCACCCGGTAGTTTTCGATGACGGTGTTGGCGAGCAACTGGCGGCACATGCCGTCGATCGCCTCGTCCGTGGTCGCGTCGGCGACTTCGATTTCGAACACCTTGCCGGCGCGGACGTCCTCGACTCCCTCGAATCCGAGCGATCCGAGCGCGTGATGGATGGCGCGGCCCTGCGGGTCGAGCACGCCGGGCTTCAGGGTGACGAAGATACGCAGTTTCATGAGCTTACTTACCCCGCCGCTTGCGATGGCTGTCGAGATCGAGGACGGCGCTGTCTTCGCCTTCGGGCATCAGGCCGAGGCGGCGCGCGACCTCCTGATAGGCCTCCGCCTCTCCGCCGAGGTCTCGGCGGAAGCGGTCCTTGTCCATCTTCTCGTTGGTGTCCATGTCCCACAGGCGGCAGCCGTCGGGGCTGATCTCGTCCGCCAGGATGATGCGGCCGTAATCATTGTCCCAGATGCGGCCGAATTCGAGCTTGAAGTCGACCAGCTTGATGCCGACGCCGGCGAAAAGGCCGGTGAGGAAGTCGTTCACGCGGATCGCGAGGTCGGCGATGTCGTGCATCTCCTCCTGGCTCGCCCAGCCGAACGCAGCGATATGTTCGTCGGAGATCATCGGATCGCCGAGCGCGTCGTCCTTGTAATAATATTCGATGATCGTGCGGGGCAGCTTGACGCCCTCTTCGATCCCCAGCCGCTTCGACAGCGAGCCGGCGGCGATGTTGCGTACCACCACTTCGATCGGCACGATCTCGACCTGGCGGATCAGCTGTTCGCGCATGTTGAGGCGGCGGATGAAGTGCGTCGGCACGCCGATCGCGTCGAGCAGCGTGAAGATGTGCTCGGAAATCCGGTTGTTGAGTACGCCCTTGCCGTTGATCGTACCCTTTTTCTGGGCGTTGAAGGCGGTGGCGTCGTCCTTGAAATACTGGATCAGCGTGCCGGGTTCGGGACCCTCGTACAGGATCTTGGCCTTGCCTTCGTAGATCTGGCGGCGCCGAGCCATGCGCATGTCCCCTGAATAGAGCAGCCCCGGCGGCGCGAGGGATCGCGGGCCGGGGCCGGAATGGGCGGGGCTATAAGGGAAGGGGGGCGGGGGTGCAATCGGTGTGGATCATGCCGGATCGCGAGGTTGCGCCACTGGCCGATCCGTCGCGGCGAGCAGGCGCGCCCAAAGTGGACGGCCGAACCGGCGCCAGAGCAACGCGAGGATGATCAGCCCCAGGAAAGGCGGCCCCAGGACCGCGAGCAGCCATAGCGCCGCGCCGAGCGTGGCGGCGGTGGAGCCGAGGGCGGTGTCGGCCGAATCGCGCAGCCGGTTGACGAAGCCGGCGCCGCGACCGGTGGAATAGGTGAAGTGGACGGGTGCGGTGACGATGCTGGCCCGCGCTCCGGTGCGGGTGCCCGCTGCGGCGCGCAGATCGGCAAGGCGGACGGCGCGCTGCGACTGGAGCTCGGCGCGCTCGGCGGCGGGCAGGTCGGAACGGGCAAGTTCACGGTCGATGCGGGCGAGGTCGACCTGCGCTTCGCCGGACTGGCCAGTGGCCGCGGACACCTCCGCCGCCGCTTCGGTGCCGCCGATATTGGCACCCGTCAGCGTCGCGCCGACGCGTTCGGCAGCGGTGATCGCGTCGCGGCCGAAGCGGCGGGCGAGCGGTGCCGCGACGTTGGCGGACAGGCTGGCCGACACGTCGCCGGCATGGTCGACGTTATAGGTGATGCCGGTGATACGGCAGCGTTCGGAGCCCAGCGCTTCGCAGGCAGCGGCATGCGCTTCCTGCAATTCGTCGATCGCACGTGCAGGAAGAGTGAGGCTGTAGCCGTAGGTAAAGGCCAGTCCGGCCGTGGTCGCATTGCCCAATACCGGGCCGGTCTCGGCGCTGTCGGGCGCCCTGCTGCATCCTGCCAGCGAGAGTGCTGCGATACCGACCGTTGCAACGAACCTGCGCATGGCATTCTCTCCCGCGATGTCGATATACCATCGGCTTGATAGGATATCGCGTCAAGCCGGGCATCAGGTGCGATGAGCGGTGACATCGCTGTTGCGCCGGCGTAACGCGCAGGTGTGACCCATCCGTCCATCCTGCGCGCCGCATGGCGCCCGATCTGCGCTGCGGGGTTGGCGATCGTCGCCCTGCCCGCAAGCGCGCAACAGCAGGACGAGCAGCTGTGGACGCAGATCAACACCAACGTGCCGCTGACCGAGGATGTGCGCGTCACGCTGGAACAGATCGCACGGTTCAGCGATCGCCAGGATGGATTGTACCAGACCGAATTCGGAGCGTTGCTGGGCATCAAGGCGACCAAGAGCCTTGAGCTGGGCCTAGGCTATCGAAAGGTCGGTGCGCATAATGGCAATTCGGGAACCAACGAGGACCGGTTTCGACAGCAGGTCGTGGGGACGTTCGGGCCGATCACGACGCGGTTCCGCGTAGATGAACGCTTCAGCCCGCGCGGCGACGAGATCGGATTCCGGATCAGACCATTGGTGCGGTACAATCATCGGATCGGTGCAGGGAAGACCGCGGTGTTCGTCAGCCACGAAAGCTTCTTCCTGCCCAACACAACGCGTTGGGGCCAGCGCAGCGGCTATGAGCGGATGCGCAACATCGTCGGTGTGATGCTGCCGATCGGCAAGCAGATGATGGCGGATATCGGGTATCTCAACCAGTTGCGACCGGGACGTTCGGGATCGCGGGCGCAGATGGACCATGCGCTGAACCTGCAGCTGACGATCAATATCCGCGGCGTCCTGTTCCCGCATCTGAACGATTGAGTTCGCCGGGGCTTACCGCGTTCAGAAGCCTAGCATGACCCGGCCGACCAGCCGATCGTCACTGTGGCGCAGATCGGTGAAGCGGCCGGGCCGGGCGTCGCGGTCGATATCCGTGCCGGTGTAATCGAGGCCCAGCGTCAGCGCATTGCGGCGATGCTCGATGCCAAGACGCCAGTCCATATACGAACCGTCCGGGCGCAGCCGGCGGGCGCGATCCGGATCGTCGACGTCTCCGGAAGATCGCCCCAGCCGCGTCAGCACGGTGAACGGGGTGCCCGGCACGCCGGCATTGGCGGCGGCGTAGACATAGACGTTGCTGCCGCCGATGGCGCGCTGCGACGGGGCGATTATCGTGCCGAGCGTCGCGAAGACCGGGCCAAGGCCGTATCCCGCCGACGCGCCGATCTCGTGATAATCCATGCCGCCGCGTGCGCCTGCGAACAGATGGCTGGCCGCTTCCGCCCGAACGGTGAACCCGCCCAGATCCCAGTTCGTCGACAGGCCTAGGTCGACGACCGCATCGGCATCACCGTGCCGCGCGCTGTTGCGAAGTGTCACGATCCGCACCAAGCCGTCGATCGGGCCGACCACAGCCTGCCCGTCCACACTGGCCGCCGCGCGGCCACCCGTCCAGCTGAGACCGCGGCGAACCTCGTCGGTCGATATCTCGACACCGGCCGAGGGTGATAGTTGCGCCCGGGCCGGCACGGCAAGCCCACAGGCGAGCGCACCCATCAGTCCCGCGATCCGCCCGATCATGCCCGCGTCCGGTCAGCCTGCACGCTGCGCGCCATGAATGCGATCGAGTTCGTTGCGGAGTGCCTCATGGTCCTCCTGCGCCAGATCGATCAAATGGCCCTTCATGTCGGCGGCGCGGTCGGCCACCTCCTGCGCGATGGCGGCGCGGTGGGTGCTGCA
This sequence comes from Sphingomonadaceae bacterium OTU29LAMAA1, assembly GCA_024072375.1. Taxonomy (NCBI): domain Bacteria; kingdom Pseudomonadati; phylum Pseudomonadota; class Alphaproteobacteria; order Sphingomonadales; family Sphingomonadaceae; species Sphingomonadaceae bacterium OTU29LAMAA1. The sequence continues at coordinate 3,813,139 of CP099617.1, forward strand.
CCAACCGGGTCGCGTGCCCTTCAGAACGGCCTCGCGTTCGATCTGACGGGTCATCGTCGCACCCGATGCAGCGACGGCGTGACGATCGACGACCATGTTCGCTGCCCATCGGCAGCGCAGGGTGGACATCTTGCCTGCGGGGGCGACCGCCCCGACCTGCTGGTGCGACACCGCGATCGTTCCGCGGTATTGCGCCGCGACCGGGCCGCTATGGTGATCCACACGGCTCTGATGATCGACGGTCATGCCGACCGCGGCGCTCGCGGCGCCCAGCAGCAATCCGGCGGTCAAGAGATAGGCCATCGTTCCTCTCCTCATATCTGTCCGATCCATGCCGATCGGTTGGGTGGCCCGATGGGCCTATGGTCCATCAATGCGGCATAGCGGATGTTGGTTGCTGCGTTTTCGCCGCGCAATAAAATGTAAAAGCGAGTTCAGGTTACCGTGTTGCGCTCGCCGAATTCCGGGGCACGCCATGCCTCGCTCGCGACGATCGCGCGGAGGTGTTCGCCGGCCTGCCAGACGTCCTCGTGGCTGAGGTAGAGCGGGGTCAAGCCGAGGCGAAGGATATCCGGGTCGCGAAAATCGCCGATGACGCCGCGGGCGATCAGCGCTTGCGTCAGCTCGTAGGCATGGGGCGCGCGGAAGCTGATGTGGCTGCCGCGCGATGCTGCGTCGGCAGGGCTGACGCAGGCGAGGCCGGCCTGCGCGCCGGCGCCGGCAAGAATATCGAACAGAGCGGCGCTTTTCGCGGTTAGGGCGGCCATGTCGATGTCGGTCCACAGGTCGAGCGCGGCTTCGAGACTGGCCATGGCGAGGATCGAAGGGGTGCCGACCAGCCAGCGCTTCATTCCGGCGGCAGGGCGATAGCCATCCTGGAAGGCGAAGGGTTCGGCATGGCCCATCCAGCCGCTTACCGGGTTGGCGAACGCCTCCTGATGGCGGCGCGCGACGTAGAGGAAGGCGGGTGCGCCGGGGCCGCCGTTGAGGTATTTATACGAGCAGCCCACGGCGAGATCGGCATTTGCGGCGGTGACGTCGAGCGGGATCGCGCCGACGCTGTGGCTGAAGTCCCACAGGACGAGAGCGCCGGCGGCGTGCGCGCGGGCGGTCCAGGCCGCGAGATCGAAACGGTCGGACGTCTTGTAGTGGACATGGGTGAGCAGCAGCAGCGCAGTGTCGTCGTCCAGTGCGTCGGCAAGCGCGGCGCGATCGACCACCTTCAGCCGCGCGCCGGGGACGCAGGCGACCGCGCCCTCGGCGATATGCAGATCGGTGGGAAAGTTTCCGGCCTCGCTCAGCACCGTCCGGCGGGCGGGATCGTGACGGAGCGCGGCGACGATCGCCTTGAACAGATGGGTCGAGGTGGTGTCGCCGACGATGACCTCGTCCGCCGCCGCGCCGATGATGGGGGCGATCTTCGCGCCGAGCCGCTCCGGCGCGTCGATCCAGCCTTCGTTCCAGCTGCGGATCAGGCGATCGCCCCATTGACGGGTGGTCGCGTCGGCGATGGCGGCCGGCACCGCGCGGGGCAGGGCGCCAAGCGAGTTGCCGTCGAGATAGATGATGCCATTCGGCAAGGCGAAGCGGTCGCGAAAGCGTGCGAGCGGATCGGCGGCATCGAGGGCGCGTGCGTCTTCGCGGGTCATGCGGTGGCTCCGAGGGCGGCGAGGATCAGGGTGCGGGTTTGTGCCCAGGCGGGCGTGCCGGGGGCGATCAATTCGACATGACCGGTTTCGGCGACGGTGTGGAGGCTGACGACATCGCCGGACTTGCGGGCGCGGGCGACATAGTCCTCCGCCATGCGATACGGCACGATCCTGTCCTCGCGGCCGGCGACAAGTGCCTGCGGCACGCCGAGCGGCAGGAGCGGCGGAATCGAGGTGTCCGCGAAGGGCGCGGGACGGTCGCCGACGAGCTGCGCGATCACCTCCGTCCCGCAGCCATTGTCGGGACTGGCAGCGACCGCTTCGAGATCGGGCAGGCCGCCGAGGACGATGACATAGGGGATCGACAGTGGATCGGGATCGTGGAGCGGGCTGTCGATGGGCAGGCGGGGCCGTGCCGCCAGCCAGAGCGCGAGATGGCCACCGGCGGAATGGCCGACCGCGACCATGCGGCTGACGTCGAGGCCATAAGCGGCGGCGTCGCCGCGCAGGCGGTCGGCTGCGGCTGCCGTGTCGCGAAAGGTGCCGGGATAGCCGCCGCCGTCGCGATCGACGCCGCGATAATCGATGTTCCATACCGCCACGCCCGTGCTGCGCAGGTCGGCGGCGACCCAGTCCATCAGGCGGCGATCGGCGATACCCGTCTGCCAGCAGCCGCCGTGGACCATCAGCACGACCGGGTGCGGCCCCGCACCGGCGGGACGCCACAGGTCGATGCGGTGGAGTGGATCTGGGCCGTAGGCGATCGTCGCATCCGGGGTTTCGCGCGGACGGGCGGTCAGATCGGGCCAGGTGAGATAGTCGGTCATGGGCGACTCTCGCGCTAGCCGATGTGGTGGCGACCATCCACTGCCCTGCGCGAAGGCGAGTTGTTAAGGGTGGCGCGGCTACGCAATCTTTCGTTACGCGAGCGCAAGGGGGCGGCGATGAAAATTCTGGTTCTGTCCAGCCTGTACCCGAACGACGCGCAGCGGCGGCACGGCATCTTCATCGAGCACCGCGTTGCGCATCTGGTCGCACCCGGCGACGAGGTGCGGGTGGTCGCACCGGTGCCGTGGTTCCCGAGCGTCAACGCGATCTTCGGTCGCTACGCGGCATTCGCGCAGGCGCCGCGCGAGGCGGTGCGGCGCGGGGTCGCGGTGAGCCATCCGCGGTATCCGGTGGTGCCGAAGGTCGGGATGATGGCGGCACCCGGGCTGATGGCGGCGGCGCTGTATCCGCATATCGCCAAGCTGCGCAGGACGTTCGATTTCGACGTGATCGACAGCTATTACCTGTACCCGGACGGGGTGGCTGCGGGGCTGTTGGCGCGGGCGTTCGGGCGGCCGTATCTGATGAGCGCGCTCGGCACGGACGTCAGCCTGATCCCGCAGCATCGCGCGGAGCGGCGCATGATCCTGCGGGCCGTGGAGCGGGCGGCGGCGGTGACGACCGTATGCGGTGCGCTGCGCGACGAACTGCTGGCATTGGGTGCGGCGGCGGACAAGGTGAGCGTGGTGGAACATGGCGTCGACCTCGTCCTGTTCCGGCCGCCGGCGGATCGGGCGGCGTTGCGCCGCGAACTGGGGATCGAGGGACCTGCATTGCTCTCGGTCGGACATCTGATCGATCGCAAGGGGCATGATCTGGCGATCCGGGCGGTGGCGGACCTGCCGGAATGCACGCTGATGATCGCGGGCGACGGGCCGCGCGACACGGCGCTGCGGACGCTGGCGGTCGAGCTGGGCGTGGCGGATCGTGTGCGGTTCCTTGGCCATGTCGAGCAGCAGCGGTTGCCCGACCTGTACGGTGCGGCGGACATCGCGCTGAACTGCGCGGATCGCGAAGGGATCGCCAACGTGCTGCTGGAAGCGCTGGCATGCGGCACGCCGCTGGTCGCGACGCCGGTCTGGGGTTCGCCCGAGGTAGTGAAAGTGCCCGAGGCGGGATTGCTGAGCGCGGATCGTTCCGCAGGTGCGATTCGGGATGCGGTGGCGCGTTTGCTGAACGCGCTGCCGGATCGGCCGACGACGCGGGTCTATGCCGAACGCTACGACTGGCGCGAGACCGGGCGGCAACATCGGGCGCTATTGGCGGCCGCAGTAGGGGACGTTGCCGTTTCCGGCCCTGCCGCTTAGGGTGTTCCCGATATGGCCACCGACTTTCAGGAACCCCCGATCGGCATCCTCGATGCGCCGTTCGATACCGCTCTGTCCGACCGCTATCTGGTCTATGCATTGTCGACGATCACCGCGCGATCCTTGCCGGATGTGCGCGATGGCCTGAAGCCTGTTCACAGGCGTCTTCTGTGGGCGATGCGGCTGCTGAAGCTCGATCCATCGCAGGGTTACAAGAAATGCGCGCGCGTCGTCGGCGACGTCATCGGCAAGTACCATCCGCATGGCGACCAATCGGTCTACGACGCGATGGTCCGCCTCGCGCAGGATTTCGCGCTGCGCTATCCGCTGGTCGACGGGCAGGGCAATTTCGGCAACATCGATGGCGATAATGCCGCCGCCTATCGCTACACCGAGGCGCGGCTGACGCAGGTCGCGATCGACCTGATGGACGGGCTGGACGAGGATGCCGTCGCCTATCGCCCGACGTACAACGGTGAGGAGCAGGAGCCGGAACTGTTCCCCGGCCTGTTCCCCAATCTGCTGGCGAACGGCGCGAGCGGCATCGCAGTCGGCATGGCCACCAGTATCCCGCCGCATAATGCCGCCGAACTGCTCGATGCCGCGATCATGCTGGTCGACAAGCCCGACGCACCCGACGTGGCGGTGCTGGACTATGTGAAGGGTCCGGATTTTCCGACCGGCGGGCTGGTGGTCGATCCGGCAGCGGTGATCGCGGAAAGCTACGCCACCGGGCGCGGCGGCTTCCGGGTGCGCGCGCGTTGGGTAATCGAGCGTGAGAAGGGCGGCGGATGGCAGGTGGTTGTCAGCCAGATTCCCTACGGCGTGCAGAAGGGCAAGCTGATCGAACAGATCGCCGGCCTGATCAACGACAAGAAATTCCCGATCCTGACCGACGTGCGCGACGAATCGGATGCCGAGGTGCGCATCGTGCTGGAGCCGCGCAGCCGCACGGTCGATCCGCAGGTGCTGATAGACGGACTGTTCCGCTTTTCCGATCTGGAGACGCGGATCAGCCTGAACCTCAACGTGCTCGACAAGGATCGCACGCCGCGGGTGATGTCGCTGGGCGGCGCGCTGAAGGCCTGGGTCGAGCATCAGTTCGTGGTGCTGGAACGACGCACGCGGCATCGGCTGGGCAAGATCGCCGACCGGATCGAGCTGCTCGAAGGCTATCTGGTCGCCTATCTCAACCTCGACCGGGTGATTGAGATCATCCGGACCGAAGACGAGCCGAAGCAGGTGATGATCGCCGAATTCAGCCTGACCGACCGGCAGGCGGAGGCGATCCTGAACATGCGGCTGCGCAGCTTGCGCCGGCTGGAGGAATTCGAGATCCGCGGCGAGCGCGACAAGCTCGACAAGGAGCGCGGCGAGCTGGAGGCGCTGCTCGCCGATCCGGCCAAGCAGAAGCGGCGGATGAAGCGTGACCTGAAGAAGGTGCGCGACCGCTACGGGCCGGAAACGGCGCTGGGGGCGCGGCGAACGACGATCGAGGAAGCCGCGCCGACGCGCGACATTCCGCTGGAGGCGATGATCGAGCGCGAGCCGATCACCGTCATCCTGTCGCAGCGCGGCTGGATTCGCGCGATGAAGGGGCATGGCGATCTCTCGTCGGCCGAGACGCTGAAGTTCAAGGAGGGCGATGGTCCCGCCTTCGCCTTTCACGCGCAGACGACGGACAAGCTGCTGCTCGCGGCGGAGAACGGCCGGTTCTTTACGCTGGGCGCGGACAAGCTGCCGGGCGGGCGCGGATTCGGCGAGCCGGTGCGGGCGATGATCGACCTCGACGGGTCCATCGGTATCACCGCCTTTCTGAATGCGCGCGGGATCGAGCAATTGCTGATCGCCGCGACCGATGGGCGCGGTTTCAGGGTGCCGGTGGCAGAGGTGATCGCCGAGACGCGCAAGGGCAAGACGGTCATGACGCCGCGTGTCGGTGCCAGACTGCTGATCGTCCGGCCGGTCGTCGCCAACGCCGATTACGTCGCGGCGATCGGCGACAACCGCAAATTCCTGGTCTTTCCGATTGCCGAACTGCCGGTGATGACCCGCGGACAGGGCGTGCAGATCCAGCGTTTCCGCGAAGGCAGCCTGTCCGACGCGACCACGTTCGTATTCGCCGAGGGAATGAGCTGGCCGATGGGTGGCGGCACCGGACGCACGCGTACCGAAAGCGATCTGTCGCTGTGGCGGACCGCACGCGGTGCGGCGGGACGGACGCCGCCGACCGGTTTTCCGCGTGACAACCGGTTCGGCAGCTGACGTCAGTCGGCCCGACTGGCGCCGCTGTCGGACATAATAACGGGATTTTCAGTCGCTCTTAACGAACCATGCCTACACGGGCGCTATGGCAACCGCCTCGTCCGACATGTTCCCCCAACCGATCGACGGGCCGGATCTGTTCGAGCGCGATCTGGAATTGATCCCGATCCCGACGGTGCAGGTCGTTCGCGCCGGGCCGGCGTTCGAATTTCTTGCGGTCAATCGCGCCTATCGGCTGGCCGGACTGGGCGTGAATGCGGACCGGTCGCCGATGCTGGCGCTGCTCAGCAGCCGGATCGACGCGTTTCTGCGATCCACCGACGTTCGCAGCGATTTCGACTGGTCGATCGGACAGGTGATCGATTCGCGCTATTATCGGGTTACGCTGGCGCGGCCGACACCCGCCCTGCGCGACCGATGCCAGGTCGCCTTCATCGACCTGACCGCGCAGGTCCATACCGAACGATCGCTGCGGCGGGAGATGACGACCGACAGCCTGACCGGCCTGCCGAACCGCGAAGGCTTCAGCGACATGATCGAGGCGGTGCAGGCCGATCGCGGCGGGCATGCCGTGCTGGTCATCGACCTCGACCGGTTCGGGCGGCTGAACGCCTGTCTGGGCGGCCTTGCGGGCGACGAACTGCTGATCACGGTCGCGCGGCGCATCAAGGGGGCGCTCCGCGCGCGCGATTCGCTGGCGCGGATCGGCGGCGACGAATTCGGAATCCTGATGGCGGTCGACGACGATCCTGCCGAAGCGACGCGGCTCGCCGAACGCATCCAGCGGGCGCTGTCAGCACCGTTCCGCCTGAGCGATTACGAGATCGGGGTCGAATGCTCGATCGGCATCGCGCACGGCAACGATGCGATCGACGATGTCGAGGAACTGATCCGCAACGCGCAATTCGCAGTCAAGCGGGCGAAGACGGGCCGGCAGGTCGAAAGCTATCAGACGCAGGCGTTCGCGCTGGCGCGGGAACAGTTCGCGATGGAAACCGCGCTGCGCCGCGCGATCGAGGAACGCCAGCTGCGCCTCGCCTTCCAGCCGATCTGCGATCTGGCGAGCGGATCGATCGTCTCGTTCGAAGCGCTGGCCCGCTGGCGCGACGAATCGGGTGTCGAGCACGAACCCAGTGCGTTCATTCCCGTCGCCGAGGAATCGGGACTGATCGTCCCGCTCGGCCGCTGGGCGATGGACGAAGCCGCGCGAACGCTGCGCTGGTGGGACGAGGAATGCGGCGGTGACTGCAGGATGCGCGTCGCCGTCAACCTGTCCGCTATCCAGATGCAGCGCGACGATATCGCCCCGGTGGTCGAGGCAGCGTTGATCCGCCATAACCTGGCCGGCAGCCGCTTCAACCTGGAGCTGACCGAAAGCGCGATCGTGAGCGATCCCGACCGTATCGCCGGTATCATGCATGCGCTGAAGGCGCTCGGCACGACACTGGCGATGGACGATTTCGGCACCGGTTATTCGAACCTCGCCTATCTGCAGAAGCTGCCGATCGATATTCTGAAGATCGACCGCAGTTTCGTGTCGGGCATGCTGGCGGACCGCGACAAGATCGCGATCGTACGCGCCGTGCTCAGCCTGGCGCAGGCACTCGGCATGAAGACGACGGCGGAGGGCGTCGAAAGCAACGAACTGGCGCAAACGCTGGCGGCGCTCGGCTGCACCTATGGTCAGGGCTATCTTTATGCGCGTCCGCTGGAGGCGGTCGACGCGCTGTCGATGATCGTTGCCGCGCGGGCATCGGCGACCGCCTCGTCGGCCAGCTGATCGACGCGCGGCTGTTCGGGGAAACCTTCGGCGATCCACGCAGTCTCGATCCGGCGGAGCGTCGCGATCACCTCCGGCCCCTTGCGCAGACCGCGTTGTACCAGCGCGCCGCCGCCGATCGGTAGCACCGGCGGAATCCAGTCGCGGACCGATGCGACACCGGGGTCGCCGGCCAGCAGCAACCGATCGATCGCACCGGCGACGCCGACCCGATAGGCGAGCGCGTGCGGCCCTTCGTCTCCCACACCGGAAGCCGCACCGATCAGGCGCTTCCGATCCGCGTTCGACAGCCTCAATCGCGCGCCGACCGACTCCGTGGCGTCCGGCGGCAGCAGGGCGGCGAGCCGGCGGATCGGGTCGGGCGGGATCGCGGCGGCGGCCTCATGCGCGACCAGTGCCGCGAACCGGGTGCCATCCGTGATTTCGGGCAGGACGGCGCGAAAGATGCCATGCTCGATCATCAGCGCCACCACGGGTACGGCGTGTCGCGCGACCAGTAGCCTGAGCACCTCGGCGGCGATCCGTTCCCGCGACAGCGCCATCAGATCGTTCGTGCGTGCCGCACAGGCGGCCAGGCCATCGGCATCGATCGTCTCGCCGAAGCGGGCATGGAAGCGGAAGAAGCGCAGGATCCGCAGGTGATCCTCGGCAATGCGCCCGTAGGGATCGCCGATGAACCGCACCCGGGCGGCAGCGAGATCGTCCAGCCCGTGGAAATAGTCGTAAATCTGCCCGGTACGGGGATCGGCGTAGAGCGCGTTGATCGTGAAATCGCGCCGAGCGGCATCGTCGACCCAGGCGTCGGTGAACGCAACGACGGCGTGCCGCCCATCGGTCGATACGTCGCGCCGCAGCGTCGTCACCTCGATCGGGCCCGACGGCAGGATGGCGGTAACGGTGCCATGCGCGAACCCGGTCGGCACCGCGCGTATGCCGGCGGTCTTCAGCGCCGCCAGTACCGCTTCGGGCAGCAGCGATGTCGCCAGATCGACATCGGCGGGTTCGATGCCGAGTAGCGTGTCGCGCACGACACCGCCGACCAGCCGGACCATCGCCGGACCGCCGAGCGCGTCGACCAACCCCTCGAAACCCGGCAACGCCCGGATGCGGTCGAGATCGAGCGTCACGCCCATGCGAGCCGCCGCGACAGGTTGACGATCATCGCCGCCGTCGCGCCCCAGATGCGGCGGTCCTGCCAAATGATCTCATGATAATGTCTCATCTCGCCGCGGAACATCGCGCTCGCCTCGACCTGATTGGCGGGATCGAGCAGGAAGTCGAGCGGCACCTCGAACACCGCGGCGACCTCCGCCTCGCTCGGTACCAGCGGCACATCGGGCGGCACGACCGCCAGCACCGGTGTGACGGTGAAGCCGGTGACGGTGCGATACCGGTCGACCTCTCCCAATACCGTCACCAGTGTCCGGGGCAGGGCGATCTCCTCTTCCGCCTCGCGCAGGGCCGCCGCGATCGGGGTTTCGTTCGGGTCGAGCCGCCCGCCGGGAAAGGCGACCTGTCCGGCATGGTTGCGCAGCGTATCGGTCCGCTGTGTCAGCAGGACACCTGGCCGGCCGCGGTCGGTGATCGCCACCAACACCGCGGCGGGGGTCATATCCGACTCGTCGCGTGCGTCCAGTTCGCGGAAATCGCCGGTGAGCAGCACGGGCTTGGACGTGCGTCCGCGGTCGAGAGCTGCCGTCAGCCGTCGGGCGAGTGTCACGCGCCGGATTCCAGCGCGAAGAAGGCGCCATCGCTCCAGACGCCGGGTCTGTCGTCTTCGCCATCAAGTGCGCGGGCGGCAAGGTCGTAATAGACGGATCGCGCCACCAGCGCCTCGAGCCCGCCACGGACGTGCAGATAGGGGCGGGGGCCATCGGCATCCGTGGCAAAGCGCAGCGGATGCGCGGCGGATGCGGTAACGAGGTCGCCGGTGTTGAGGCGGAAAATCAGGCGCGCGTCGGCACCGTCGCCATCCACCTTCATCTCCACCGCGATGAAGGGGGCATCCTCCACCACGATGTCGAGCTTCTCGACCGGGGTGACCAGCACATAGCCGCCGTCGGCCTCGCGTCGCAGGATCGTCGAGAACAGGCGTACCATCGCGATCCGGCCGATCGGCGATCCCTGATGAAACCACGTTCCGTCGCGCGCGATCCGCATCTCGCTGTCGCCGCAATGCGTCGGGTTCCACTGTTCCACCGGCGGCAATCGCCGCTGTTCGACGAGCGCGGCGATCCCGGCAAGGTCGAGACTGGCGAGATCGGGGATATCCTCCATCGGCATGCTGGCGAGGTAGGGTGTGCAGGGCCTTGCGTAAAGGCGCTCAGGTGGACGCGGTGACGACCGGGCCGAGCATTCCCGCAACGGCGGGCACGTCGTCGCCACGCGCCAGCAGCCGGTGGCGCTCGACCGGACCGGGCAACCGCCACCCGCCGGTATGCGTCGCGTCGAAGCCGAAGAAACGGCCATAATATTCGGGATCGCCGATCAGCATCAGGGCGCCATCCGACCCTTCGGCCTTCGCCGCCGCCAGCGCCTGGATCATCAATTGCCGGCCGATGCCGTCGCGCTGACGCTCCGGCTCTACCGCGACGGGGCCGATCATCACCAGATCGTAGCGCCTGCCGTCATCGCCATGCAGATGGATGGGCCAGCATTGGACCGTGCCGATCAGCACGTCGTCGTCCCGTGCGGCGAGGCTGAGACCGGCAAGCGGGGCCGCATCGCCGCGGACCTTGTAGGCGGTGCGCGCGTGGCGATCGGAACCGAATGCGCGGTCGAGCAGCGCCTCCACGGCGGCTCGGTCGACGGTGCTGAGCGGCACGAAAGCGATCACGGCGGCTGTCCTTGTCGGCCCGATGCGGGCGGGCCGCGCGCATGAGACGTTGACGCTTTGAACGCAAGCGGAATGCGCGCGCGCGATTCGCAAGCGGTGACTGTCCGTGGCGTGCCACCGTTGCTAAAGGCCATCGCCATGCAAGACAGTCTACAGCTGGAGGTCCACGATCTCGAGGTTCAGGTGCTCACCGGCATCTATTCGGAGGAGACGCATCTGCCGCAGCCGCTGCGGATCGATCTGACGGTCGATCTGCGCTGCCCCGAGCATTTCGCGCCCGACACGCCGCTGTCCGCATCCAAGAACTACCTCGACCTGAAACATGCCGCGACCAGCGCGTTGCCCGAGGGGCTGCATTTCACGCTGATCGAGGCGGTTGCGGATCATATTTGCGAAACGTTGTTCGTTGCCGACGAGCGCGTGCTCCGGATCAAGGTGAAGATCGTGAAGCTGGCGATCGCGGAAGCGGGCGAATCGATCGGCATCACGCTCGTCCGCCATCGGCGCTGATCGTTCAGCGAAGCGTACGAGTTCGCCCGCACGGGCCGAGCTGTTGCACGACGAAGGCGTAATCCTCCTGCGCGATCGCGGCGTTCCCGGCATCGAGCGAAGCTGTGCTCTTCGGCGGCAGCGTACCGGGCAACGCGCAGGCGAGTCGATACCAGAGCAGCGTATCGCGCGCCGGCGGGGCGGCCGCCTCGTCCACGATTTCGGATAGCGCCACCGCCCAGCGCGGCTGTTCGCCCGGTCGACGCAGGATGGTGAGCGACACGGGCGCGCCGTTGGCGGTGGTCAGGAAAACCTGCGTCTCCCCTTCGCCGGGCAGCGCACCGGGAACGTGAAAGGCGTTGCCGATGCCGGTGATCACCGGTGGGGCGTCGGCGGCGACGAGCGCCTGCGCGATACCGCGGACGCGCTGGTCGTCCGCCGGAGTCCACGCGATCTGCGCATCCGGCGCGACCAGCTGGATCTGGTTCGGCACGCCGGGCACCGGCCGGCCGAACAGCAGGACGCGCAACTTCTTCAGTTTCGGTAGACGGCCGCTCGCATCCGGCATGACGTCGAGGAGATAGCCGACTCGCGGGGGCAGGCCGCCGGCGCCCTTCACCAGGGCGCCGAGATCCGCCTCGATATAATAACGTGTCGCCCCCGGTGCGGCGCCGACGGCATCGGCTCCCTTCAGCTTGATGGTGGAGCGGATAGTGGCGTCTGCGATGACGGGCGCGGCAGTGACCAGATCGGTGAGGTCGGCATAACCGGTGCCGGCGACCGGCCCATACGCTGCACCGGTCGTTGCGGATTGCGCGTGGGCCTGCATCGAAGACAGCGTCATCACGAGCGCGGCGGCTGCCAGCCCGGTGGATTGGAATCGCGGAATCATGCGCTTTGGCTAGCCGAGCGCGGATGAACGATACAGAAATAATTCTGTCTTTCGCCGATTGTACGTTTGTTGCGTCCGACAAAGCGTTTGCGTGGCGGGAAACGGGACGATAGGGTCCGCCCACTGCCAAGCACGGCGTAACGCCGGGGCAGGGGCCTACGCGCGTTCTTCCCCCGGGCGCTGCGAGGACCACGAGATTAGGGAGTGTCGTTGCTGAATGGCCTATGCTGACCAGAAGATGTCCGGTGGCAGGGTGGTCGCGATCGTCATCGTCGTGCTCATCCATGCGGCGCTGGGCTATGCCTTCGTCACCGGGCTCGCGTACCAATACGTGAAGAAGGCCCAAGAAAAACTTAACACGTTCGACGTGGAGGAGCCGCCTCCCCCGCCGCCGGACGAACCGCCGCCCCCTCCGCCCGACACGCCGATGACGCCGCCGCCCGTGGTGTCGCCGCCGCCGATCGTGCAGAACCCGAATCCGCCGCCCGTGGTGATTCAGACGGTTTCGACGCCGCCGCCCGCCGTCAATCTGACGCCGATCGCTGCGCCGCCCGCACCGCCTGCGCCGCCCGCACCGCCGGCACCGCCGACGGTCAGCAAGGCTGCCGGTGCGAAGGGTGATCCGTCCGCGTGGGTTTCGACCGACGACTATCCGCCGAGCTCGCTTCGTTCCAACGAGGAAGGCACCAGCGCGATTGCATGGACGATCAATACGCAGGGCCGGGTCGAGAATTGTCGCGTCACGTCGTCCAGCGGTTCCGCCGCTCTCGACCGGGCGGCATGCCAGGCGATCACGCGGCGGGGTCGTTATACCCCTGCCCAGGATGCGTCGGGCAATCCGATCAGCACGTCGTCTTCGCGTCGTGTGGTCTGGAAGATTCCGAAGGACTGATGCGGTCCCCGTCCGTCGCCCGGAATTGGCCGGAGCGACGGACGGGTCCTCTGCGAACATTTACACCGTTTGATAAGGACTCATTTCACCATGCTCACCACCATTCTCGCGGCCGGCGGCACCGCGGCAGCCGAAAGCCAGTTCGGCCTCCAGGCCGCACTGAAGGAAGGCGGCCTGATCTCGCAGTCGGTGTTCACCATCCTCGTGCTCATGTCGATCGTGTCGTTCTACATCCTGTTCTCGAAGCTGTTCGAGCAGCAGAAGATCATGAACCAGGCGAAGCGCGTCCGTCAGGCTTTCTGGCAGTCGAGCAATCTGCGCGAGGGCTCCGCGAAGCTGGAGAAGAACTCGGCCTACAAGCAGCTCGTCGACGACGGCCTGCAGGCGCAGGACCAGCACAGCAAGCTGACCGATCCGGTCGAGGCGCATGACTGGCTGCACGGTTCGCTTGCCCGCTCGGAAGCGGCGATCAACTCGAAGCTGGGCGGCGGTCTTGCCTTCCTCGCGACGGTCGGCGCGACCGCACCGTTCATCGGTCTGTTCGGCACCGTGGTCGGCATCTACCGCGCACTGATCAAGATCGGCGCATCGGGCGATCCGTCGATCGACAAGGTCGCCGGTCCGGTCGGTGAGGCGCTCATCATGACCGCACTCGGCCTGGTCGTCGCGGTTCCGGCCGTGCTCGCCTACAACTGGCTGCAGCGCCGCAACAAGTCGATCGCCGAAGACCTGTCGGCCTTCTCGAACGACGTGCTGGGCTTCCTTGCCTCGAACGGCGCAGTGAAGCCGACGATGGCCGGTCTCGCCACGACCGCCAAGGCTCCGGTGAAGCCGGCAGCGGCAACCACGACCGCCGGCCAGGCCGGTGGCGTGCAGACCCGCCCGTAAATACCAAAAGGCTGCGGGGCCGTCATGATGGCGGCCCCGCTACCGGTCGATGGCACAAGCCATCGGCAAGAGGAATGGATAGGATAGCTCGCACATGGCGATGAGCGCTGGCGGAGGAGGAGGTTCCTCCGAAAAACCACTATCGGACATCAACACCACGCCCCTCGTGGACGTGATGCTGGTGCTTCTGATCATCTTCCTGATCGCCGTTCCGGTCGCAATCCAGACGGTCAAGGGCATCGTCCTGCCCAAGGTCGCGTTCGATCCGACGACGACCAAGCCCGAGAACGTGTTGCTCTCGGTCACGACCGGCCCGGACGGCAATTGCATGGTGTATTGGGGAACGTCCCCGATCACGAGCAAGGACCTGCTGACCCGTGCGGTCGACAAGTTGAAGCTGGAAATCGAACGTCAGGGTGGCGCAGGCAATCCCGACCTCGAACTTCCGGAAGTTCACATTCGCGGCGACGTCAACACGCCGTACAAGTGCATTGGTGGTTCGGTCTACACGATGCAGCAGGCCGGGTTCGCCAAGGTCGGCTTCATCTCGCAGCCGCCACCCGCGGGCGGCGCGTCCTGATCCGTACCGCCCGACCCAGGAGTATCTGATATGGCAATGAGTGGTGGCTCGGAAGACGGCGAGCCGATGATGGAAATGAACACGACGCCGTTGATCGACGTCATGCTCGTTCTCCTCATCATGTTCATCATTACGCTTCCCATCCCGACCCATGCGGTGAAGGTCGATCTTCCGGTCAACGACCCGCGGAACCAGACCCCTCCGGTCGATCCGCAGAAGAACAAGATCATCATCGATGCGGCGGGCACGGTTTCGTGGAACGGCACGCCGGTCGACGAAGTGACGCTGCGCCAGTATCTCGATACGGCGGCAGCGATCAATCCGGAGCCGGAACTGCACTTCCAGCCGGACCCGGCGGCGAAGTACGAGAAGGTCGACCAGACGCTGGCAGTGATCAAGCGTTCGGCCGTGACCAAGCTCGGCTTCATCGGCAACGAGCAATATCGCAACGATTTCTGATCTGTCGATCGGAACGATGTGAAAGAGGGCGGTCCCGCGAGGGGCCGCCCTTTTGCTGTGTCGATCGCCGAAGGACCCAGCTTCGGCTGGTTTCACAGCAGCCGGACGGCAGGGGCGAGCACGTGTGGAGGAGTATTACGACCGGGACCTGTCGTGACATGGCCGCAGGTCTGCAAGCACGTGTGCCGTCGTCGCATCCCGTTTCGGGCCGCATTCCGTTTCGGCCCACATCCCGTTTCAGGGCCGCGCGGCATTGAGGATCGATCCCGCGAACTCGGCCTCGGCATCAACATGCGCCCGCCCCATCACGAAGGACAGCGCGTCGACGGTCGCCACGGAGCGCGTGTACGTGGCACCAAGGCGATGATCGTCGACACCCGTGCCTTCAGCACACGTCGATCGCGGGCCAGGCGGGATCAAGACTATCAGCCCGCCGGTGATCGTTGTCGACGCCGGTGACGATCCCGCTTGCGCGCATGTCTTCGAAGTGACACAACAGTGTCACAAAAATGAAACCTGTCGATCTGGCAGGAGAAGGAGACGATGCAATGCGTGTGATTGTCGCGACGATGCTGGTGGGTGCGTGCCTGACGACGCCAGCGCTGGCTGCCGACCGAACCGGCTATCAGGCGATCGCTGCCGGTGACTTCACCGCGGCGGCAAAGCGGATCGAGGCGGAGCGGCGGATTTTTCCGGATCGTCCCGAATTGATGCTCAACCTGGCCGTCGCCTATGCGCGGACCGGACGCACGTCGGATGCGCGCGCGCTCTACAGCGAAGTGCTGCAGCGACCCGAAGTGGCGATGGATATGCCCAATGGCGCCATCGTGTCTTCGCACGACGTGGCGACGCGCGGGCTGTCGCGGATGACGACGACGCTCGCGACGCGTTGACCTGGCGGCGGCCCGCCCGATGGAGCGGGCCGTCGGCTGTTACAGTCGCGGGAGCGTGACCCCGCGCTGACCCATGTATTTGCCGGCCCGATCGGCGTAGCTGATCTCGCAGGGTTCGTTGCCTTGCAGGAACAGGAACTGGCAGGCGCCTTCGTTGGCATAGATCTTGGCGGGCAGGGGCGTGGTGTTCGAGAATTCGAGCGTGACATGCCCTTCCCAGCCCGGCTCCAGCGGCGTCACGTTGACGATGATGCCGCATCGCGCATAGGTCGATTTGCCGAGGCAGATGACCAGCACGTCGCGCGGCACCCGGAAATATTCTACCGTGCGGGCAAGCGCGAAGCTGTTCGGCGGAATGATGCAGACATCGGTCTTGCGATCGACGAAGCTGTTCGCGGCGAAGTCCTTTGGGTCGACGAGAGCGTTGTCGACGTTGGTGAAGATCTTGAACTCGTCGGCGACCCTCGCGTCATAGCCGTACGACGACAAGCCATAGCTGATGCAGCCTTCCCGCCGCTGGTTCTCGACGAACGGTTCGATCATCTGCTGGCCGAGTGCTGCCTCGCGAATCCAGCGGTCGGACAATATGGACATCACGGCTCCCCTTCGACGCGCGTCTTTGCCGGTTCGACGGGTGAGGGCAAGGTGTGTAGCGTTATCGCATGCGACCACTGATCGACTTCGCGTACCGGATGCGCCTTCGCATACTGGCGCTGCTGCGGTGGCGGACACGAGGGGTGAAAGTGATGGCTTTCGATCCCGCCGGCCGGCTGCTGCTGGTGCGGCATCGCTATGGACGATCGGATTTGTGGATGCTGCCAGGTGGGGGGATCGCACGGGGTGAGACGCCCGAGGTGGCAGCGGTGCGGGAACTGGCCGAAGAGACCGGATGTCGGCTGGATGCGGTGGTGCCGATCGGTCGCTACGAATCGGGCAGTGAGGGGCGGCGCGACACCGTCCATCTATTTCGCGCACTGACGGCGGGCGAACCGGTTATCGATGCGGTCGAATTGGCGGAGGCGCGGTTCTTCGCACTCGATGCCCTGCCGGACACGCTGTCGCCGGCGACGCGGCGGCGGGTGGACGAGTTGGCCGGGGCGCGGCAACGGGATGGCCGGTGGTAGCAGGTGGTTCGATGAGCTGGTGGCTCGCTGATCCGGAGCCATTGCTTACCTCACCCTCCGGCAGCTTCTCTGCCACCTCCCGGTTACGGGGAGGAACGGGGTTAGTGTATGCCTAGATCTGCCGGGCCAAAGGCTTGGGGGAGCAGTTCCGACAAGCGGTAGCTGGCCACCGCATCGCCCTCGGCTGCACCGCAATGGACCATCAGGTCGCGGCCACCGAGTTGCGCGGCTTCGTTGAGGATCTGGCGACAGCGACCGCAGGGGCTGACGGGGGCGGTGCCGGTGGCATGGCCTTCGGCATCCATCGCGCCTCCGATCACCCCGATCGACACGACATCGCGCAACCGGCCGGCCGCACTGGCGGTGGCGATCGCCACCGTCTCGGCGCAGAGCGACAGCCCATAGCTCGCGTTTTCGACGTTGGCACCGGTGATCAGACTGCCGTCCGTCATCAACAATGCCGCGCCCACCGCGAAGCGCGAATAGGGGGCATGGGCGCGCGTCGCCGCTTCGCGCGCGGCAAGGATCAGGCGTTGGCGGTCTTCGGTCATGGTGCGACGACGTTCCAGTTCACAGGGCCTTCGATGCCGTCGATGCGGCGGATATCGCTCGCCCGCCACATTCGCCACGGATGGGCGGCATACGCGGGGGGGAAGAGGTTGGCGATCGCCCAGACCGGTCGGTCGATCGCGGCGGACACCTGATATTCGGCGTCCACCGCCTTGGTCAGCCGCAACAGCACCGGCTTGCGCGTATGGCTCTCCACCATCCTGATGAAGGTCCGTAATTCGCCGATCAGTACGTCGCGATCCGGGCGGGCGGTGCAATCGTCGTGGAAGCCGACGTCGATCGCGGCGGGCAGGGCGTCGGCGGTGCGGGGGACAAAGGTATTAAAGGCATTCGCCTGATCCGCCGCGAGCTGGCACAGCGAATAGAGGTGGACCGCACCGCGTCGCAGGCCGGCATCGGGGAGGGCCGCCCAGTTGGCTTCGAACCCCGGATCACGCCGGTCCGCGCCCGATGTCGCGACGAGATAGGCGAAGTCGGCACCGCGCGCCCGCACCGTGCCCCATTCGATGTCACCGGGATTCTCGTTCAGGTCGATGCCCTGCAACGGATACTGGCTTTGTGCGGGATGCCAGCCGGTCGCGAAGCTCCAGCCACCGATGCCGAGCAGACCCGCGCCGATCAGCACGCCCGCAGCCTTGAGCAATCCATACCCCATCAGCCGCGCAGATGCAGAACGCAGATCAGCGTGAACAGGCGACGCGCAGTATCGAAATCGACCTCGATCTTGCCCTCCAGCCGCTCGCGCAGGAGTTCGGCGGCATCATTGTGGACGGCACGACGGGCCATGTCGACGGTCTCGATCTGTTGTGGGGTGGAGGCCCGTATCGCCTGATAGTAACTATCGCAAATCGCGAAGTAATCCTTGATCGACCGGCGGAAGCGGCCGAGCGCCAGCACCAGCGTCTCGAGATGGCTGTCGTCCTCGCGATGAATGTGGATGCCGAGCCGTCCCTCCGCCGATTCGAGCTTAATCCGGTAGGGGCCCGCATAATCGTCGGCATGCGCACGCTGCGGCGCAAAGTGATTCCCTTCCAGCAGGTCGAAAATCGCGATCCGCCGTTCCTGATCGACGTCGGCCGATCGCCAGCCGATGCTGTGCTCGTCCAGGGTGACGTCGATGATCCGCGGGTCGGCCATATGGTCCGATAGTCGGGTTCAGCCGATACGACAAACCGTGTTGCCATCCGAATTTTCGGATACAAGCGCGGGTATGGCCACTCTCGCATTCCCGACTCCGGCGGTTCCCGCCGAACCGCTCCAGCTGCCCCGCAACGTCGAAGCCGAGGCCGCGATGCTCGGCGCGATGATGATCGACAATCGCCTCGCCGACGATCTGGTCGACCGGCTGGAGCCGGCCCACTTCTACGAACCCGTTCACGGCCGCATCTTCGCCGCGATCAAGACGCTGCGGGTCAACGACATGCTGGCTACGCCCGTGACGCTGCGCCCGATGTTCGACGCGGACGAGGGGATGCGCGAGCTGGGCGGGCCGTCGTATCTCGCCAGCCTGACCGGATCGGGCGCCGGCCTGATCGGCGCGCGCCAGTTCGCGACCCAGATCTATGACCTCGCCATGCTGCGCGCGCTGGTCAGCGTCGGCCGGACACTGGTCGAGCGGGCGATGGACACCTCGGAAGAGGTCAACCCACGCGCGCAGATCGAGGCGGCGGAGGAGGAATTGTACAAGGTCGCCGGCGACGGCGGTGCGGACAATGCCACCAAGAGCTTCGCGCAGGCGACGACGATGGCGGTCAAGATGGCTGAACGCGCGCTGAATTCCGGCGGTAACCTGTCGGGCGTCACCACCGGCCTCGACAGCGTCAATTCCAAGATCGGCGGCATGCATCATTCCGACTTGATGATCCTGGCGGGGCGTCCCGGCATGGGCAAGACGTCGCTGGCGACCAACATCGCCTTCAACGCGGCGCGGCGCTGGATGCGCGACATGCAGGACGGGATTCCGCCGGCTGAATCGGTCGGCGCGAAGGTGGTGTTCTTCAGCCTGGAAATGAGCGCCGACCAGCTGGCGACGCGTATTCTGGCCGAACAATCCGGAATCAGTTCCGAATCGCTGCGCATGGGCAAGATCAGCAAGGCAGAGTTCGGCCAATTGGCGGCAGCGGCAGCGGAGCTGGAGACGTTGCCGCTGTTCATCGACGATACCGGCGGCCTGAGCATCAGCGCGCTGCACACCCGCGTGCGCCGCCTGCAACGGCGGCACAACAACGAGATCGGGCTGGTGGTGGTCGATTACCTCCAGCTGCTGACCGGTGGTGGCAAGGGATCGAAGGAGAACCGCGTGCAGGAGATCTCTGAGATTTCGCGCGGATTGAAAACGCTGGCGAAGGACATGAACGTGCCGGTGCTGGCGCTGTCGCAGCTGAGCCGCGCGGTCGAAAGCCGCGAGGACAAACGGCCGATGCTGTCCGACCTTCGCGAATCGGGGTCGATCGAGCAGGACGCCGACATGGTCTGGTTCGTGTTCCGCGAAGATTATTACACCGCCCAGCGCGAACCGAAGCGGCCGATGGAAGGCGACGAGGCTAGGGTGTTCGAGGATCACGCCAAATGGGCGAGCGACATGGAGCGCGTGTTCGGCCTCGCCGAGCTGATCGTCGCGAAGCAGCGCCATGGTGCGACCGGCAAGGTGGTGCTGAAGTTCGATCCGACGATCACGAAGTTCAGCGACTTCGCGGGGTATTGATCGGCAGAGCGGATCATCCTCTTCCGACCTATCGTCCCCGCGAACGTCGGGATGGCGAGGTATGGGAGGAGACCGGCTGAAAATTCAGCCCATTATCAGTAGTCAGCACCGGCCCGTTCAGCCTAGAGCGAGGTGAACGGTGCGAGGGCCGGCGCGGTGTCGCGTGAGAGGGTCCCGGAAGGAACAGCATGATGAGAACCACAGCGACGGTGGCCATGGCCGCCATGCTCCTGCCGGCGATTCCGGCTACGGCGCAGGTGGTGCAGGTGCCGGTGCCGCCCTCGGCTGCCGTAGCGCCACCGGTGGTGATGCCGACGATGCCGCTGCCGCAGTTGAGCGATGCGCAGGCGTCGCAGCTTGCCGCCCTGCTGGCGCGCGACACGCTGGCGCAGGGTCTGGCCGTGGCAGCGCCACAGCCGATGGATGCGGCCGCCCGCGACCGGCTGGTGCGCGATGCGCTGGATCATGCCCGCGCAGTGCATGCCGGACGACTGGCCGAGGCGGATTTCCAGCGCGACTGGGGATTGCGGCCACCGGTATTCGATCCGTTGCCGGGCTTTGCCGATGCCGTGAAGCGCGATCGTATCGCGGCATGGTTCGCGGCATTGCCGCCGCCCTATTCGGGCTATGACGGGCTGAAGGCGGGGCTTGAACGCTATCGCAGCATCGCTGCGGCGGGCGGCTGGTCGACGTTGGCGGGGGGACCCGATCTGGCGATGGGTGCGACCGGCGCGCGGGTGCTGGCGCTGCGTCAACGACTGGCAGTGGAAGACGCTGACGTCGCTGCGAGCGGTTCCAGCTTCGATGCCGCACTGGTCGAAGGCGTCCGCCGCGCGCAGCGGCGTTACGGCCTGAACCCTACGGGTACGGTCGCCGGTCAGACGCTGGCGGCGCTGAACGTCCCCGCGGCGGCGCGGGTGCGGCAGATCATGGCGAACATGGAGCGGTGGCGCTGGCTGCCGCAGCAACTGCCGCGGGACCGTATTCAGGTGAACATCGCCGCGGCGGTGCTGACCGTGTTCGATGGCGACGCACCGGTCATGTCGATGCGTGCGGTCACCGGCCGACCGGGGGATGAAACGCCGATGCTGTCGTCGACGATCCACAGCGTCGTGATCAATCCGCCGTGGAACGTGCCGACGTCGATCGCGACGAAGGAGCTGTGGCCGAAGGAAAAGGCCAGCCCGGGCTATTTCAAACGCAACGGTTTCCGCGTGATCGACGGCACCCGCCTGCAACAGCGGGCGGGCGACCAGAGCGCGCTCGGCCGCTACAAGTTCGATTTCGACAACGCTTTTTCGGTGTATCTGCACGACACGCCGTCGCGTGCGAAATTCGCAAGCTTCAGCCGGCTGGCGAGCCACGGCTGCGTGCGGCTGGAAAAGCCCGCCGACCTCGCCGAACTGCTGTTGAAGGGCGATCCTGCCTGGACGCCGGAGGCGATCGCCGCCGCCGTGGACAAGGGCGACACGGTGCGGGCGCGGCTGACCAAGCCGGTGTCGGTGTATCTGCTGTACTGGACTGCCTTCGCCAGCGGTAACGGCCAGATGAATTTCCGCGCCGATCCGTATGGCTGGGATTCGACTTTAGCGTCGAAGATCGAGGCGCGCTCGGCGACGCAACTGATCGCGGCACGGTGAAGGGGACGAGAATGATGCAATATCGCAGGATCAGGATCGCCGTATCGGCGACCGCGGGGCTGCTGGCGCTGGCGGCCTGCTCGCGGAACGAACCGGAACAGCCACCGGTCGAAAACGCGGCAGTCGAGGAGATTGCTCCGGACGAGGCGCCGTCGCCGGTCGAGACGCCATCGGCCGCGCCGACCCCGGCAGCGATCGACAACAGCGTTGCGATCGCGCCACCGCCCGTCGAGGAGATCGCACCCGACATGCAGGTGCTCGACGATGCCGACGCGACGGGCATGACGGCGCGGGTGTCGCGCGACGAGGCACCCGCCGCCGATCCGACGCCGTCCGCGCCGGGCAACGACGAGGCGGCGCAATAACGACGGGCTCGTTAGTCGGGCCCTTCCATTCGGACCACAACCATCGGGTAGCGTAGCGATGACCATGTTCCGACGCGCATCGGGTATGATGCGCGGCATGCTGGCGTTCTGGTGCATGCTGGCGGCGATGTCGGCAGTGACGACGCTGGCATCGCCGGCGTCGGCGGCGACGCGGCCAGTATCCGCCATCCTGATGGATGCGGACGACGGCAGCATATTGTACGCCGAGAATGCCGGGATCGTCCGGCGGCCGGCGTCGCTGACCAAAATGATGACGTTGTTTCTGGTGTTCGACGCGCTCGACGCCGGGACGTTGCGACCGGGTGATCCGGTGCGGATCTCTCGCTATGCCGCCAGTCAGCCGCCGTCGCGGGTCGGATTGCGTCCGGGGGCGTCGATGACGATCGATCAGGCGATCCGGGCGATCGCCGTGGTGTCGGCCAACGATGTTGCGGTGGCGCTGGCAGAGACACTGGGTGGAACCGAGGATCGGTTCGCCCGGATGATGACGGCCAAGGCTCGCGCGCTCGGGCTGGAGGATACGTCGTTCACCAACGCATCGGGCCTGCCCGGTCACAATCTGACGACGGCGCAGGACATCGCCCGACTGTCGCTGGCGCTGCTGCGCGATCATCCGGATCGCTATGCTGCGTTCAGCGTGCGATCGTTCAGCTGGGGCAAGCGGCGGGTACAGAGCCACAACCATCTGCTCGGCGCGTTTCAGGGCGCGGACGGGATCAAGACCGGCTATACGGCGGAGGCGGGCTTCGCGCTGGCGGCATCGGCGAAGCGTAACGGGCGCCGCCTGATCGCGGTGGTGATCGGCGAGCGGTCGGTGCAGATCCGCGACCGCAGGGTGGCAAAGATGCTGGAGGAAGGATTTCGGGGTCTCGCGCCATCAGGCGCCGTGGCGAGCAAGACGACGCGCGCCGAAGAGGGGCTGCTGGGGCCGGGCTTCGCGGCGACGATCGCCGCGCTGGGCGCGGCAGCGGATGCCGACGAAACGCCGGAAGGCGGCGGCGGGGACTGAGCGGCGCTCCGCTGGTCCGCAGCCTTCACAGGCGCTATAGCGGGGCATGCTCCGCATCACCGAACTGAAGCTGCCCCTCAATCATCCGGAGGAGGCACTGGCGGCGGCGATCCGCAATCGCCTGCGTATCACGCCGCGTGACCTGATCCGCTACACCGTTGCGCGCCGGGCGCATGACGCGCGCGACAAGATGGACATCCACTTCGTCTATTCGATCGACGTGACGGTAAAGAACGAGCCGCAGGTGCTGGCTCGCTTCAAACGTGATCGCGACGTCAATATCACGCCCGACACCGGCTATCGCTTCGTGACAAGGGCTCCCGCGGATTACGTCGGGCCACGCCCCGTGGTGGTGGGCGCGGGGCCGTGCGGATTGTTCGCCGGGCTGATCCTGGCCCAGATGGGCTTCCGGCCGATCATCCTCGATCGCGGCAAGCTGGTACGCGAGCGGACCAAGGACACCTGGGGACTGTGGCGCCGCAGCGAGCTGAACCCCGAATCGAACGTCCAGTTCGGAGAGGGCGGAGCAGGGACCTTCTCGGACGGCAAATTGTGGAGCCAGATCAAGGACCCGCGCCACCTCGGCCGCAAGGTGCTGACGGAATTCGTCAAGGCGGGCGCGCCGCCCGAGATCCTGACCGAGGCGCATCCGCATATCGGCACATTCCGGCTGGTGACGATGGTCGAGAGCATGCGCGCGACGGTCGAGGCACTGGGCGGCGAATACCGGTTCCAGCACCGCGTCGACGATATCGAGGTGGACACGGCGGCGGACGGCAGCCGGCGGTTGCGCGGCCTGACGCTGCAGACCGGCGAACGGATGGAGACGGGGCCGGTTGTGCTGGCGCTCGGCCACAGCGCGCGCGACACGTTCCACATGCTTCATGATCGCGGCGTGCATCTGGAGGCGAAGCCGTTCTCGATCGGGGTGCGGATCGAACATCCGCAAAGCTGGATCGACGAGGCCCGGTTCGGGCCGTGCGCCGGCCATCCCGATCTGGGGGCGGCGGCGTACAGCCTGTCGCACCATTGCACCAACGGACGAACGGTCTACAGCTTTTGCATGTGTCCGGGCGGCACCGTCGTCGCGGCGACAAGCGAGCCGGGGCGGGTCGCCACCAACGGCATGAGCCAATATTCGCGCAACGAACGCAACGCCAACTCCGGCATCGTCGTCGGCATCGATCCGGCACGCGACTATCCGGGTAATCCGCTCGCCGGGATCGAACTGCAACGGCATTGGGAAAGCCGGGCGTTCGAGGTCGGTGGCGGCGATTACAAGGCACCGGCGCAGCGGCTGGGCGACTTCCTCGCCGGACGGCCCTCGACGCAGCTTGGCAGCGTGATCCCGTCCTATCGCCCCGGCGTGCACCTGACCGACCTTGCCGCGTGCCTGCCCGACTTCGCGGTCTCCGCGATGCGCGAGGCATTGGTGGCGTTCGGTCGCGAGATTCCGGGCTATGACCATCCCGACGCGGTAATGACCGGCGTCGAGACCCGGACGTCGTCACCCGTGCGGATCACCCGCGGTGACGACTTCCAGAGCATCAACACCGCCGGGCTGTATCCTGCGGGCGAGGGGGCGGGTTACGCTGGCGGCATCCTGTCGGCTGCGGTCGACGGCATCAAGATCGCGGAAGCGGTGGCGCGCGGCCTGATGGCGGAACGGGCCGGCGCCGCTCGACTGGCAACCGCCGCGTGACGCGAATGAGTTTCAGTCCGCAACGGTCTTGTTTGTCGACGGTCGAAGTTCTATACTGAGCGATATGGAAAGCGTTGCAACTCTGCCCCACAAGGGTCGCCCGCGGGAATTCTGCACCGATGCCGCGCTGGCGGCGGCGCTGCGCGTGTTCTGGAGCAAGGGATATGAAGGTGCCTCGCTCGCCGACCTGACGGAGGCGATGCAGATCACGCGTCCCAGCCTGTATGCCGCGTTCGGCAACAAGGAGGCCTTGTTCCACAAGGCGCTCGACCTCTACGAGGCAGAGAAGCTGGAATATACCCGCGTCGCATTGGAACAGCCGACCGCGCGCGCCGTCGCCGAGCATTTCATGCGCGGCGCGCTCGCGATGCAGACCAGCCAATGCGATCCCAAGGGGTGCCTTGGCGTGATCAGCGCGATGGCCTGCGGTGCGGAAGCCGAATCGATCAAGGCCGACGTGATCGCCCGCCGCGCATCGTCTCAGGCGGCACTGGTAGACCGATTCGAACAGGCGAAACGCGACGGCGACCTGCCCGCGCACGTCGATGCCCTTGGCCTGACCAGTTATCTCTACGCCCTGTTGCAGGGCATGGCGGTGCAGGCCGGATCGGGTGCGACCCGTGCCGAACTCGAGCGGCTGGTCGACACCAGCCTCGCAGTCTGGCCGAGCCGCTGATCGCACAGCCGCCGACGATTTCCTGAACCTTCCAGACCCATCTGTGGCAGGTCGGTAGTCGATGAACGTGCCACGTCGGATCTGGTTTGGCCTGCTCGCGGCGGCGGTGATCGCCGCATTGCTGGCGATCGGGAACCGCTGGGTCGACACATCGGCACGTGCGGCCGCGGATCGCAATGCGCTGGCCCTGGCGCGCACCCATCGGGGCCTGCTCGAAAGCGAATTGCAGAAGTTCCGGCTGCTCCCGCTGGTGCTCGCCGAATACCCCGACGTCGCTTCTGCCATCGGCGGCAGCGATCCCGCCGCGGTGGGCCGGCTCGACCGCACGCTGGCATCGCTCGCGGCACGTACCGACGCCGCTGTCCTCTATGCGATCGACGCGAAAGGACGCGCGCGCGCCGCTAGCAATTGGCAGCAACCCACGAGCTTCGTCGGACAGGATTATACCTTTCGCCGCTATTTCACCGAGGCGATGGCGCGTGGCGGTTCGGAGCTGTTTGCGCTCGGGTCGGTTAGCGGCCGGCCAGGCCTGTATCTCGCGCGGCGGATCGACCGGGGTGGACGCAAGCTGGGAGTGATCGTCGTCAAGGTCGAGTTCGACCGGCTGGAACGTGAATGGGCGCGATCGCCCGGCGCGACGATCGTCGCAGACCGGCTCGGTCTGGTGCTGATCACCAGCGTGCCGGGCTGGCGGTTCCATCCCACCCGCCCACTCGATCCCCGCACGTTCGCGACGATGCGACGATCGCGCCAGTTCGGTGCGATGCTGTCGGCCGACGCCGCCTTTACGCGAGACGGGCGCGACGTGGTGATACCGGGCCGGCGGGGAACCGAACGCTTCCGGCTCGCGATGCTGACGGCGCCGCTCGCGGGCGCCACGCTGATGCATCTGTCCCCCCTTGCGCCGCCGCTCGCCGCCGCGCGGTCGCAGGCGTTGTCACTGGGGTTTGCACTGCTGCTGATCCTCGGCCTGTCCGGCGGGATCGGCCTGCGGGCGGCGGAGCGGCGACGCCTGCAACGCCGGGCGCGCGTAGCACTGGAGGAAGAGGTGATCCGCCGGACCGCCGAGTTGCGCGATGCCAACGCCAGACTGGTGATCGAATCCGAGGAGCGCGCCGGCGCGGACCGGCGGTTCCGTGCCGCGCGCGAGGAACTGGCGCAGGCGAACCGGCTGGGATCGCTGGGCCAGATCACTGCCGGCGTAGCGCATGAGATCAACCAGCCGCTCGCCGCGATCCGCACTTTCGCCGAGAACGGCTCGAGGTTGCTGGACCGCGGTGCACCCGATCTGGCGAGGGAAAATCTGGGGCGGATCGTCGGCCTGACCGAACGCATCGGCACGATCACCGGCGAACTGCGCGCCTTCGCACGCCGCCGCACGCCATCGCGCGGGACGCCGACCCTCGGTTCGGCAATCGATGGCACGATGCTGCTGATCGGCGATCGCGCCCGGCCAGTCGTGGTGGACGACATTGCGGCGGAGACGCGTGCATTGTGTGTCGACGGCGACCGTATCCGGCTGGAGCAGATCCTCGTCAACCTGATCCAGAACGCGCTGGATGCGGTTGCAGGCCGGCCCGACGCGCGGGTGACGCTGTCGGCGGAGCGGCAGGGGGCTAAGCGATTGCTGGTCCGCATCGCCGATAACGGTCCCGGGGTCGATGCCAGTCTGGACGACACGCTGTTCACCCCGTTCGCATCGGCCAAACCCGAAGGGCTCGGGCTTGGCCTTGCCATCGCCCGCGACATCGCGCGCGAATTCGGTGGCGAGCTCGCGCTCGTCGAGACCGCCGGGCAGGGCGCGGTGTTCAAACTGACGTTGTCGATCGCATGACGGCCGTCGCCGATCAGACCGTCTACTTCGTCGAGGACGACGACGCCCTGCGCTTTGCGACGACGCAGGCGCTTGAGCTCGCCGGATTGACCGTGCGCGCCTTCGCCGGGGCGGAAGCGGCACTGGCGGCGATTACGCCCGATCTCGACGGCGTCGTCGTGTCCGATATCCGGATGCCGCGCATGGACGGACTGCAGTTGCTCGCCCGCCTCCGGGACATCGACCGGGATCTGCCGGTGATCCTCATTACCGGGCATGGCGACGTGCCGATGGCGGTCTCGGCGCTGCGCGATGGCGCATGGGATTTCCTGACCAAGCCGTTCGCGACCGATCACCTGATCGCGACGGTCAGCCGCGCGCTGGAGCGGCGCGGGTTGCTGGTGGAGAACCGCCGGCTGCGCGCGGCGGCGGCGGCAGGCGAGGCGGAAAGCCCGTTGATCGGCGACAGTGCGGCGCTGGTGCAATTGCGTGCCACGATCCGTCAGCTGGCGCAGGCGGACGTCGACGTTCTGGTGGAGGGAGAGACAGGGACCGGCAAGGAGCTGGCGGCATTGATGCTGCATCGGCTGGGGCCGCGCCGGTCGCGCCCGTTCATGGCGGCGCATTGCGCGGCATTGACCGACGAGAATGCCGGGATCGAGCTGTTCGGCCATGCGGCGGACAGCGTGCCGCATACCCGGCTGGCGCGGACCGGCACGATCGCGTTGTCCAGCGGCGGCACGTTGCTGCTCGACGAGGTCGGCGATCTGGCGCCGGCCAGCCAGGCCGCACTGTTGCGCGTGATCGAGGAGCGCGAGGTGCAGCCGATCGGTGCTGCGCGCGCGGAGGCGCTCAACCTTCGCGTCGTCGCGACCAGCAGCGTCGATCTAGCGAAGGCGGTGCAGGACGGCCGGTTCCGTGGCGACCTGTATCACCGTTTCGCCGCGACGCGCCTGCACATTCCGCCGTTGCGCGAGCGCGAACACGACCGGATGATCCTGTTCGTCGCCTTCGTCGATCAGGCGCGCGATCAGCTGGCGCAACCGGATTACGTCATCGACGAGGCGGACCGCCGCCACGTCCTGACGCATCACTGGCCGGGGAACGTCCGCGAATTGCGCAACTATGCGTTCGATCGCGTCCTGAGCTTCGGCGGCGCGGCGGCGGGCGATGCCGGCATCCGCGACCTGCCGACCCGCGTCGCCGATTTCGAGGCCGCGACGATTGTCGACGCCCTGCGCGCCTGCGGCGGCAACGTCGTGCGGGCGGTTGACGTGCTCGGCATCCCGCGCAAGACGCTATACTACAAGCTCACACGCTACGGCATCGATCCCGACGCGTTCCGATCGTCGACGCGGTCATAGGTGCGGTTTCATCATTGCTATCCAGCCGTTCGGTTCTCGTCTCCGCTAAAGAGCTTGAGATCCGGAATCGCACGAAGGTTAAGCCTTCTTACGCTGGAACCCGCGCCTCTGCGCGCAGGACGTCGATCTCCCGGTCGACAATCGCGATCAGCGATGTGATCAGCTGATCTGTCGGAACGTGCGGTCGAACCAGCCGATGGTGCATCAGCCCGAGGCTCATCGTCAGGATCGTATCGGCGAGCGTTGCCCGCCGCTCCGCCAGATGGTCGCCTGGCGCGAGCATCTCGACCGCTTTCAGCATCTGCGCACGGACATCCTCGTGGATGACATTGAAGATATTGGCGATCCGTGTGTTACGGGCGGCTTCCGCCACGATCTCCGCGAACAATTGCTCGCCGTCCTCGTCGTCGTCGTCGGGCTGAACAAACTGATGCAGCCAGTCGCGAACCTGCTGGTCATCGCCCTGCTGGATAGCGAGTCGTAGCGAATCAGCGGCCATGAACGTGCGGCAATCGGCGTTGACGATCGCAGCGACGATATCCTCCTTGGCGGAAAAATCCCGATACAGCTGGCCAACCGCGACACCCGATTCCCTGGAAATCTGGGCGATCCCGGTCGCGTGAAATCCGTTTGCGATGAATAACTTACGTGCTGCGTCGATGACGAGCTGGCGACGCATCTCCAGCTTGTTTTTTGACGCACCGCAACAAATTTCCGATCCGATCATTCCGTCCTCGTCCCGGCGAGCCTTGACGCCAATTCACAAGAGGTAGTAGCAGGGCGTGAGTGATCGATCACTCACAATTTTATCAGCGGACATTTTGGCATGGCGAATAAGCGACACGGAGTGGCGGTGCTCGCGTTGGCACTGGCTCTGGCGGCGTGCGGGGGCGGCAACGAGCAGCAACAGCAGGCGCCGCAGGGCCCGCCCAGCGTTGGTTATGTCGTTGTTCGCCCGCAGGCGGTGACGCTCACCAACGAGCTACCCGGCCGCACCACCGCGTTCGAAACCTCCGAAGTACGCCCGCAGGTCAACGGTCTTGTACTGGACCGGTTGTTCGTCGAGGGCGATGTCGTCCGCAAGGGCCAGCCTTTGTACCGGATCGACCCGTCGCCGTATCAGGCGCAGGTCGCCAGCGCCCGCGCGGCGCTGGCGCGTGCGCGTGCCAGCATCGCCTCCAGCGCGGCGCTGGCCCGCCGCTACGGCGAGTTGGTCAAGATCAACGCGATCTCACGCCAGGATCTCGAAAACGCACAGACGACGGCGCAACAGGCGCAGGCGGATGTGGCCGCGCAGCAGGCGGCGCTGCGTACCGCGCAGATCGATCTTGCGCGCACCACCATCCGCGCGCCGATCACCGGCCGCATCGGCCGCTCGGTCTTCACCACCGGTGCGCTGGTGTCCGCCGCGCAGACCGATGCGCTCGCGACGATCCAGCGGATCGACCCGATCTACGTCGATATCCAGCAGTCGAGCGCCGACCTGCTCAAGCTGCGCCAGCAGATCATGAACGGCCAGCTGACGCGCGACGGCAATGCGCCGGTCAAGCTGAAGCTGGAGGACGGCAGCGATTACGGTCCGCAGGGGACGCTGCGCTTCGCCGACGTCACCGTCGATCCGACGACCGGCTCGCAGGTCATCCGTGCGCTGTTCCCCAATCCCAACGGCTTGCTGCTGCCGGGCATGTTCGTCCGCGCCTCGCTGGCGCAGGGAACGGATCAGAATGCGATCCTGGTACCGCAGCGCGCGGTGACGCGTGACGAAAAGGGCAATGCGACCGTGATGGTCATCGGGGCGGACAACAAGGTGCAGCCGCGCGTGCTCCAGACCGGACGGACGATCGGCGACAATTGGCTCGTCACCGGCGGTCTGAAGGCGGGCGACAAGGTGATCGTCGAGGGCGGCATGATGCTGCGCCCCGGCATGGCCGTGCAGGGCAAGCCGTGGAACCCCAACGCGCCCGCCGCCGGAGCCCAGCCGGGCAACGGCGCCGGTGCACCCGCAGCGCAGGCGAAGTAACCCCAGATGTCACGCTATTTCATCGATCGGCCCATCTTCGCATGGGTCATCGCCATGGTGCTGATGCTGGCGGGCGTGATCGCGATCCGCAGCCTGCCCGTCGCCCAGTTTCCTGAAATCGCCCCGCCGGCGGTGGCGATCACCGCCACCTATCCGGGTGCCGATGCCGAGACGCTCGAACGCACGACGACGCAGATCGTCGAGCAGCAGCTGAAGGGCATCGACAACCTGCGGTACTTCTCGTCCTCGTCCTCGTCGGCAGGTACGGTGACGATCACGCTGACCTTCGAACAGGGCACCGATCCCGACATCGCTCAGGTGCAAGTGCAGAACAAGTTGCAGGCGGCGACCCCGCTGCTGCCGCAGGAAGTGCAGCGCCAGGGTATTCAGGTGACCAAGTCCGCTGCCAGCTTCCTGCTGGTCGTCGGTCTCGTTTCGACCGACGGTTCGCATGACAATACCGATCTGTCGGACATGGTCGTATCGAAGTTCCAGGACCCGATCAGCCGCGTGTCCGGCGTCGGTGAGCTTCAGGTGTTCGGCGCGCAATATGCGATGCGGATCTGGATCGACCCGATCAAGCTGAACAGCTTTGCCCTCACCATCGCCGACGTTACCGCGGCGGTGCAGGCGCAGAATGCTCAGATTTCCGCGGGCCAGATCGGCGCACAGCCGGCACCCAAGGAGCAGATGCTCAACGCGACCGTTTCTGTGCAGTCGCGCCTCCAGACGCCGGAGCAGTTCGGCAACATCCGGCTGAAGACGTCCGCCAGTGGCGCAGTCGTCCGACTCAACGATGTCGCCCGCGTCGAGTTCGGCGCCGAGAATTACGGGTTCGACGTCCAGTACAACGGCAAGCCGGCATCGGGCTTCGGCGTCCGTCTCGCCGCCGGGGCCAATGCGCTCGACACCGTCGAACTGGTCAAGCAGCAGGCG
Organism: Sphingomonadaceae bacterium OTU29LAMAA1; assembly: GCA_024072375.1. Classification (NCBI taxonomy): domain Bacteria; kingdom Pseudomonadati; phylum Pseudomonadota; class Alphaproteobacteria; order Sphingomonadales; family Sphingomonadaceae; species Sphingomonadaceae bacterium OTU29LAMAA1. Next base: position 3,844,841 of record CP099617.1, read on the forward strand.
CAGTCGATCGGCAAGACGCTGCCGACCGACGTGAAGGTCATCTATCCCTACGATACCACGCCGTTCGTGCGGCTGTCGGTGGAACAGGTGATCCACACGCTGGTCGAGGCGGTGATCCTCGTCTTTCTTGTCATGTTCCTGTTCCTCCAGAACTGGCGCGCGACGATCATTCCGACGATCGCGGTGCCGGTGGTGCTGCTCGGCACGTTCGGCGTGATGGCGATGGCCGGCTTCACGATCAACACGCTGACGCTGTTCGGCATGGTGCTCGCGATCGGACTGCTGGTCGATGACGCGATCGTCGTGGTCGAGAACGTCGAACGGCTGATCGTCACCGAACATCTCAGCCCGAAGGAAGCGTCGCGCAAATCGATGGACGAGATCAGCGGCGCGCTGATCGGCATCGGTCTTGTGTTGTCGGCGGTGTTCCTGCCGATGGCGTTCTTCGGCGGCTCGACCGGCGTGATCTACCGTCAGTTCTCGATCACGATCGTCTCTGCAATGGTGCTGTCGGTGCTCGTCGCGCTGATCCTGACGCCGGCGCTGTGCGCGACGATCCTGAAGCCCCACGATCCCGACAAGAAGCAGGGCAATGGCCTGCTGTCGCGGTTCTTCGGCTGGTTCAACCGCAATTTCGACAAGGCGCAGCACAAGTACGAGGGCGGTGTGAAACGCACCGCCCGCAGCTGGAAGCGGTCACTGCTGGTGTACGTGCTGATCGTCGCCGGCATGGTCTTCGTCTTCACGCGCCTGCCGTCGGGCTTCCTGCCGGACGAGGATCAGGGAACGGTGCTTGCGCTGGTCCAGGGTCCGGCCGGTGCCACCAGCGCACGTACCGAGAAGGGCCTGAATCTCGTCCGCGACCACTTTCTGAAACAGGAAAGCGCCAACGTCGCCGGCGTGTTCACCATCAACGGCTTCAGTTTCGCCGGCCAGGGCCAGAACGCCGGCCTCGTCTTCGTCAATCTCAAGCCGTGGGAAGACCGCGGCGGTGCCGAGAACAAGGCGCAGGCGATCGTCGGGCGTGCGATGGGGACGTTCGGCCAGTATAAGGACGGCATGATCTTCGCGCTGGTGCCGCCGGCGGTGCAGGAGCTGGGCAATGCCACGGGCTTCGATGCGCAGTTGGTCGATACCGGCGGGATCGGTCACGAAAAGTTGGTGCAGGCACGCAACATGATGCTCGGCATGGCCGCGCAGGACCCGCGCCTGGCGCAGGTCCGTCCTCTCAGCCTCGACGACGCACCGCAGTTGAAAGTCAATATCGACGAGGACAAGGCGCGGGCTCTCGGGCTCGACCTTTCCGACATCAATACGACTATTTCTACCGCGTGGGGCGGGGGCTACATCAACGACTTCATCGATCGCGGGCGGGTGAAGCGGGTCTACATCCAGGCGGATGCGCCCTACCGGCTCGCGCCGGACGATGTCGGCGACCTGTACGTGCGCAGCAGCAACGGGCAGATGGCACCGTTCACGGCATTCTCGACGCTGGAATGGGCCAATGCCCCGGTGCAGCTGACCCGCTACAACGGACAGCCGGCGATGCAGATACAGGGTTCGCCGGGAGCGGGCCTGAGCACCGGAGCGGCGATGACGGCGATGCAGGAGATTCACGCCAAGCTGCCGCCGGGGACTTCGCTCGAATGGACCGGTCTCTCGTTCGAGGAGCGGCTGTCGGGTGGTCAGGCTCCGGCGCTGTACGGCCTGTCGCTGTTGATCGTGTTCCTGTGCCTCGCCGCGCTGTACGAAAGCTGGTCGGTCCCGATCTCGGTGCTGCTGGTCGTGCCGCTCGGCGTCCTAGGTGCGGTTTTGGCTGCATGGCTGACTGGGCTGAACAACGACATCTATCTGCAGGTCGGCCTGATCACCACGATCGGCGTGTCGGCGAAGAACGCGATCCTGATCGTCGAATTCGCCGAGGAGCGGATCAACGAGGGGATGAAGCCCTTCGACGCGGCAGTGGAGGCCGCCAAGCTGCGCCTTCGCCCGATCCTGATGACGTCGCTGGCCTTCATCTTCGGCGTGCTGCCGTTGGCGATCTCGACCGGCGCGGGCGCGGGCGGGCAGAATGCGATCGGTCGCGCCGTGGTTGGCGGCATGCTGTCGGCGACGGTGCTCGCGATCTTCTTCGTGCCGATGTTCTTCGTCGTGGTGCTGCGCCTGTTCGGGCACGGTGGCGAGGCGAAGCCGGTGGTCGAGGACCGACCGCATGATGACGATACGCCTGATGACGGCGCGCGCGGGCCAGTTCCCGCGCCGCAGGGAGCGTGAGTGTGATGAATAGTAAATGTGTCCTCGGCCTGCTCGCGGCCACGGCGCTCGCCGGCTGCAACCTGGCGCCGAAGTATGTACGCCCGGTCGGCGCGGTCCCGGCGGCGCTGCCGCAGGGCGGCGTCTATCCGGCGGCGGCGACCGACGCGCCCGACGTGACGAAGATCGGCTGGAGGACGTTTTTCACGGACGAGCGATTGCGCGACACGATCGCGCTGGGGCTCGAAAACAACCGCGATCTGCGCGTCGCCGCGGCGAACGTATTGCAGGCTCGGGCACAATATCGTGTTTCGCGCGCCGATCTGGTGCCGTCGACCACGGTGTCCGGATCGGGAACCTACACCAATAACATCCAGGGTGCGGCCGGTGCGCTGGGCGGTGCGGCTGGTGGCGGTACATCCGGGGGTGGTGCTGGAGCCGGTGCCGGGGCGGGCGGCGGCGGCGCCGGCGTTGGAACCGGCGTAGGCGGGGCATCGTCGAACCTGGAATTCTATTCCGTCAATGCCGGCTTTTCGGCGTTCGAGCTCGACCTGTTCGGGCGGGTGCGCAACCTGAACCGCGCGGCTTTGGAGCAGTATTTCGCGACGGAAGAGGCGCAACGATCAACGCGGATCAGCCTGATCGCGGAGATTGCGACGGCCTGGCTGACGCTGGCGTCGGATCAGGATCAGCTGCGTATTTCGCAGGATTCGCTGAAGTCGTTCGAACAGTCGCTGGAGCTGACGCGGGCGCAGTTCCGCATCGGCGTAGCGTCTGAACTGGAAGCGCGGCAGGCTGAGACGACCTACCAGACGGCGCGCAACGATATCGCGGTGTTGAAGACGCGGGTTGCGCGGGACAAGAACGCGCTCGACCTGCTGGTCGGCACGTCCGTCGGCCCCGAACTGCTGCCGCAGGGGCTGGGTAATGGCGATGCCGCGTTGCAGGTGCTGCCGGCAGGCGTCGCATCCGACGTGCTGCTGCGGCGGCCGGACGTGTTGCAGGCCGAGCATCAGCTGATCGCACAGAACGCCAATATCGGTGCGGCGCGCGCAGCCCTGTTTCCGCGCATCTCGCTGACAGCGACGTTGGGTACGATCAGCACGGCGTTGAGCGGGTTGTTCTCGGGCGGCAGCTTCACCTACACCGGAGCGCCTTCGGTTTCGCTGCCGCTGTTCGATGGCGGACGCCTGCGCGGCAACGTGGACGTCGCACGGGCGCAACAGCAGTCCGCGGTCGCGACCTATGAGAAGACGGTGCAAACCGCGTTCCGCGAGGTTGCGGATGCGCTGGCGCAGCGCGGCACGATCGACGAGCAGATCGCCGCACAGACGGCCCGGGCGAATGCGGCCGACGTCGCGTTCCGGATTTCCGATGCACGATACCGGGCGGGGGTGGATTCCTTCCTCACCACACTCGACTCGCAACGCAACCTCTACACGGCGCAGCAGCAGCTGGTGACGACGCGACTTTCGCGGGGGAGCAATCTGGTCGAACTGTATCGGTCACTGGGTGGCGGGCTGGAGTGATCCCGCTCGGGCCGCGTTGACGGCCGGCGCCCGGATCGGCGCCAGGTTGTCGAGGAACTGCGCCGCGCTGTTCGCCCAGGTGAAGCGGCTGGCATAGGCGGTGCATCGGGCACGATCGCGGGTGTTTGCGCGATGTATCGCCGTTGCCAGATCGGCGTGGATCGCGCCGATGCTCTCGTCGAGGATGTCGAGCGGCCCCGGAGCGGGAAAGGCGGCAACAGGCGTGCCGCATGCCAGCGCTTCGATCATCACCAGACCAAAGGTGTCGGTGAGACTGGGAAAGACCAGCACGTCGGCGCTGCGATAGGCTGCCGCCAGATCGGCGCCGAATTTGGCGCCGAGAAACCGCACGTGGGGATAGCGGGCGGCCAGCATTGCGCGGGCGGGGCCGTCGCCGACGACGACCTTCGTGCCGGTGACGGGCGTTTCCAGGAACGTCTCGACGTTCTTCTCCACCGCGACGCGCCCGACATACAGCAGGATCGGGCCAGCAAGCGCTTCGATCGCCGGATCGTGCGCGCCGTCGGCGGAGAAGGTCGAAAGGTCGACGCCGCGGCCCCAGCGTCGCAGCGACGAAAGGCCGTGCGCACGCAATATGGCGTCGACCGATGGCGTCGAGGTCAGGATCGCGTCGGCGGGGGCGTGGAACCACCTGATATAACGCCAGATCCATTCGGGATTCGCGCCGGTGCGCGTCGCTACATAATCGGGAAACTGGGTGTGATAGGCGGTCGTGAAGCGCAACCCCCTGGCGACGCACCAACGCCGGGCGGCCAGACCGAGCGGACCTTCGGTGGCGATGTGGATCGCATCGGCGTCGAAGGCGCGGATGAGGCGACCGATCGTGCTGCCCCGTGCCAGCGCCAGCCGGATTTCGGGATAGCTGGGGCAGGGCAGGTTGACGAAGCGATCGGGCGAGATCGTCAGCACGGCATGCCCCTGCCCCTCCAGTTCCTTGGTGACCGCGGTCAGCGTGCGCACGACGCCGTTGACCTGCGGGGTCCAGGCGTCGGTGACGAGGGCGATACGCATCAGGCGGCCAGCGTTCCGGCGCGGTCGCCCGCGTCGCGCCTGGCGATTTCGTCCGCCCAGTGCAGCAATTCCATGCGTCCGTCGAAATGTTCGACCAATGCGGTGCAGCCTTCCACCCAGTCGCCATCGTTATAGTAAGCGACATCGCCGATCTGGCGGATTTCGGCCGTGTGGATGTGGCCGCAAACGACCCCGTCGACGCCGCGGGATCCCGCGGCGTGCGCAACGACCTCCTCGAATTGCGAGATGAAGGCGACGGCGTTCTTGACCTTGGCCTTGGCGTGCTTCGACAGCGACCAATAGGGAAGGCCCAGTCGCCGCCGGGTGAAATTGACCCATTGATTGACGACCATCAGCGCGGTGTAGGCACTGTCGCCGACCAGTGCGACCCAGCGGTGCGCGAGGGTGATCGCGTCGAATTCGTCACCGTGCAGGACGAGCAGACGACGGCCATCGGCGGTGGTATGGATCGCCTTGCGCCGGATCCTGACGCCGCCGAAGTCGAGACCGGCGAACTGACGGAAGATCTCGTCGTGATTGCCGGGGATGTAGGTGACGCGGGTGCCACGCTTGGCGCGCTTCATCAGGCGCCAGACGACGTCATTGTGCGCGGGCGGCCAGTAGAAGCGCTTCTTGAGCCGCCAGCCGTCGATCATGTCGCCGACGAGATAAAGCTGCTCGCTGTCGACGTGGTCGAGGAAGTCGATCAGCATTCCGGCATTGCAGCCGCGTGTGCCGAGGTGGACGTCGCTGATCCAGATCGTGCGGAAGCGGCGGCGAGTGACGCCGGTGCGCTCCGGCAGCGTCGGACGCTGCGGCGTGAACGCAATGATGTCGGCGGTGATCTGATCGTCGGTGGTCATGCATGGCCCCCCGGAACGCGCTGTTCCTGACGAAGGCTATGCCCGTGCGATGTTACGGCCCGGTCACGGCAGCGTTACGGATGTGTGGCGGTCGATGAGCGCTGGTCGGGCGCCTCAACCCATCGTCGTGCGCAGTACCGTCAGCAGGAGCCAGTACAACGTTCCCGCCAGCAGCATCGCGGCCGGCAGTGTCATGACCCAGGCGAGCGCCATGTTGCGGATCGTGCGCCATTGCAGTCCCGCGCCGTTGGCGACCGACGCGCCCGCGACGCCCGAGGACAGGATGTGCGTGGTCGAGACCGGCATCGCGAAGCGTTCGGCGAGCAGGATCGTCGCGGCGGTCATCAGTTCCGCCGCCATGCCCATGCCATAGGTCAGATGCGTCTTGCCGATCCGTTCGCCGACGGTGACGACGATGCGCCGCCAGCCGACCATCGTGCCGAGGCCGAGCGCGATCGCGACGGTGACCTTGACCCACAGCGGGATATAGCGGGTGCCCTGTTCCAGCGCGTTGCCGTACCCTTTGATCCCCTCGATCTCCTGTGCCGTAAAGCGGCCCTTGGCGCCCTCGCTGGCGACGACCATCTTGCTGGCGTCGAGGACGAGATACATGTCGCCGCGCAAGTTCGGCGTGGCGGCGGCGGGAACCTTGCCGAGCGAACCGTAGCTTTCGAGTCGGTCGCCGACGTCGCGCGACAGGGACGACAACGCACCGTACACGGCAGGGGTGTCGATACGGCGATTGGCCAGACCCTGCGTCACGGTCGCACGGGCGGCGTCGATCGAGGTGGGCTCGGGCCCCGGCTGACGTGCGAAGATGGCTTGCGCGGCGCGCGCCTGCTGGACGAAGGCGGGTGTCGCGCTTTCCGGCACCGTGCGGTTGAGGGCGTAGGCGGTGGGGGCGCAGCCGATCAGGATGAGCATGATGAGACCCATGCCCTTCTGCCCGTCGTTGCTGCCGTGCGCGAAGCTGACCGCGGTGCAGGTAAGGATCAGCGTGGCACGGATGCCTTTCGGCGGCGGCGCACCGACGTCGGGCGCACGATAGAGCTTGGGGTCGCGCAGGAAGCGCTTCATCACGAGCAGCAGCAGGAGCGCTCCGCCGAAGCCGATCAGCGGGCTGACCATCAGCGCCGACAAGACCTTTTCCGCCTGATGCCAGTCGACGCCGGAGGTGCCGCCGGTGTTCGACAGCAGCTGGTTGGCGAGGCCGACGCCGAGGATCGAGCCGATCAGCGCATGGCTGGAAGAATTGGGCAGGCCGACGTACCAGGTGGCGAGGTTCCACAGCACGGCTGCCAGCAACAGCGCGAAGATCATCGCGAACCCGCCCGCGGACCCGATGTGCAGGATCAGTTCGACCGGCAACAGCGTGATGATCGAATAGGCGACGGCGCCCGATGAGAAAAGCACACCGAGGAAATTGAAGAATCCAGACCAGACGACCGCGAGCGGCGCGGGCATGGCATGCGTGTAGATGACAGTGGCAACGGCATTGGCGGCGTCGTGGAAGCCGTTGACGAATTCGAACCCGAGCGCGATCAGCAGCGCCAGCCCCAGGAACATGAATACGCCGGTGGCCAGCGTTTCGCCGACCTCTGCCGTGTCGGCGATGATGCTGGCCCCGGCATAGCCGAGCGCACCGATCAGGACCGCGAGGAATATCCAGCGCCCCGCCGGATGCAGGTGGCCATCGAGGCGGGGACCGCGCGCCGCCGTGGAAGAAGGTGCTGCGTGGACCATGGTAGCCATGACACCGCCGGTGGACCCGCAATGTGACGGGTTCGTGACAGGACGGATGTTATCATGGGTTGGGCGTAGTGGCGAAGCGGCGGCTTACACCGTTCCCATCACCTGCGCGGCGAAGCGTTCCATTTCCTCTTCCTGCGGACTCATCTGGAGCAGAAGCAGATCGAGACCGGCCGCTTCATATTCGGCGATCCGTTCCTTCAGCTGTTCGGGCGTGCCGACAAGATTGGGGCGCAAGCCACGGTTGGAGACGGAATATTCCTGGATCTTCAGTTCGCGCTCAAGCTGCGTTCCGGACAGCCACTGGTCGAAATTCGCGTATCCTGCCGGCAGATCGCTGATCTGCGTGATGCGGTCGAGTTCGCGCTTCGCCTCCGCCTCGCTATCCCGGACGATGGCATAGGCGGCCATGCCATAGTGCATCGGCGCACCGCCTGCGGCTTCGCGGCGCGCGGCCATGTCGGCGATCTTCGGGGCGATCGCCGCGACCGGATCGCCGTGCATGACATAGGCATCGCATCGCGCGGCGATCATCGTCTTCGCCTTTTCGCTCTCGCCGCCGGCGTAGATGGTGGGCGGTTTCACCGGCTTGGGAGCGCAGATCGCGTCCTGCGTTCGGTAATATGCGCCTTCGAAGGTAAAACGCTCCTGCGTCCACAGGCCGTCGACGACGCTGAGCCATTCCTCGGTACGGGCGTAGCGGTCGTCGTGCTGGTCGAATTGCAGGCCATATTGCTTCGCCTCATCGGCCCACCAGGAGGAGACGACGTTGAGCGCGAGGCGACCGTTCGAGATGCGGTCGATATTCGCAGCAGCCTTGGCGAAGAGGGCGGGATGATGGAAGTTCGGGCGAACGGCGACCATCAATTCGATGGTGTCGGTCACCGCGGCAAGGGCGGCGGCGGTCGACCATGCATCGAGCGCGGGTTGTTCCACGCCCTTGATGTCGTTGAGGTTCAGCTCCGCTATCAGGCTGAGGTTATAGCCCCAGCGTTCGGCGTTCCGGGTCAGCCGTCTGGAATATTCCCAGGTCGCCTCCATCCCCTCGTCGGGGACATTGCGCAGCCAGCCGCCGAAGACAGGCATCCAATAACCGTAACGCATCAGGCGTCCTTCATGCGGGTGACGAGATAATCGACTAGGTTATCATGGGGATCGTAACCCAGAACCTCCTGTGGGTTGGCAACGAAGTTGGACAAGGCATTGATATCATAGAAACGGGCGACGCCATCACGGTCGTCGACCATGACCTCGACCCCGCCGACGTCGAGGTCGACCGCGCGGGCTATCCGTTCCGCACCCTTGATCATCTCCGGCGCGGGGGTGACGGCGGTCATGGCGATGCCGCTGCCCGGCACGACGCAGGCGTCGGCGGGGCAAAGATCGAATGCGCCGCCGCCGGCGACGTCGATCGCGTAGAGGAAGTTGCGGTTGAGTGTCTCGATGCGGGTGATCGTACCGGCGCGGGCGGGGACGTAGTCCTGCACCAGCAAAACGCCGTCGATGCTGGTCGGCAGGCCTCCGTCGGCGATCGCGGCGCGCAAGTCCGAGGCGCTGTCGAAGCGCACGATGCCTGCACCGGAACCGCCGATGTTCGCCTTCACGACGAGGGGAAAGCCGATGCTGTTCGCGGCGGCCTCTACGTCGACTGCGCGATGAACGACACGTGTGGCCGGAATCGCGAGGCCCAGGCTCGCGATGAGCGAGAGCTGACGCGCCTTGGACGAATCAATAGCGAGCACATCGGGACCGTTGACGATCGAGGCGCCTGCCCGGCGCCAGTGATCGAGCAGGGCGGCGGCGTGAAAGATGGGATGTTCGTCGCTGCGCAGGAAACTCGACATCGCGATGCGGTTGAAGATTAGCGGCGCGGGCAAGGCCGTATCGGCAGGGTTCCAGTTACCATCCGGCTTCAGCGCAGAATAGGCGATGCCGCGGCGGTCGAGGGCGGCGAACAGCGGCGCGAACCACGCCGGATGTTCGTAGAGGATGGCAAGATTGGTCATGTCAGGAGGAACTTAGCGGATCGACGGGCGCCGGGGGAAGTGTAGCTTGGCTTGCAACCGGAAAAGGAGAGGCGGCGTGGCGCAGTACGGCGATTACCAGAACCTGATCTACGGCGCGGGCTTGCAAGGCGTGATGCCGCGCTGGCCGGTCGACTTCGCCGGGCTGGAGGCACGCGCGTCGGCGGCGATGGCGCCGGGCGTGCTGGGCTATGTGCAGGGCGGGTGCGGGGACGAACTGACGCAGCAACGCAATGCCGAAGCATTCGGCCATTGGGGTATGACGCCCAGAATGATGGTGGATTGTACCGCGCGCGACCTGTCGATCACGCTGTTCGGATGCACGCTGCCGACGCCCTTGTTCATGGCGCCGATCGGAGTGACGGGCCTGTGCACGCAGGACGGGCATGGCGATCTGGCCGCGGCGAGGGCGGCCGCAGCGACGGGGGTGCCGCTGTGCGTATCGACGCTGGCCAACGATCCGGTCGAGGACGTGATCGCGGCGGCGGGGGCGGTGCCGTCGTTCTTCCAGCTGTACACGCCCAAGGACCAGGAACTGGCCGAAAGCCTCGTCCGACGTGCTGAGGCCGCGGGGGCGAAGGCGCTGGTGGTGACGCTGGATACGTGGGTGACGGGGTGGCGGCCACGCGACCTGAACGTTGCGAACTTTCCCCAGCTGCGTGGCCACGTACTGAGCAATTACTTCAGCGATCCCGTGTTTCAACAAAGGCTTGGTAAGGATATCTCGCAGAATATGGCGGAAGCAGTCGGGCTGTGGGCGCGGCTGTTCGGCAGGGTGCTGGGATGGCACGATCTTGCCTGGCTCAAGTCGATCACATCGCTGCCGGTGGTGCTGAAGGGCATCTGCCACCCCGAGGATGCACGGCATGCGGTCGATCTGGGGGCGGATGGGATCTATTGCTCGAACCATGGCGGACGGCAGGCGAATGGCGGCATCGCTGCGATCGACATGCTGCCGGCCGTGGTCTCGGCGGTGGCGGGCCGGGTGCCGGTGTTGTTCGACAGCGGTGTGCGATCGGGAACCGATGTGGTGAAGGCGATCGCGCTGGGCGCGGATGCGGTCGGGATCGGTCGCCCATATTCCTATGGACTGGCGATCGGCGGGGCAGAGGGCGCGTCGCATGTGCTGCGCTGCCTGCTGGCGGAGGCGGACCTGCTGATGGCGGTGAACGGCTGGCCCACACTGGCCGCGGTGCGCGAGGCGGGGATCACGCGCGTGTGAGACGAAAAGGGGGAGCGGCCTTTCGGTCGCTCCCCCCGGTCGTTCGGGTCGTAATCGGATCAGAGACCGATGCGGACGCCGGCATAGTAGCGACGGCCGAGCGCGTCATAGGTGCCGGCATCGGTATCCTGACCTGCCGATGCGCCGATGTCGGCGAGGTACGGCGGCTTGTTGTCGAGCAGATTGTCGCCGCCGATATAAAATTCGAAATTGTCGGCGGTGCGGAAGCGGATCTGCGAGTCGAGGTAGAATTGCGGACGGACACGGTACAGCGGATTGCTGCCCGGCCGTGCGCCGACGAGCTGGTCGTCGAGGCTCGACTGGCTGAGCCACGTACCGGTCATGGTCAGGCCGACGCCCGCCATGTCGTACGAACCGTTGATCGTGAACTTGTCACGCGGCGCGCCGATCTCGCCCGCGAAATAGTCGCGGTCGGAATCGGGCAGCGGCACCGAATAGCCACTGATCAGGTGCGTGTACGAACCGCGCAGGCCCAGCGTACCGCCCAGACCCCAATCGGCCAGGTTCTGACGCCAGGTCACCGTGGTATCGATACCCGACGTCTTGACGCCGCCGCTGTTCGACGGACCCGAATTCACCTCGTCCAGCGAACCGGCGCTGTTCGGGCCGACGACCGTCGCACGCCGCGTGATCAGGTCGCAATAGGACTGGATCGAGTTGGCGTAGCACTGGTTCAGGATGAACTGCAGCGGGGTCGACACGATCGCATCCTTGATGCGGATGTTGAAGTAGTCGACAGTGACGACGAGGTTGCGCAGACCGCGGATCGAGCGCGGATTGATCACGACGCCCGCGGTGAACGAATCGCCCTTCTCCTCCTGCAAGGCGGGATTGCCGCCAGCGAAGCTGGTGATGCCCTGAAGATCCGCCTGGTTTGCGGTGAACCGGCCGTTGGCGGCGATGTTGGCGGCGACCCCGGCGGCGGCGCGACAATTGGTCGAGACGGTGCCGGTGCTGGTCGCGGTCACGCCCAGGCAGGGGTCCTGCAAGCCCGACGGGAAATCCTGTTGCGGGGCCTGGAACAGCTCGTTGATGTTCGGCGCGCGGACCGAGCGGGCCTTGATGACGCGGAAGCGGATGTCCTCGACCGGAGCCCATTCGCCGCCATAGTTATAGCTGAACGTCGTGCCGACCGTCGAATAGTCGGACACGCGCACCGCGCCACGCAGGCTGAGCGAGCGGAAGAACGGCTTGTCCTGGATGATCGGGACGATCGCCTCGCCGAACCCCTCCCACAGATCGAACTTGCCCGAGGTGGACGGCAGCGCATTGTTGCCGTTCAGTCCCTGCTGGGTGAGCAGATCGAACACGTTCGAGCTGGTCTCACGGCGATATTCCGTGCCGACGTTGACGCCGATCGGATCGGCCCCGAACAGCGAGAACAGCTTGCCGGTGACGTTGGCGCCGGCAACGGTCTGCGTAACCTTCGTGTCGAGCGTCGTCGGCGCGGCGAGATAGGCCGCGGTGTTGGCGAGCGTACCAATGCCATAGATGTTGGCAGGAATGCAGCCGGCGGCACGAGCGGCCGGATCGGCGCAGACGATCTGACCGGTGGCCGGATCGCGATAGGAATTCAGCGCCTGAACGAAATTGGCGCTGTTGAACTGGCCGCTGCCGCGCTGGTCTTCCTTGGTCTCGCCGTAGATGCCGTAGACCTCGTAGCTGAAGCGATCCTCGAGGAACTTGCCGTTCACGCCGCCCGCGATGCGGAACAGGTCGCGACTGGCCGATTGCGTGCGGGGACCGAAATCGGCGAGGCGGCGATCGAAGTAGACGTCGCGCAGGCCATCGCCATTGGTATCGGTCGCGGCATTGAAGATCGCATCCGGCACGAACGGATTGCGATAGGTGACACCGCCGACGACGGACTGGATCGGCACCTGTCCGCCCGACGCGATCGCGACCAGATCGGAACTGAGGGGGAATGCCTCGATGACCGTGTTGACCTTGGTCTTGGCATAATTGCCCTCGAGCCACAGGTTGGCGGCATCCGACACTTCAAAGTTGGCGCGGCCCGCGGCGACGTAACGCTCGACCGGGACGGCGAGATAGCGGAAGTCAGAGCGGTTAAAGCCGCCGCAGCTCACGCCCGTGCAATTGACCAGCGAGCCACTATTGTAGCTGAAGGTCTGGTCGCCGGCATAGATGCGGCCGCCGGGCGTGAAGCCAGACAGCAGGGTCTGCGGGGTGAACAGGTCTTCGTCACGGCCCGACGAGAAGGCGAGGCTGCTCGAATCGACGGCACTGGAACCCGCCTCGGTCGAGCGATCCTTCTTGAAGATCGTCCCTTCCTTGGAATAGCCGCCGAACAGCATGATATTGCCGCGGCCATCAGCAAAGTTCTTGCCGGCGAGCAGGTTGACCTGACGATCGAAGCCATCGCCGCGTTCGGAGATGCCGATCTGGCCATCCATCTGCAGGCCGTCGAACTTCGTCTTGTAGATGAAGTTCACCACGCCGGCGACGGCATCGGAACCGTAGACCGCCGACGCACCGCCGGTGAGGACATCGACGCGCTCGAGGAACTGGGTCGGGATGACGTTGAGGTCGACGGCCTGGCTGCCGGGTTGCCCCGAGACGAACCGGCGACCATTGACGAGAACAAGCGTGCGATCCTCGCCGAGATTGCGCAGGTTGACCGTAGCGGCACCGGCGCCCTGCGTCGCGAAGCTGGAGTTGGTGCGGCTGATACCGGGCGAACCGAACGCCGGGTTCTGCAACAGCACTTCCTGGACGTTGATCGCGCCCTGCTGCTGGATCTGCTCTGCACCGATCACCTGCAACGGCGAGGCCGATGCGGCGGCCGGCGAGGCGATGCGTGAGCCGGTGACGACGATATCCGCGCCGCCCGGTGTGTCCTGACCGATCGCAGTTGCGCCGTCGCCGGCTGGCGTCACGCCGGTCGCGGACTGGCCGGCAGCCTGGTCGTTGGTGGTCTGGGCCGGAGTATCCTGCGTGGTCGGGGGAGCAGCATCCTGCGCCATGGCAGGCGTAGCGAGCATCGCGGCGCCGACGAAGAGGGAAGTTGCCAGCAACTGCCGGCGGTACGCGAGGGTCATGATCATCGTCCTGTCACTAAAGCCTCAGAATGGCAGCAAACCTGTCCCGAAGAGCAGGCCGGGTAGCTGCGGAAAATCGCGCAGACGAGGGCGAAGTATCCGGTTTGTGGCAGATTTCCTTCCGGTGTTGCGTTTGCGTTACAGGTGCAGGAGAGGGTATTAGGTCACTCCCACTGCACCGTCGAAAATCGTTACATTGAGACGAACACAGGTCGCTCGTTCATGATTCTGAAAGGTCTCGCAGGAGCTTGTTTGTCAGCAATAAGCCGCGGGATGCATTTTGATCCAACCGCGGCGATGGGCCTAATTTTGCTACATGGTAGGCACACTGACGTAACACAATCGTGCGTCGGCATTTTTGGTTCGCGGCTGCAGCAATTTCTCAGTTCTGATGGGAGCCTTTCGCCGCCGTCGCGCGTGTAGCCCGGATGCATATTCCATATCTGGAGATCGACCTGCCCGGGTGGGCGCAGCGGCTCGCCGGAGTCGCGGTGTTCGTGCTGGTGCTCGCGGTGCTGCATCGTATCGTATTGGCGGCGTTGCGAGGGCTGGCGAAGCGGACGACCACCAAGACCGACGACATATTGATCGACCGTCTCGGGCGGCCTTCGTTCTGGCTGGTGATCGTCATCGCGCTCGCCGCATCGGGGCCGGGGCTGGACCTGCCACGCTATTGGGAGAACATCTGGCAGCGGGTGCTGGGGTTGCTGACGCCGGCGGTGTTCGGCTGGATGCTGCTCGCAGCGCTGACGGTCTACCGCGATATCAGCGAAGTGCGGTTCGACATCACCGCCGTCGATAATTTGCGGGCACGGCGGCGGCGGACGCGGATCAGCATCCTGCACCGGATCGGCGTGTTCGTGCTGGTGATGCTGACCGTCATGATGATGCTGATGAGCATTCCCAGTGTCCGGACGATCGGCGTCACGCTGGCGGCGTCGGCGGGTGTCGCCGGTCTGGCGATCGGTGCCGCCGCGCAACCCGCGCTGAAGAACGTCATCGCCGGCATCCAGATGGCCTTTACCGAGCCGATCCGGATCGACGATGTCGTCATCATCGACAGTGAATGGGGGCGGATCGAGGATATCCGGCTGACCTATGTCGTGGTGCGGATCTGGGACGACCGGCGGCTGGTGGTGCCGGTGTCCAAGTTCCTGGAGAACAGCTTCCAGAACTGGACGCGAGAGACGAGCGCGCTGCTGGGATCGGTGTTCTGGTATCTTGATCCCGCCGCCGACGTGCCGCGGATACGGGCGAAGCTGGAGGAGGTGGTGCGGGCCAACCCCCAGTGGGATCAGCGTTTCTTCAACCTTCAGGTCACCGATTCGAAACCTGACGGGACGATGGAATTGCGGGGGCTGATGACCGCCAAGGACGCGTCGACCGCGTTCGACCTGCGGTGCGACGTGCGCGAGGCGATCTATGCCTTCATTCGCGACGAGATGCCGGAGGCGCTGCCCCGCGAGCGGTTCATGCGTGCTCCGGCTGCTCCTGCGGCTCCATCTCCAACGGGGTTTCCATCAGCGCGTCCGTGAAGGTCTTGCGCCACCAGCCGATGTCTTCGCGGGTGATGATGTCCATCATCTTCTGCCAGCGTTCGATGCGTTCCTCGCGCGGCATGCGCAGTGCGAGCATGATCGCGTCGGACATTTCCTCGGCGGAATAGGGGTTTATCAGCACCGCATCCGTCAGTTGGCATGCGGCACCCGCGAAGCGCGACAGGATCAGGACGCCGGGGTCTTCCGGGTTCTGTGCCGCGACATATTCCTTCGCGACGAGATTCATGCCGTCGCGCAAGGGAGTAACTAGGCCGATCTTGGCGGCGCGGTAGATGCCGGCGAGCACGTCGCGCGGATAGCCCTGGTTGACGTAGCGGATCGGCACCCAGTCGATGTCGGCATAGGCGCCGTTGATCCGGCCCGCGAGCCCTTCGAGGTTGCTGCGGATCTTCTGGTAGCTGCCGACGGTGGCGCGGCTGGGCGGGGCGATCTGGAGGAGGGTGACCTCCTTGCGCTCTTCGGGATGCTCGACGAGGAAGCGTTCGTAGCCGAGGAAGCGCTCTTCGAGACCCTTGGAATAATCGAGCCGGTCGACACCGACGATCATGTCGCGGCCGACCGCGGCGTCGCGCATCTGGCGGAACGACAGGCGACCGCGCGTGCTGGTGGCGAGGTCGGCAAATTCCTTGGCGTCGATGCCGATCGGGCAGGCCATCACCTTCACCCGGCGGTCGTCGAGGACGAGGTCGCCATCCTCCATATGCGCGCCGAGTTCGTGCATCGCATAATCGCAGAAGGACTGGAGCCATTCGTCGGTGTGGAAGCCGATGACGTCATAGGCGAACAGGCTGCGCACCAGCGCCTGCGCCTCTGGCAGAATCGCGAGCAGGCGGCGCGGCGGCCACGGGATGTGGAGGAAGAAGCCGAGGCGGTTGCTCGCACCGCGTTTGCGTAGTTCCTCGCCAAGCGGGAACAGGTGGTAATCCTGAATCCAGACCGAATCGTCTTCCTCGATCAACGGCTGGACGGTGTCGGCGAAGCGTTCGTTGACGCGCTGGTAGCCGCCGGCGAATTCGCGTTCATATTCCGCTAGATCGACGCGATAGTGGAACAGCGGCCAGAGCGTCCGGTTCGCGTAGCCGTTGTAATATTCGTCGATATCCTGTTCTTCGAGATCGACCGTTGCGGTGGTGACGCCTTCGCTGCGCTGGAAGGTGATCTGGCCGGTATATTCATCGGTCTGCTCGCCCGACCAGCCGAACCACATGCCCTTGTACTCGCGCAACGCGGAAGCGAGCGCGACGGCAAGCCCGCCCTGTGCGCCGGACTTGGAGCCCGACGGGGCGGATACGCGATTGGATATGATGATCAGACGGCTCAGCGGATCGAACTCCATGGTTTGGACAACAGGGCGGCACAGTTGATCATGCCCACCAATGAATAGGTCTGGGGATAATTTCCCCAGAGTTCTCCTGATGTTGGATCGATGTCTTCAGAAAGAAGACCCGCTGCGGTACGCCGTGCCAGCATCTCGTCGAACAGGGCACGGGCATCCGCCTCTCGCCCGGTGAAGTGCAGGGCCTCGATCAGCCAGAAGGTGCAGACGTTGAACGCGGTCTCCGGCAGGCCGAAGTCGTCCTCGGTATCGTAGCGGAGCATGTGGCTGCCGCGGCGTAGGCCCTTCTCCACCGCCTCCAGCGTGCCGATGAAACGCGGATCGCCGGGTTCGAAGAAGCGCAGGTCGAGCAACTGGATCAGGCTGGCGTCGAGGTCGTCGCCGGAGAAGGTCGCCGACATGCGGTTGGTTTCGGGACGCCACGCATTGACCTCGATCTCCTTACGGATCTTGTCTGCGCGGTCCTGCCAAAAGACCCGGCGATCGGCCAAGCCGAGGACGTGCGCGGCGTTGGCAAGGCGGTCGCACGCTGCCCAGCACATCGCCGACGAATAGGTGTGGACGCTCTGACGCGTGCGCAATTCCCACAGGCCGGCGTCCGGCTGATCGTGATATTTCCACGCACGCTCGCCGACGTGTTCGAGGCTCTGGAAATCCTCGATCCCCGACTGGCGGAACAGGCGCTGATCGAAGAAGGCGTGGACGCTGCACAGCACGATCTGGCCATAGGCGTCGTGCTGGATCTGCTCGTAGGCCTGATTGCCGACGCGCACCGGTCCCATGCCGCGATAACCGGCAAGGGCGGGGGCGAACCGCTCTTCCAGCGTCGCTTCGCCGAGCACGCCGTAGAGCGGCTGGATGTGACCGCCGGCCGCGCTGTCGACGATGTTGCGGAGGTAGCCGAGATAGCCCTCCAGCACGTCGAGCGCGCCGAGGCGGTTGAGCGCCTGCACGGTGTAATAGGCGTCGCGGACCCAGCAGTAGCGATAATCCCAGTTGCGCTCCGATCCGGCATGTTCGGGGATCGAGGTGGTGAGCGCGGCGACGATCGCGCCGGTCTCCTCATGCTGGCACAGCTTCAGCGTGATCGCCGAACGAATGACGACGTCCTGCCATTCCAGCGGGATGGCGAGGCCGCGCACCCATTCCTGCCATTCGGTGATCGTCTGGGCGAGCATGGCGTCGAGCGTGTCGGCGAGGTCGCCGCTGAAGCTTTCGTCCGGCCCCAGGAAGAAGTGCAGCGGGCGTTCGAGGCGGAAGGTGCGCTCTTCCTGCACCATCCCGATCGGCGCGGTGGTCGTCAGGCGAAGCTGCATCGCGTCGAGCAGGATGCGCAGATGGTTCGATCCACCGATCTGTTCGCGGCAGGTGCCGCCCCAGCCGCAGGTGGTGCGCAACTGCATCGTGACGCGCGGGCTGCCCCGTAGCGGCCGGACGATGCGGGCGAATGCGACCGGGCGATAGGTGCGACCCGAGCGAACGAAGCGCGGGCAGAAATCGATCACCTCAAGCGCATTGCCGGCGCTGTCGGTGTGCGTGCTGACCAGGATCGGGGTGTTGCGGATGTAATGTTGTTCGACGCTGACCGAGTTTTCGATCTCGACCCCCCAATAACCGCTGTCCGGTTCGGCACCGCCGACGAGAGCGGAGAACAGGGGATCGCCATCGACGCGCGGCACGCAGGCCCAGACGAAGCGGCCCGCCCGGTCGATCAGCGCACTGACCTGGCAATTGCCGATCGGCCACAGGTCGACGCTGGTGCTGGAGGGCGTGCTGGTCGACTCTGCGGTCATGCGGTCAGGCTTTCGGTTGCGGTTTCGAGCCACGTGAGGGTGGTGGCGACATCATCGAGGCGCCAGGCGGCGGCGGTATCGCGGGGGGCACCGATCAGGATGCCGGCACCGCCTAGGTCGCGGGCGGCGACCATCGCCGGTTCGTCGGTATCGTCGTCGCCGAGGAATACGGGGGTGCGACCCGCGAATAGCGGCGCCTGCATCAGGGCGCGGAGCGCGGTGCCCTTGTCCGCACCGGGAACGCGAACCTCGATCATCATCTTGCCGGTCTGCAGATGCAGGCCGGCATCAGCGGCAAGGGTCGCGGCGAGATCGCGGGCGGCGGCTTCGGCGGTCGGGGCGGCGCGGTAGTGAAGCGCGGCTCCGAGCGGCTTTTCCTCGACCAGCACCCCGTTTGTTGCGGTTGCGAAGGTATGCATCTGGTCGACTATACGGTCGAGGGCAGCGGGACGTTCCGCGCGGGCATGCCGGCCGTCGGGCCATGCGACTTCCAGTCCGTGGCTGCCCGAGATCGCGAAATGAGGATTGCCGAACAGCGCGCGGATGCCGGCGACCGGCCGCCCGGAGATGATCGCGACGCGACCGTCGAGCGCGTCGCCCAGACGATCGATGAGGGCGGCGAGGCGGGCGTCGACCGCGACGGCGTCGGGATGGCCCTGCAACTCGACGAGCGTGCCGTCGAAATCGAGGAACAGCGCCGCATCGCGGAGCAGATCGGCAGGGGGCGGAGGGAGGTGCGTCACGCAGCGCCGTGTCGGGGATCGGGCGGGGAGGGTCAAGCGGGTGACGTCCACACGACGCGCTCTGCGAACGCGTATTATTGTGCGTAATGGATTAACCATAAGCTGCGACAGCCGATTTCGTTCGTTCTGGAAGAAGCCCGATGACCCATACTCCCACCATCGCCGCGACTCTGATCGTGCGGGACGAGGCAAGGTGTATCTTGCGGTGCCTGGACAGTGTCGCACCCTTCGTGGACCGGATGGTGGTCGTGGATACGGGATCGGTCGACGATACCGTGGCGATCGCGCTGGGAGCGAGGGCAGAGGTGCATCATGTGCCTTGGTCCGACGATTTCTCGTCCGCGCGCAACGAAGCGCTGCGACTGGCTGCGTCGGACTGGCATCTGGTGCTCGATGCGGACGAATGGATCGTGTCGGGCGGCGATAGCCTGCGCGATTGGTGCAAGGAGCCGGCGCGGCTGGGGCAGGCGTGCATCCACAGCGACGACGGTGACGGCGCAACCACGACTCGCAGCTGGATCACGCGGCTCTTACCGCGGGGCGTGTGGTTCGAAGGGCGGGTTCACGAACAGGTCGCCTCTGCTCTGCCTCGGGTGCGAACCGGCCTGCACGTCGGCCACGACGGCTATCGGTTGGCGCAGATCGCCCGCAAACAGGATCGCAACCACCGGCTGCTGCTGGCCGAACTTGCGACGCAACCCGGTGACCCGTATCTGCTCTATCAGTTGGGCAAGGATGCCGACATGCGCGGCGATGCCCTTGAGTCGGCGCGCCACTATGCGGATGCCGTGCCCGTAACGCCGCGATCGGCGGCATGGCGGCACGCGCTGATCACCTGCGCGATCCCTGCGCTCGTTAAGGCCGGACGGCTGGAGCAGGCGATGGCGCTGGCCGAGGCGGAGATGCCGTATTGGACCGGCTCACCCGATTTCTTCTTCGTGCTCGGCGACCTGCTGCTCGCGCGTGCGATCGCCGATCCGGCACGGGCGGTCGACCAGTGGCTACCGCTGGCGGTCGGGGCGTGGGAGCGCTGTCTGGCGATCGGCGAGCAGCCTGCGCTGGAGGGTAGCGTCGCGGGGCGGGGGAGTCGTCTCGCCCGGCACAATCTCCACGTGATCGGATCGCAGCTGGCGCTGCTGGCCGGCTGAACGTCAGGCGGCGCGCCATGCGCCCGGTGCGAGATCGTCCAGCATCCAGTCTCCGATGCGCCAGCGGATCAGCCTCAGCGTCGGGTAGCCGACGGCGGCGGTCATGCGGCGGACCTGGCGGTTGCGGCCTTCGGTGATGGTCAGCGACAGCCAGGTGTCGGGGATCGACTGGCGGACGCGGATGGGGGGTGTGCGGGGCCAGATGTCGGGCGGGGCGATGCGCTCGGCTTCGGCGGGGCGGGTGAGGCCGTCGTTCAGCATCACGCCGGACCGCAGCCGGTGCAGCGCATCGTCGTCCGGAAGGCCCTCGACCTGCACCCAATAGGTTTTCGGCAGCTTGAACTTGGGGTCGGCGATGCGGGATTGCAGGCGGCCGTCGTCGGTGAGGAGGAGCAGGCCCTCGCTGTCGCGGTCGAGGCGGCCGGCGGGGTAGACGCCCGGCACGTCGATATAGTCCGACAGGGTGGCGCGGGTGGTCGGACTGCCGCGGTCGGTGAACTGGCTGAGGACGTCGTAGGGCTTGTTGAACAGGATGAGGGTCACGGCGGTTCAGGCCGCGAGTTGCGTCATCCAGCCCTCGGCATGCGCGAATGCGGGGGCGTCGTCGACGTCGAGCCAGTCGAGATCGCTGCAATCGACGATCTTCGCCGAGCCCTCGGCGGCGAGGATGCGGACGCCTTCGGTGAGCGAGGGGCTGTCGAGCGTCGCCAAGGCTCCGAAGAAGCGCTGGGACACGGCGAAGATGCCGGTGTCGTAGCAATCGTGCGGGGTCAGGCCCTTGCCGATGGCGACGATCGCATCGCCACGGGTGGCGACGTTGGTGACGTCGAGCGGGTCGACCCAGGGATGGCCGAGGCGGCGGTCGATGCCAAGGCGGAGACCCATGCCGGCACCGGCCCTGGCGAGGCGGCGGTAGTGGCGCGGCTGGACGAGGTGATCGCACATCGCAAGCACTGCGCCTTCTTCACCGACGAGCGCGCGGGCGGCGAGCGCCGACACGCCGTTGGGCTGGTGATAGTCGGTCATCACCGTCACCACTTCCAGTGGCCATTGCCGACTGGCGAGATGCGCGGCGATCGCGTCGGCGCCATAGCCGAGCGACACGATCGCGCGCGTCAGACCCGCTGCCGCCATGCCGTCGAGGGCATGATCGATCAGCGCGCGCCCGGCGACCGGGCAGAGCGGCTTGAACGGCGTGACCGAACGGAGCCGGCTGCCCTGTCCGGCGGCGAGCAGCAGGCCCGTGGTTATCATCATGCGGCCTTGATGAAGTCCTCGACCGCGATCTGCGCGAGGTCGTCGGTCATCTGGTGGCGCGGGTGCTTGCAGAAATACGCGCTCGCGGGATCGATGACGCCGGCGATGCCGCGGTCCTTGGCGATGGCGGCGCAGCGGATCATGTCGATCGCGACACCAGCGCTGTTGGGCGAATCCTCGACCGACAGGCGCAGTTCGAGGTTCATCGGCACGCCGCCGAACAACTGGCCTTCCATGCGCAGGAAGCAGACCTTGTTGTCGTTCTGCCACGGCACGTAATCCGACGGGCCGATGTGGACGTTGTCGTCGTCCATGCGCTCGGCCGCGACCGACTGCACCGCTTCGGTCTTCGAGATCTTCTTCGATTCAAGACGGCGGTGATTCGACATGTTGAGGAAGTCGGTGTTGCCACCGGTGTTGAGCTGGTAGGTGCGGTCCAGCTTGACGCCGCGCTTGGCGAACAGGTCGGTCAGCACGCGGTGGACGATCGTCGCACCCAGCTGCGCCTTGATGTCGTCGCCGATGATCGCGACGCCGGCATCCTCGAACCGCTTGGCCCAGACCGGGTTGGACGCGATGAAGACGGGGATGTTGTTGACGAAGGCGACACCGGCTTCCAGCGCGCATTCGGCGTAGAATTCGGTCGCTTCCTGACTGCCGACCGGCAGGTAGTTCATCAGCACGTCGGTGCCCGACGCCTTCAGCTCGGCGACGATCTCGGCCTTGGTCGGCTGCGTGTCGTTGGCGACGATGAAGGTGCGGTCGTCCTTGTAGTCGGACATGTGCTCGGCGACGCCGTCCAGGACCGCGCCCATCTTCACGATCGTGCCGGTGGCGGGCAGGTTCGCGGCGAAGACGGCGGTGCAATTTGGCTTGGCGAAAACCGCCTCGGCCACGTCCTTGCCGACCTTGCGTGCGTCGACGTCCCACGCGGCGACGACCTTGATGTCCGAAGGCTTATAGCCGCCGAGTTCCCAGTGCATGAGGCCGACGAGATCGTTGGCGCCTTCGCGATAATGCTCCAGCCCCTGGACGAGCGAGCTCGCGCAGTTGCCGATGCCGACGATGGCGATGTTGATGCTCTTCATGAATGACCCTGTTCGCTTGAAAGTAGAATGGATTGCGGCGCGAGGCCGTGAACGAAGCGGCGTTCGACGCGCCGGTGAGCGGAGAGGCCGAGCGTGGCGATCACCGTCAACGGTACGATTTCGAACCACCAGAAGATGCGCGGATCGCCCGCGAGGCAGGCGATGCAGATCGCCCATACCCGGACGTTGGCGGTGAGCAAGGATTGCAGCCGCATCACCGGCACGGCGGCGGCGGCATATGCGGCGGCAAAGGCGCTACGGTCCTCCGCGGCGCCGAAGCGGCGTTCGAACGGCATCGAGAGGCGATCGACGCTGCCAGCGACGCTGTCGTAGAGGCGGACGAGCACCATGCCGGTTGGCTGCGGCACCACGGCGAGCGGCAACCCAAGGGCGCGGCGATGGAAGCGCGCGCGTTCGCCCTCGTACAGACTCGACTGCACCGCATGGGCGGCGGCGGCGGTGAGTGCGAGGACCCAGCCCTCCACCGTTCCCACCGTCCAGGCGAGCGAAAGATAGATCAGCGCGAAGACGCCATGGTCGCACAACCCGTCGAGCGTACGGCCGAGCGCGCTCGCCGTCTGCGTCGCGCGGGCGATCATCCCGTCGAGGCCGTCGGCGATCAGCCAGGCGACCGAGAAGACCAGCCCGACCAGCGCGAGCGCGGGATAATACCAGTTGGCATAGGCGATCGCCGCTACCGTCCCGCAGGCCAGTCCAGCCAAAGAGACCATGTTGGCGGAAATCCCATGCCGCAGGGCAAAGGGGAGCAAGGCGTGCGACGCGGGGTGAATCAGGTAGAGGTTCGATGGGTCCTCGATCCGGCGATCGCGTGAGCCATCCCGGGGAGGCGGTGTCATCAGGCGTTCATAATGCGCCGGTAACGGCGCAAACGCAATATTCTATGGAACGTTTCGCCGCAACTCGTCGAGCCACACGGCCGCCGTGCCGTCCGACGGTGCGCGCCAGTCACCACGCGGGCTGAGCGCGCCGCCGCCCGAGACCTTGGGACCGTTGGGGATCGCCGAGCGCTTGAACTGGCTGAGCTGGAAGAAACGCACGACGAAGCGCTCCAGCCAATGCTTGATGGTAGGCAGGTCGTAGGCGACGCGGGAATCGTTGGGAAAGTCCTCCGGCCATTGCCCCGCCTCGACATCGCGCCACGCATGCCACGCCAGGAACGCGATCTTGGACGGGGCGAGGCCGTAACGCACGACGTAATGGGCGAAAAAATCGTTGAGCGCGTAAGGCCCGATCATCGATTCGGTGCTCTGCATCGCTCCGGTGTCGGCATCGGCAGGCACCAGTTCGGGCGAGATTTCCTGCGACAGGATGGTCGAGAGCACCTCGTTGGTCGCCTCGTCATATTGCCCGGTGCGGATGCACCAGCGGATCAGGAACTGGATCAACGTCTTGGGCACGCCGCTGTTGACGGCATAATGGCTCATCTGGTCGCCGACGCCATAGGTGCACCAGCCGAGCGCCAGTTCGGACAGGTCGCCGGTGCCGAGCACGATGCCCCCACGCTGGTTGGCGAGGCGGAACAGATAATCGGTGCGCAGGCCCGCTTGCACATTCTCGAAGGTGACGTCGTACACCGCCTCGCCCTTCGCGAAGGGGTGGTCCATGTCGGCGAGCATCTGGCGCGCCGCAGGGCGGATGTCGATCTCGTCCGCAGTGCAGCCGAGCGCACGCATCAGCGCCCAGGCATTGCCCTTGGTGGCGTCGCCGGTGGCGAAGCCCGGCATGGTGAAGCCGAGGATGTCGGACCGCGGACGGCCCAGCCGATCCATCGCCTTTGCCGCGACGATCAGCGCGTGGGTAGAGTCGAGGCCGCCCGAGACGCCGATGACGAGCGTCTTCGACCTGGTCGCGGACAGCCGCTTGGCGAGCGCCTCGACCTGGATGTTGAAGGCTTCGTAGCAATCCTCATCGCGGCGGCCGGGATCGTTGGGGACGAAGGGAAAGCGGCGGACGGGGCGCTCCAGCCCGGTGTCGGCCAGCGCCGGCCGATGCGTGAAGCCGATCCGGCGGAAACGGGCCTCCGGATGACCGGCAGCGATCGCCGAATCGTTGAACGTGCCGTTGCGCAGTCGCTCCTGCACGATACGCTCGAGGTCGATGTCGGCGGCGACCAGCTCGGGCTCCTGCACGAACCGTCGCGATTCGATCAGCAGGTCGCCGAGCTCGTAGATCAGCCCCTGCCCATCCCAGGCGAGGTCGGTGGTGCTCTCCCCCGGCCCTGCGGCGGAATAGATATAGGCGCACGAGGCGCGCGCGGACTGCGCCTCGGCGAGCAGCATCCGCTCGCGACCCTTGCCGATGATGATGTTGGAAGCACTGAGATTGCAGCAGATCGTCGCGCCCGCCAGCGCACCGGCGGTCGATGGCGGGGTCGGCGCCCAATAATCCTCGCAGATCTCGGCATGGACGACGAAGCCCGGCATATCGTCCGCGGCGAAGATCAGGTCGGGACCGAACGGGACGTCAGCATCGCCGATCCGCATCGTCAGGTCGCGCAGGCCGAGCCCGGGCGCGAACCAGCGCTTCTCGTAATATTCGCGGTAGTTGGGCAGGAAGCTCTTCGGCACGACACCAAGGATGCGGCCGCGGTGGATGACGACGGCATTGTTGTAGAGCCGCCCGTTGCGGACGAGTGCCGCGCCTACGAGCAGCATCGGGGCAAGCGCAGCCGTCTGTTCGGCTACGGCGAGCACGGCCGCTTCGCTGGCGCGCTGTTGCGCCGATTGCAGGTGCAGGTCGTCGATCGCGTAAGATGTCAGGTTGAGTTCGGGAAACACGACCAGATCGATTCCGCGTGCATCGGCATCCTTTGCCATCACCACGGTCGCATCGATATTGGCGGTGATGTCGCCAACGGTCGCGAGCGGAGTCGCTGCGGCGACGCGGACCATCTGGTGGCGGTGGATCGAATGGAAGTCGGTCATGGAGGGTCTTGCTAGCCGGGTTGGATCGAGGGTTCCATCGCTGAACGCCCGTGGCCGTGGCGCGATCCTTTCGCCTTATGTTGCCTTCCGCGAACTCGGGCGTTCAGGTCGTCGCATCAACGGAGCATGACATGACCGACGACACCGCCATCGACACCCGCCGCCGCGAGATCGCGACCGAGCATCTGCTGTTCAAGACGATGGAATATGTCGAGGCGCGGCATCCCGGGCTGCTCGATTTTCTGGAAGCAAGTCTGGGGCATCTCGGCGATCCGGCCAGGGATGGGACGAAGGATGACGAAGCGGTTCGCGAGGTGGCGCGGCGGATGATCGTCGGCGCCCGGGCCGAAGGCATGGGGTCATCGCGTACGTGAACGCGTAGCGAGGGGAGCACAAGCAGGGAGGGGATCATCGCCGACGCAGGGATGAGGTTCGCTCCTGCTCGGTCATCCCGGACTTGTTCCGAGGTCCGCCGGGCGGCAAGGGATTCAGATCGAGCATCTGGCCCATCCTTCGCGGTCGGGTGGACCCCCGAGCATGTCCGGGGTGACTGAGGGGAAGTAATACAGTGATGATGACGACGGTATCTGGCATCCGCAATTGCGACACTATGAAGAAAGCGCGGGCGTGGCTGGATGCCGAGGGCATCGCCTATCATTTCCACGACTATAAGATCGCCGGGGTCGATCGCACCACGCTCGAAGGCTGGGTTGACCGGATCGGTTGGGAAGCACTGCTCAACCGCGCGGGGACGATGTTTCGCAAATTGCCCGAAGCGGACAAGGTCGGGCTGGATGCCGGCAAGGCGGTTGACCTGATGCTCGCGCACCCGTCGATGATCAAGCGGCCGGTGGTCGCGCATGGCGATACGCTGCTTGTCGGGTTTAGACCGGCGGAATGGGCGGCTGCATTCGGACGCTGACCCCCGCCCTGACTGGTTGCGCTTCCACGACGAACGGAGCAGCATGGCCCCAGCCAAGGAGAGGGGTGGAATGACCGGCTTTCACAAACCGATACCGGGATGGTTTCGCGTGATCGCGGTGATGCTGACGATCTGGGGCGTGGTCGGGGTGTTCGCGTGCGTGCAGCAGTTCCGGCTGGGCGCGGAGGCGATGGGTCCAGCGGACGATTACTACCGGCGGCTCTATGCGACGTTTCCGGCATGGTACAATTGGATATATGCGGTGGCGACGGGAAGCGGATTGCTTGCGGCGCTGGCGCTGCTGTTCGGGTCGCGGCTCGCACGGCCGCTGTTCGTGGTGTCGCTGATCGCCATCGTCGTTCAGTTCGGCTGGCTGTTCCTCGCGACCGACATCATCGCGGTACGTGGCGTAGCGCAGGTGGTGCCGTTCCCGGCGTTCATCGCCATGGTCGCAACTTTCGGAGTGTGGCTGTCGGATCATGCAGGGCGGCGGGGATGGATCGGGTGAGCGGGGCGCGGTAAAGCAAGACATGTCCACCACCTACACGATCGACACCGCGACCAGTCGCGCCAATCCGACGCCGGCGCCGCTGAAGCGGCTGACGGTGCCCGCGATCCGCAAGCGCAAGGGCGGCGAGCCGCTGGTGATGCTGACCGCCTATACCGTGCGGACCGCGCAGTTGCTCGATCCGCATTGCGACATGCTGCTGGTCGGCGACAGTCTGGGGCAGGTAATCTATGGTCTGCCATCGACGGTGCCAGTGACGCTCGAGATGATGGCGGCGCATGGCGCAGCAGTGGTGCGCGGCAGCTATCATGCGGTGGTGGTGATCGACATGCCGTTCGGCAGCTACGAAGCCTCACCGCAACAGGCGTTCGAGAGCGCGGCCTATCTGCTGAAGCAGACCGGCGCGGCGGCGGTGAAGCTGGAGGGGGGCGAGGCGATGGCACCGACGGTGCGCTTCCTGTCCGAACGCGGTATCCCGGTGATGGGGCATGTCGGACTGACGCCGCAGGCGGTGAACGTGCTCGGCGGCTATGGCGCCCGCGGCAAGACCGATGCCGAAGCCGTGAAGATCGTCGCCGATGCGACTGCGGTGGCAGACGCCGGCGCCTTCGCGGTGGTGATCGAGGGCGTGATGGAGCCGATCGCGATCCGCATCACCGAAGCGGTGGCATGCCCGACGATCGGCATCGGCGCGTCGGCGCAATGCGACGGGCAGGTGCTGGTGGCGGAGGATATGCTTGGCCTTTTCGAACGTACCGCGCGCTTCGTAAAGCGCTATGAGGACATGGCCGGCCGCATTTCCGCCGCAGCGCAGACCTATGCCGCCGAAGTGCGGGCGCGCAGCTTTCCCGGACCGGAGCAGATCTATCCGCCGAAAAGCTGATCGTTACGCTCCCTTTTGTTTCCCGGCCGCGACCGCTAAGGATGCGCGCCATTCCCCCGTATCTTGTTCCGGAGCCCTCCTTGGCCCTTACGCCGCAAAACAACGAAGCGTTCCTGCGCGAAGTCGACGACGAGTTGCGCCGCGACCAGTTGATGACCTTCTGGGAACGATACGGCCGTTGGACGATCGGCGCGATCGTGCTGGCGCTCGCCGCCTTCGCCGGGTTCCTCTACTGGCAGCATCGCAGGACCGAGGCGGCCGGGGTGCAGGGCGAGCAATTGCAAGCGGCGTTCGATGCGCTGGGCAACAGCCAGCCGGATCAAGCGGCGAAGACGCTGGCGCCGGTCGCCGCGTCGAAACGTGACGGCTATCGCGCGCTCGCGCGGATGACACAGGCCGATATCCTGTTGAGCAAGAAGCAGGACAAGGCCGCAGCGGCCAAATTCGCCGAGGTCGCGGCGGATACCGGCGTGGCGCAGCCATTCCGCGATCTGGCGCTGATCCGTCAGACCGCCGCCGAATATGACGCATTGAAGCCCCAGGTGATCATCGAGCGGCTGCGGCCGCTGGCAGTCCCCGGCAATCCCTATTTCGGCAGCGCGGGCGAACTGGTCGCGATCGCCTATCTGAACAGCGGGCGCAGGGATCTGGCGGGACAATTGTTCAGCCAGATTGCGCAGAACGACACGGTGCCCGAATCAATCCGTCAACGCAGCATTCAGATGGCGAGTTCGATGGGCGTCGATGCGGCTGCGGCCGCCGCCGCGGACGTCCGCGTCGTTACGCCCGCCAGCCTGCCCGCGGCACAACCCAAGGAAGCACCTGCGCAATGACGACGAAGTTCCGGGCCTCCGTAGGGATCGCTGCGCTGATGGCGGTGTCTGCTTGTGGTATTTTTAAGGGCGGTGGGCCGAAGAAGACGCCGACCGTTGGCGAACGCATTCCGATCCTCGCGTCGGAGAATGCGATCGAGGCGGACAAGACGATCGCGGACATCCAGGTGACGCTGCCTGCGGCGGTGGCGAACGATGCGTGGACGCAGCCGGGTGGCAATGCCGCCAAGTCGATGGGTCAGCTGACCCTCGCCGACAGCCCGTCGCGGGCGTGGCAGGCGACGATCAACGGCGGTTCCGCCCGCGAGCGGCTGGGTGCCGCGCCGGTGGTCGCCGACAACAAGCTGTTCGTCGTCGACGTGCAGGCACGGCTGCATGCCTTCGCTGCCAATACTGGCGCGAAGCTGTGGGATGCGGCGGTGAGCACCGGTGACGAGAACCGTCCGGCGCGGTTCGGCGGCGGCGCGAGCTACGAGGGCGGCCGGGTGTTCGCGACCGACGGCGTCGGCGACGTGGTCGCGTTCAACGCCGCGGATGGCAAGGAAGTGTGGCGGGCGAAGCCGGGTGGTCCGCTGCGTGGTGCGCCGACCGTCGCAAATGGATCGGTCTATGTCGTCAGCCAGGACAACCAGATCTTCGCGCTCGATCAGAGCGACGGCAAGGTGCAATGGGCGCAGTCCGGCACGCTGGAAACGCAGGGCGTATTCGGCGTCGCAGCGCCGGCGGCGGACAATCAGACGATCGTCGCCGGATTCTCGAGCGGCGAGCTGAACGCCTATCGCTACGAGAACGGCCGCGTGCTGTGGGGCGATGCGCTGTCGCGGACCTCGATCACGACGTCGGTGTCGAGCCTGTCGGACATCGACGCCGCACCGGTGGTCGACAATGGCCGCGTCTTCGCGGTCGGCCAGGGCGGGCGTATGGTCAGCCTCGATCTCGCGACCGGCCAGCGACTGTGGGAGCAGAATTTCGCCGGCATATCGACGCCGTGGATCGCGGGCGAATGGCTGTTCGTCGTCACCGACGATGCGCGGCTGGTCTGCCTCGCGCGATCGAACGGCAAGGCGCGCTGGATCGCGCAATTGCAGCGCTTCAAGAACGAGAAGAAGAGCAAGGGACCGCAGGTCACCTGGTTCGGCCCGGTGCTGGCGGGCAACAAGCTGGTGCTGACCAATTCGCTGGGTCGGGTGGTGTTCGCGTCGCCGAACGACGGCAGTGTGACGAGCACGATCGAGGCGAAGGACGTGTTCGCCCTGCCGCCGATCGTCGCCAACGGGACGCTGTACACGCTGGGCCAGTCGGGGAAGATTTCCGCGTATCGGTGACGTTCAACTCCTCTCCCGCGAGGGGGAGGGGGACCATTCGGCGTCCGCCGAATGGTGGAGGGGGAGGTAAGCGGCGTCTTCGGTAACGAAGTTCCTCGCTTGCCTCCCCCTCCGTCACGGCTTCGCCGCGCCACCTCCCCCTCGCGGGGGAGGACTTGTATTGCGGCCTCGACGCAGTCGGTTCCCTTATCGCGCCACTTCTTCTAGGAGCGCGGGATGTCCCGTCTCCCTATCGTCGCGATCGTCGGCCGTCCGAATGTCGGCAAGTCGACGCTGTTCAACCGTCTCGTCGGCAAGAAACTCGCGCTGGTCGATGATCGGCCCGGCGTCACCCGCGACCGGCGTGAAGGCGATGCGCACCTGATCGGTCTCGATTTCCGCGTCATCGATACCGCGGGCTACGAGGATCACGACGCGCAGACGCTACCCGGCCGGATGCGATTGCAGACCGAAGCGGCGATCGGGCAGGCCGATGTCGCCCTGTTCCTGTTCGACGCACGCGCCGGCATCGTGCCGCTCGACGAAGAGATCGCGCGCTGGCTGCGGTCGTCGTCCACCCCGGTGATCCTCGCCGCGAACAAGGCGGAAGGAAAGGCGGGCGAGCAGGGTATCCTCGAATCGCTGGCCCTCGGTTTCGGTGACCCCGTTCAGCTGTCCGCCGAGCATGGCGAGGGCATGGGCGACCTGTTCGAGGCGCTGCTGCCGCATCTGGAGCGCGCGATGGCCGCCATGCCGGAGGAAGAGGACGACGATCGTCCCGACGCACCGCTGAAGCTGGCGATCGTCGGCCGGCCGAATGCGGGCAAGTCGACGCTGATCAACCGCATGCTGGGCGAGGACCGGATGATCACCGGTCCGGAAGCCGGCATCACCCGCGATTCGATTGCGGTCGACTGGCTGTGGCAGGATCCGAAGGGCGAGCCCCGCCCCGTACGGCTGATCGACACGGCCGGCATGCGCAAGCGCGCCAAGGTGCAGGACAAGCTGGAAAAGCTTTCGGTCGCCGACGCGCTGCACGCGGTCGATTTCGCGGAGGTCGTCGTGCTGCTGCTCGACGCGACGCTGGGGCTGGAGGCGCAGGATCTGCGCATCGCCGACAAGGTGCTGGAAGAGGGCCGCGCGCTCGTCATCGCGCTGAACAAATGGGATATCGCCGAGAATGCGTCGTCGCTGTTCAATGGCGTCAAGCGGGCGCTGGAGGACGGCCTCAGCCAGGTGAAGGGCGTCACCGTGATGACTGTGTCGGGTGCGACCGGCAAGGGCATCGACCAGCTGATCCAGGCATGTTTCGACACGCGCGAGGCGTGGTCGAAGCGGGTCGGTACGGGCGAAATGAACCGCTGGTTCGAACGCGCGATCGAGGCGAACCCGCCGCCTGCACCGGGCGGCAAGCGGATCAAGATGCGTTACGTGACGCAGGTGAAGACGCGGCCGCCCAGCTTCGTGATCTTCGGCACGCGCGTCGACCAGCTGCCGGCGAGCTACGAACGCTATCTGGTCAATTCGATGCGCAAGGAACTCGGCTTCGGCGCGGTTCCGGTGCGGATCACGTTTCGCGCTCCCAAGAATCCGTTCGACAATAAGGATTAGGTCGAGCGCTCGGCAACGTCATGTTTACCGATGTGCAGGTAACACCGGGCCGAACCTGAGTGGGGTCGGGCCCGGGGCCGAGGGAGAAGGCAGTGTCGTTCGTAGGCAGCACGTTGGTGGATTGGGCGGCGTTCGCGCAGGCGCGAAGTGAGCTCGGTGCCGGGTTCGTGCGCATCCTCGGCTATTTTCGCGAGGACGGCATCAAATCGGTCGCCGCGATCGAACAGGCGATGCGCAGCAACAGCGCCGCCGCGATGGTCATCCCCGCGCATACGCTGAAGGGGGAATCACGGCAGTTCGGCGCCGATCCGCTGGCGGCACTGGCCGAGACGATCGAGGAGATCGCGCGCGATTGCGTCGAGCGTCAGGATACCTGCGAAGAGGCGCTTGAGCACGTCGTCCGGTTGCGCCCGCTGTTCTTCGAAACGCTCAATCTGCTGGAACGCGAGGCCAATCCGCTGGTGTCGCGGCGCCCCGCGGGCAGTGGATTCGGACGCAAGCCCGCGGGTCTTTGAGTGAGGGTTCCGCGGCGGTGGCGCACTGACCCGCACGATTGTCCGTCGGTTATCGATCCGTCATCGCGAAAATAGCGGAGAAATCCGGAGCGGCATCGGGATGTGCCCGATGGCCTCGGCGTTCCCGGGATGACAGCATTCCGGCAACCGGTTCGTGTCGCCGCGCCGGGATTTCCACACCACCGATGCCGGTGACGGCGTGCCAAGCCCTGGCGGGCCGCCTCTCGACGGACGATGGCGGCGCGCGCATAGCTTCGGGGTGATCATCGCCCTTTCGCACGGTCCGTCATGCCCCTAGCCGGCGTCAGCGCTGCCGACGAGATGGTGCCACGCGCGGTCGACCGGTCGCGACTGTTGCTGTTCGGGCTGCTCGGCTTTTCCGCCGGCTTGCCGTTCTACATGTTCTCCACGGTGCTGGCGCTGCGGCTGACGCAGCATGGCGTCGGGCTGGTCGTGATCGGCTTCTTCGCCTGGATCACGCTGTTGCCGACCGCCAAGTTCCTGTGGGCGCCACTGCTGGATCGTGTCGGCGTGCCCGGCTTCGCGCGGTTCTGGGGCAAGCGGCGCGGGTGGATCATGCTCGCGCAGTTCGGCATCGCGACGTCGCTGGTCGCGCTGGCGATCGGCAGCGACGATCGCAGCCTGCCGCTGACCGCATTGGCGGCAGTGCTGCTGGCGTTCTGGACGACGACGCTGGAGGTCGCGGCGGATGCATGGCGGATCGAGGTTGCGCCGACCGCAGGCGACCAGGGGCCGATCGTGGCCGCCAATCTGTGGGGCTATCGCAGTGCGATGGTCGCGGCGGGCAGCGGTGCGCTGATCTTCGCCGACGGGGCAGGGTGGGCGGCCGCTTACCTGTTGATCGCCGCCGCCGCATTCGTACCGTTTCCCATCCTTGCGACGATGCGACCCGACGTGGCCGGCGGGGGTGGGCGGATGGTGGCACTCGCGACCGGACTGGCGGCGAGCGTGCTGATCCTGCTGGGTGTGGCGGCCGCGGCCGGCATGATCGGGTGGATCGTGCTGAGCGTGGCCGATGCGTGGGGCATCGATTCGCGCAGCAACGTGACGCCGGCGGTGCTGATCGTCTGCCTGTTGCCCTTCGTCGCGATGGCGCTGGCCTTGCCCCGTATCCGCCGCGCCGCGCCGCAGGATCCACTGCGCCGATCGGCGGCGGTCGGTCCGTATGTCGATGTATTCTGGCGATATGGCTATGGCGCGCTGGCGGTGCTTGCGTTCGTCTCGCTCTATCGCATGGGCGACGTGCTGGCGCTGACCCTGTCCAAGCCGCTGGTGAAGGCGGCGGGCTATAGCCTGCGGGCGATCGGTATCGCGGACGGCGCGGTGGCGTTGGCGGCGAGCATGGCGGGCGTGGCGCTGGGCGGCTGGCTGGCGACGCGCTGGCGACAGGGATGGGCGCTGGCGCTCGGCGCATTGCTGGCGGCGTTGGGCAATTGGGGGTTCGTGTGGCTGGCGCACCAGCCCGCCGGCACCGCCGTGCTCTATGTGGCGACGGCACTCGATCAGTTCGGCAACGGGTTCGCGGGGGCGGTGTTCGTCGTCTACCTCTCGATGCTGGTCAATCCGCGCTATCCGGGCGCGCAATATGCGTTCCTGTCGGGGTTCGCCTTTCTGTTGCCGCGGCTGCTGGCGGGGGCATCGGGGTCGATGCAGGCGGCGATCGGCTATGACGGATTCTTCCTGCTGTCCGGTGCGCTCAGCCTGGCGGCGATCGTGCTGCTGCCGTGGGTGACGCGCCTGCGCCCTCATGCCGACGACACGGCCGCGTGATCGACGTGGCCTTCGCACCCGCCGCGGCGGCGGTGGCACGGGGAGACCTGCCCGGCGCGATATTGGGGCTGGTGACCCGCGCGGGTGTGCGTGCGGTGCGAACGGCCGGGCATGCTGTGCTGGTGCCCGGACAGGAGTTGCTGACCCGCGATCACTGGTTCGATCTCGCTTCGCTGACCAAGGTGATCGCGACGACGACGATGATCCTGACGCTCGCCGAACAGGGGCGGATCGGGCTCGATCGCCCGCTGACCGACGCGATCCCGGATCTGCGGCAATATGACGTGGAGGGGGCGGCGGAGCGGCAGCTGACGTTTCGCGACTGCCTGTGTCACCGGACGCATCTGCCGGCGGTGGCGCCGATCTACACGTACGGCGACGATCCACAGCGGCTGCGCGCGTTCGTCCTGCAACGCGAATGGCCGGCAGGGCCGGCGGTCTATTCCGACATCAACTTCATCCTGCTCGGCATCGCGATCGAGCGGATCACCGGTGCGCCGCTGCGCGCCTGGCCGTTACCCGAGGGGTTGGGATATGCTCCGGTCGACGGCCCGGTCGTGGCGACCGAGGCGTGCCCGTGGCGCGGTCGGGTGCTTTGCGGCGACGTGCATGACGAAAATGCGGCGGCACTGGGCGGTGCGGCGGGACATGCCGGCTTGTTCGGCACCGTCGACGGCGTGCTCGATTTCGCGCGGGGATTGCTCGACGGCACCGGTGCGTCACCCGCGCAGTTGCAGGCGATCGTCGAGCGGCAGCAGGGCGACCGCACCTGCGGCTGGGAGCGGCGCTTCGCCGGCTGGCATGGCGGGGAGGCCTGTTCGGACCGGACGATAGGCCACACCGGCTTCACCGGCACGGGGCTGTGGATCGACATGGATCGCGGCCTTGCCTGGACGTTGCTGACCAACCGGGTGCATCCGACGCGGCATCGCGACAGCGGCATCTTCGCCTTGCGTCCCGCGGTCGGCGATGCGGTGATCGCCGCATATGACGCCGTCTGACGCCGGTCGGGACGCGCTCAGTCGATCGATCCGGTCGCGAGATAGCGGTTGAGCCAATCGCCGATGGCGGCATTGTCGCCTGGTGCCGCCATCGATCCCAGCGCGCGGCTGCGCAACGCGTCGTCGATATCGGGAGCGGCATGTGCGCCGATCAGGGCGCGACCATAAGCGGCGTCGAATTCGGGATGGAATTGCAACGTCAGCGCCTCGCCGTGCGGATAGGCGAGTGCGGCACAGGGGGTGAAGGCGGTCGACGCGATCACCGTGGCTCCGGCGGGCGGTTCGATCACCTGATCCTGATGCGAGGCCATCGCCGCGACCTGTGGCGGCAGTCCGGCGATCGGCCGTTCCAGCACGTAGCGCGTGATGCCGAGACCCCATCCCTGCGGGGCTTTTTCGACGCGTCCACCGAAGGCGTGTGCGATCGCCTGATGCCCGAAACAGATGCCGATCAGGCGGGCACGCCCGCGTGCGGCGCGCAGGAAGGCGGCAAGCGATCCGGTCCATGGCAGGCCGTCGTTGACCCCGGCCGCGGATCCGGTGACGACATAGGCGTCGCATTCGCCCGGATCGCCGGGCAGGCCGCCGGCGCGAACGTCATAGCGGGTGTAGAGGTGGTCCGGACCCAGCAGCCGTGCGACCATGCCGGCGTAATCGCCGTGCTGTTCCGAAAGATCGCCGGGTGGTGCGCCGGTTTCGAGAATACCGATATGCATGAGCGAATGGTCCGACCGATGCCGTCGCAGGATACAGCGGGGGAGAATCCGGATACGCCGATGGACTCGATCCCCCGCGTCCCCAACGCACCGCTGCCGGTTTCACCGGCGGGCTCCGCTCCATATATCTCGTTGACGGTGCGTTCTGGACGGATGCGGCCTACGCCGGAACGCGAACAAAAAAAAGACCGGTCAAAGACCGGCCGGAAAGTTTTTAGGAGAGGATGCCTGAAAGGCACAGTCGTTGTGCATCGCAGCACGGGTTCATGCAATTGCAAAATACGCAATCCAGCGTTCGTGCCGTGCAATCGTAGCGCTATCATTGCCAACGTGCCGATGGTTGCGCGCCGCCTGTCATTCTCATAGCCGGGATCGATCATGCATATTTTTTCCACCATCTTCGCGGTTGCAGCGCTGTCGACAGCAGCGTCTGCCGCCGCGCCGCGTGAACCGGCGATCGTCCGGGTGCGTCTCGAAACCCCTTATGGCCCGATCGTGCTGGCGCTGGAGGCACGGCGCGCGCCGAAAACGGTCGCCAATTTCATGGGCTATGTCGACGACAAGCGTTTCGACGGGATGAGCTTCTATCGCTCCGCACGCAATCGCAGCGCGCCGACCTATGGCTTCATCCAGGGCGGCATCCGCACCGACGCGCGCCGCATCCTGCCGCCGTTCCCGCTGGAAACGACGGCGATGACGGGGATCAGGCATGTCGACGGCACGATTTCGATGGCGCGCCGCGCGGATGCGGGATCGGCGGGCGGCAATTTCTTCATCACCGTCGGTCCGATGCCCAGCATGGACGCGAAGGGCGCCTACCCCGGCTATGCGGCGTTCGGCCACGTCGTGTCGGGAATGCCGGTGGTGAAGCGTATCCTGGCGCTGCCGACGGGTGGCGGCATGGGCGGGCAGTTATTGCTCCGTCCGATCAAGCTGATCGCCGCCCGCCGGCTGAACGGCACGCCGCACCCCACCGGTCTGGTCAAGCCGTGGCTGGTGAAGACGAAACCGGCCGCGGCAAAGCCTGCGCCGGCTCGACCGGCACCAAGATAGGACAGGATGAGCAACCAAATTCCGGTCGTGCGGTTATCCAGCATCATCATGAGGAGGATCACCGATGAAGACTGGATTGCTAAGCCTGCTGGCCGCAGTGGCGATGGTATCGCCGGTCGCGATGGAGCCTGCCGCCGCACAGCGCGGCGACTATCGCTGGCAGGGTGACAGGGGCCGCAACTGGGAACCGTCGCAGCATTACCGGTCGGGCAAGTATCGCGAGCGGCGCCTCGGACGCAACGACCGGATCTACAAGGGCCGTGATGGACGGGCCTATTGCCGGCGCAACGACGGCACGACCGGGCTGGTGGTCGGCGCATTGGGCGGCGGCGTGCTCGGGAATCTGGTCGGCGGCGGCACGCTTGGCACATTGCTCGGTGCCGGCGGCGGCGCGGTACTGGGTCGGTCGATCGATCGCGGCAACGTAAAGTGCCGTTGATGTGAGACAGGGCGGCCACGAGGCCGCCCGCCTTCAATACGCGTCGGCGATCAGCAACAAGGCCGCATCGACGGCTGCGCTCGCCGACGCATCCGCAGGCATGTCGTTGGCGAAACTCGCGAAAACGAGATTGCGCCCGCTGCGCGCCTGCATGAAGCCGGACAGCGCCGACGCGGCGTTGAGCGTTCCCGTCTTCGCACGCAGCCGGCCAGCCAGCGCCGTGCCTGCGAACCGCCGCCGTAAAGTGCCGTCCACGCCCCCCACCGGCAGCGTCGCCTGCCACGCCGAGCCCCATGGCCGGGTCTGCGTCCAGCGGAGGAACCGCGCCATGCCGCGCGGCGACATCCGATTGTAGCTCGACATGCCCGAGCCATCGGCAAAGTCGTATCGCCAGCGTTCCACCCCGGCGCGCGCCAACATCGCCGCGATGCGGACCTGTCCATCGGCGATCGATCCGCTGCCGTCGATCCGGCCGATCCTGCGCAGCAGCAACTCCGCGTGCAGATTCTGGCTCACCCGGTTGGTCAGCAGCAGATCCCCGGTCAGCGGGAGAGGGATCGCGCGGGCGAGCGCCGGAGGGGCGGGCGGCCGGACGACGGGCGCAGCGCCGCGCAGGACAGGATCGTCGTCGGGGCCAGCCGCACGATGGCGAACCCGCACCATTCCCGCGACGCGAACGCCCCGTGCCAGCAGCATTGTCCGGAGGCGCCACGCGGCATAATCGGCCGGGTCGTCGATGCCGACGCGCAACGTCTCCGGGGCGGAACCCGGTGCAATGGTGCCGTCGAGGCGCAAGGTCCGGCTGCCCGGCATCCGATCGTAGGAGATCGCAGTCCGGCCGCCCGTCGTGATGCGGTTGTCGATCATGAAATAGGGCAGGGCTGCGATGAGCGCCACACCGTGTCCGTCGGGCGAAGGCGTGACGGTGACACGCAATTCATTGTCGTCCAGCGTCAGCGCCGACACACCGGTGCCCGATCGGGTAGGGATGTTGTTCCAGCTCATGCCGGGGCTCCAGCGCTGGTCCGGGAACAGGCTGTCGTCGCCGATCACATCGCGCACGCGCCGTGTCCGTGCGGCGACCGCATCGGCCAGCGTTGAAAGGCAATCGTCGATACAATCCGTCGCGCTCGACAATCGGGCATCGCCATGTCCGGCGAGAATCACGTCCGCGCCTTCGACCCTGACAGTCGCGCCGGCATCCGTGTCGGGCAGGGTGACGTCACCGAGCGAATCGAATGCGGCGGCGGTCGTCGCGATCTTGGTGTTGGACGCGGGAACGAAGCGGTCGTCAGGCGCGATCGCGACGATCTCGCGGCCGGTATCGTCGAGGACGACCAGTCCGAAGCGCGTGCCGGGTCCGTTCGCCCGCAAGATGGCGGCCACGCGATCCTGCAACGTCGTCGGCTCGTCCGCCGCTGCCGGTGTCGTCAGCAGCGTCGTCGCCGCTGCAAGGATCGCAATTGCCCGCATCGGACGACAGCGTACCCGCCGCCGTCCGATGCGCAAGCCGGTCAGCCCTTCAGATAGGGAGCAGCGCCGGACTTCGGCGAATCGTGCTCGCTGATCGAATTCAGCTGGATGTAGTTGTGGATACCCATGCGCTCGATCATCTCGAACTGGCGCTCCAGCGTGTCGACATGCTCTTCCTCGCTGGCGAGGATGCGGGCGAACAGGTCGCGGCTGATATAGTCGCGTACCTCTTCGCAATAGGCGATCGCGCCCTTCAGCTGTTCGACCGCTTCCAGTTCCATCGCGAGGTCGGACTTAAGCACCTCCTCGACGGTTTCGCCGATGCGCAGGCGACCGAGCAGCTGGAAGTTGGGCAGGCCATCGAGGAACAGGATGCGCTCCGACAGCCAGTCGGCGTGCTTCATCTCGTCGATCGATTCCATCCGCTCGTATTGGGCGAGCTTGTAGACGCCCCAATGGTCGAGCATCCGGTAGTGGAGCCAATATTGGTTGATTGCAGTCAGTTCGTTCCTGAGCGCTTCGTTCAGGAATTCGATGACCCGTGGGTCGCCCTTCATCGCCATGACTTTCTTACCCTTTTCGGATCATCCGTTACGGAGCCGGTCTAGGCGTCAAATGGCCGTGGCCGCAACCCTGAAAATGGCGGATTTCTGCGGGTTTCAGATGCTGCGAACGTTATGCAGCAGCGCGTTCGGTATCGATAATGGCTCGCGCTACCACGGTGCATTGCCCGCATTTCGCCTGACAGCCGAGCGAGCGATACGCCTGACACGCTGTCATGCAGCCGCTGCGCGCGGCGGCGCGGACCTGGGATTCCCGGATGGCATTGCACACGCAGACGACCATGGATGCTCCTTCGCTTCGCCCCATCGAATAGGGCTAATGCGAGGCGCTCGCAAGTGAATATGCGACTGATTCGCAGTCGCTGACGCACGGTTCGTCGCAACGGCCTTCAGTCCTCCCCCGCAAGGGGGAGGTGGCAGCGAAGCTGACGGAGGGGGAGGTAAGCGACCAATCCAATAATGGAATGCGTCGCTTACCTCCCCCTCCACCATTCGGCTGGCGCCGAACGGTCCCCCTCCCCCTGGCGGGGGAGGAATGCCGTCAGTTTACGCCAGCGCGGCGTCGGCGCCCATCAGCTTGGGGAAGAAGCCCTCGTGCGCCTCGCGCAGCGCATCCAGCGCCACCACGTCGTCACGATCTGGGCGTTCGAAGATCAGGCGCTTGCCACCGGTGCGACCGAGCGGCTCCGCCTCGACGCCCGCCGCATGCGCCGCGCCGAGGAAGTCGAGCAGGGCGTGATCGTGGATGGTGACGACGTACACGCCCTGATCCTCGGCGAAGAACGACCGGGCGCAGCCGAAGGGTTGCTTGCGATCGATCATCGCCCCGATGCCGCCCGCCAGCGCCATTTCGGCGACCGTCACCGCGATGCCGCCATCGGACACGTCATGGACTGCGGACAGCCAGCCATCCGCAATTGCGGTGCGGATCAGGTCCCCGGCCTTGCGCTCCGCGTCGAGATCGACCGGCGGGGGCGGGCCTTCCTCGCGGCCATGGCATTCGCGCAGGTACAGCGACTGGCCGAGGTGACCGCCACGCGCGCCAACGACGAGGATCATGTCGCCGGTGCCCTTGAACGCGATCGTCGCGTTCCTCGTCCAGTCCTTGAGCAGGCCGACGCCGCCGATCGCCGGGGTCGGCAGGATCGCCGAGCCGCCGCCGGTCGCCTTCGATTCGTTGTAGAGCGACACGTTGCCGCTCACGATCGGGAAGTCCAAGGCGCGGCACGCCTGCGCCATGCCGTCGAGGCAGCCGACGATCTGGCCCATGATCTCCGGCCGCTGCGGGTTGGCGAAGTTGAGGCAGTTGGTGATCGCGAGCGGCGTCGCGCCGACCGCGGTCAGGTTGCGCCATGCCTCGGCGACGGCCTGCTTGCCGCCCTCGACCGGGTCGGCGAAGCAATAGCGCGGGGTGCAGTCAGTGGTTATCGCCAGCGCCTTGTCGGTGCCGTGGACGCGGACGACGGCGCTGTCGCCGCCGGGCGCCTGCACGGTGTCGGCGCCGACCATGTGGTCGTATTGCTCCCAGATCCAGCGGCGGCTGGCGACGTCGGGCGACCCCATCAGCGTCAGCAGGTCGCGGGCGATGTCGTTGCTTTCCGGCACGTTCTCCAACGGCGTGGGCTTCGGCGTCGGCACGTGCGGACGATCGTACAGCGGTGCCTCGTCGGCGAGCGGCCCGAGCGGGATGTCGCAGACGACCTCGCCCTGCCACTTCAGCACCATCCGCTCGGTATCGGTGACATGGCCGATGACAGCGAAGTCGAGTGCCCATTTGCGGAAGATCGCCTCCGCCTCACCCTCGCGGCCGGGCTTGAGCACCATCAGCATGCGCTCCTGCGATTCGGAGAGCATCATCTCGTATGGCGTCATGCCGGTTTCGCGCTGCGGCACGTCGTCCATCACCAGTTCGATGCCGACGCCGCCCTTCGACGCCATTTCGACCGACGACGAGGTGAGGCCGGCCGCGCCCATGTCCTGGATCGCGACGATCACGTCGGTCGCCATCAGCTCCAGACACGCCTCGATCAGCAACTTTTCGGTAAAGGGGTCACCGACCTGCACGGTCGGGCGCTTGGCATCGGCGTCCTCGCCGAAGTCCGCGCTCGCCATGGTCGCGCCGTGGATGCCGTCGCGGCCGGTCTTCGATCCGACATACACGATCGGATTGCCAATGCCGCTGGCGGCGGAATAGAAGATCTTGTCCTGATCGGCGATGCCGACCGTCATCGCGTTGACGAGGATGTTGCCGTCATAGGCGGGGTGGAAGTTGACCTCGCCGCCCACGGTCGGCACGCCGACGCAATTGCCGTAGCCGCCGATGCCATGGACGACGCCGCTGATCAGATGGCGCATCTTCGGATGGGTCGGCGATCCGAAGCGCAGTGCGTTCATGTTGGCGATCGGCCGCGCGCCCATCGTGAACACATCGCGCAGGATACCGCCGACGCCGGTCGCCGCGCCCTGATAGGGCTCGATGTACGATGGGTGGTTGTGCGACTCCATCTTGAAGATCGCCGCCTGATTGTCGCCGATATCGATCACGCCGGCATTCTCGCCCGGCCCGCAGATGACCTGCGGCCCTTCCGTCGGCAGCTTCTTCAGGTGGATGCGGCTCGATTTATAGCTGCAATGCTCGGACCACATGACCGAGAAGATGCCGAGTTCGACGAGGTTCGGCTCGCGGCCGAGCGCGGTCAGGACGCGCTCATATTCTTGCGTGGACAGGCCGTGGTCGGCGACGATCTGGGGCGTGATCTCGGTCATGCCCGCGCCCATAGCTTGAGCGGGCGCGGGCGTCACCCCATCAGGCGAACGGCGGCTGGTGGTATCCGGCGGGAGACGAGGTGAAGATCTCGCACCCGTCCTCGGTGATGCCGATCGAATGTTCGAACTGCGCCGACAGCGAGCGGTCGCGCGTCACCGCCGTCCAGCCGTCGTCGAGCAGCTTCACGTCGGGCCGCCCGATGTTGATCATCGGTTCGATCGTGAAGATCATGCCGGGCTTCAGCTCGGGGCCGGTGCCGGGCTTGCCGACATGGACGACTTCTGGCGCATCGTGGAACAGCCGGCCGACGCCATGGCCGCAGAAATCGCGCACGACGCCATAGCGGTGCTTCTCCGCATGCCGCTGGATCGCGTTGGCGACATCGCCCATGTGGTTGCCCGGCTTCGCCTGTTCGATGCCGAGCATCAGGCA
Source organism: Sphingomonadaceae bacterium OTU29LAMAA1 (assembly GCA_024072375.1). Classification (NCBI taxonomy): domain Bacteria; kingdom Pseudomonadati; phylum Pseudomonadota; class Alphaproteobacteria; order Sphingomonadales; family Sphingomonadaceae; species Sphingomonadaceae bacterium OTU29LAMAA1. Next base: position 3,887,273 of record CP099617.1, read on the forward strand.
TTCGTAGGTCACCTCGACCAGCCGCTTCGCTTTTAGCGGCACGTCGCCGATCAGGTACATCCGGCTGGTGTCGCCGTGCCAGCCGTCGATGATCGGCGTCACGTCGACGTTGACGATATCCCCGGATTTGAGCGTCTTCTCGCTCGGGATGCCGTGACAGACGACGTGATTGATCGAGATGCAGGTGGAATGGGTGTAGCCGCGATAGCCGAGCGTCGCGGGAACGCCGCCGCCCGCGAGGATGAAGTCGTAGATCAGCTTGTCGACCTCGGCAGTCGTGACACCCGGCACCATGTGCGGGGTCAGCATGTCGAGCGTTTCGGCGGCAAGGCGCCCGGCCTTGTGCATACCGGCAAAGGCCGCCGGGCCACGCAGTTTGATGGCGCCGGTGCGCCCTTCCGGCGCGTCTGAGGTCACGGTTACGTATTCGGTCATGCCCGACGATATAGCGTGGTCGCGACGATTTTGCGAGGCTATGGCGAGGCCATGGAGCAGGGCACACCGCAGGAACGCATCTGGACCGCCGCGCTGATCGTGATCGGCGACGAGATCCTGTCCGGTCGCACGCAGGACAAGAACATCGCCCAGCTGGCGAGCTGGCTCAACGTGCAGGGTATCCGCCTGGCCGAGGTGCGCGTCGTCGCCGATCGGACGGAGGCGATCGTCGAGGCGGTGAACGTCCTGCGCGCGCGCAACGATTATCTGTTCACCACCGGCGGGATCGGCCCGACGCACGACGACATCACCGTCGACGCGATCGCCGCGGCACTGGGCGTTGCGGTGGAGCATCACCCGGAAGCGCTGGCGGTGCTGGAGCGCTATTACGAAACCCGCGGCGGGCTGACCGAGGCGCGGGCGCGGATGGCGCGGGTGCCGGCGGGCGCGGGGCTGATCGTCAACAAGGTGTCGGGCGCGCCGGGCATCCACATCGGCAACATCTTCATCATGGCTGGCGTGCCGCACATCACCGCCGGCATGCTGGATGCGCTGACCGGTACGCTGGAGGGCGGACGTCCGGTGGTGTCGGGCACGATCGGCTGCTGGGTGGGCGAGAGCGAGGTCGCCGACCTGCTCCGTAACGCCGAGAAGGCGCACGAGGGCGTGGCGATCGGATCATACCCGTTCTTCCGCGAAGGGCGGACGGGCGCGAATTTCGTGGTGCGCAGTCCGGATGCGGGGCTGGTCGAGGCGTGCCTGACGGACCTCACGCGGGAGCTCGAGGCGACCGGGCGCGAGGTGTTCGCGGGCGGGATCTGATTTGGGTGTCTGGCCAATGGCTTGCCACTGACTGATCGCACCGGCCGCAACCTTCCGCGGCTAACGCGGCTCCCTCCCTCTCCCGGCTGGAGAGGGAGGGAGTCGAGGGCGCGCCGGGTGAGGCTACTTCGCCAGAAACGCCGTTAAAGCTGCCTCGAAGCGCTCCGGCTGGTCCAGCATCACGAAATGCGCCGCGTCGCCGACATCCACGAATGTCACGTGCGGGGCGTCGGCATAGGCCGTCTTGTACAGCCCCTCCGCGGCGGTTCTGGTCGGACCGGCGTCGCTCCATGGATAGACCAAGGTGATCGGTGTCGCGATCTGCTTCATCGCCGGGCGCAGGTCGGTCGTCATGTCCTCGTACATCGCCTGCGCCGACACGCGCGGGTCGGCGGCTTTCACCCATGACACGACCTTCGCCCGCGATGCCGGCTTCGACGCGAGCTGGTTTGCGGTGGCGGTCGCCATGGCGTCGTTGGCTGGCTTGCCATAGCTGGCGGCCTGCATATCGCGCATCGCCTTCGCCCGCGGCTCGATCATCGCGACGGTGGCGGCGGGCGAAAACAGCGTGCCGATGAAGGGCAGCGAATCGACGATCATCAGCTTGCCGGCGTCCGCGGGATGCGCCTTCGCCAGCATCAGCGCGGCGAGACCGCCCATCGAATGGCCGACCAGTGCGACACTGGCGATCTTCTCCTTGCCGATCAGCGTGTGCAGGTCCGCGACGATGCCGTCGAGCACGCCCGGCGACAGGTTCGCCCCCGGTGCGTCGCCGCCGAAGCCGTTGACCTGCACCGTATAGACCCGGTGATCCTTCGCCAGTATCGGCACGACCCCGTCCCACACGGCGCGTGGCGAGGACAGGCCGGGGATCAGGATCACCGGCGTTCCCTTGCCCGTTGCGACCACCGAGATGTGCGGCATCTGGATCGCAGGCGCAGCGGTGGCGGCATGGCCGGGGGTGGGCTGGAGCACGATGCCCAGCGTCAGGGCCGAGGCGGCGAGGCGCAGGCCCCAATGAGTGGCACGGATCATATCAATTCTCCCTGGACGGGCTGACGAAGACGTCTTCGATGGCGAGCTCGAACAGCTCGGCGATCTTGAAGGCGAGGGGAAGCGACGGGTCGTAGCGGCCCGTCTCGATGGCATTGACGCTCTGGCGGCTGACCTCGAGCTGTTCGGCGAGATGCTGCTGGCTCCAGCCGCGGGTCGCGCGCAGATCGCGCAGGTGGTTGTTCATGCCGCCCGGCCATAGGACAGCTTGTTGACGCAGCCGCCGATACCGAGACCGCCGAACCAGACGATCGGCCAGACGTAGGCGACGGCATGCGGCACCAGATCGAAGTTTTCCAGGAAGCCCCAGAAGGTCGCTGCCGTCATGGTGATCCCGGTCGCGATCAGCGACTGGCGTGCCATCAGCATGCGAACGTATTCGTCGCGTTCGTCGGCGAAATAGAGACCGATGACGACGAAGAATCCGCATACCGGCACGGCGGGCAGAATACCCAGAACATAGGCGACCGGGCCGGACACCAGATGGCGCGCGAACAGCCAGCACACCGGCATCAGCACGGCAGCGTAGACGATGGAGAGGATGATGATGCGACGGTTGTACCGACGCTGGGCAGGCGATGCGACCATGAGAACCTCCTTCGATTCGTTGTGAAGGAAGCTTTACATGGAAAGTCAGCTTTACGTCAAGTGCGCTTTACATCAGATGATGAACTCGACCGATCGTTGCTGCACCGCGTCGCCGCGCTTCGCGACGATCTTGCCGTGCAGCGCCTCGATCGTGCGGCTGCCGGTGGTCTTGAACAGGAACGGGAAGACGCCGTGCAGCACGGCTGCGACGCCGCCCGCGATCATGCGGACGCCGAAGCCGGTCGCGACGCGCAGATGTTCGGGGTAGCTTTCGCCGACCGAGGCCGGGTGATCGGTGAAGGGGTTCATCGCAGCGTTCCTTCCGACGGCCAGTCTAAGCCTTTGCGGCGAGCCCGGCCAGCATGTCGGCGGCGAGCAGGCTGAGCGTGTCGTCGCGCGCGCCCATCACGACGATGCGGTCGCCCGGCCGTGCCATCGCGACGAGGCGGTCGGCGGCGGCGGCGCGATCGGGGATGTGGACCGCCTCGCGGCCGGCAGCGGCGACGTCCGCGACGATCTCCGCGCTGCCGACCTCGCGCGCGACGGTGCCGCCCTGGTAGACGGGGTCGGGCAGCACCAGCACGTCTGCGGGGGCGAGCCGAGCGGCGAACATCTCCACCAATTCACGCCGCATCACCTTCAGCGGGCCATAGCCGTGCGGCTGGAACAGGACGAGCAGGCGGCCGGGGAAGGCGTGGAGCGTGTCGAGCGTCGCGGCGATCTTGTCGGGGTTGTGGCCGAAATCGTCGATCACCGCGATGCCGCCCGCTTCGCCGACCAGATCGAAACGGCGGCGCAGCCCGGTGAAGCCGCCGATCGCCTCTGCGGCCCGCGTCAGCGGTACGCCGGCGGCGACCGCGGCGGCGATCGCGGCGAGCGCGTTGGCAACATTGTGGCGGCCCGGTACCTGCAACGTCACCGGGATGGCGGTGTTCCCCGCCGCGATCAGGTCGAACGTCACCGAGAATGGCGCCTCGACGATCTGCCGCGCGGCGAAATCGGCGTCGCGGTCGAGGCCGAAGCTGGCGATCCGCTCCGCCGGAAGCGTGCGGGCCAGCGCGGCGGCGTCGTCGTTGTCGAGGTTGACGATCGCCGTCTCCGCCTTGGCGATGAAGTCGGCGAACAGGCGGCGGAGTTCGTCCAGCCCCTTGTGGTCGAGGCTGACGTTGTTGAGGACGGCGATGCGCGGGCGGTAGTTGGCGATCGAGCCGTCGCTTTCGTCCACCTCGCTGACGAAGGCCTCGCCGGCGCCGACCAATGCGCTGGCGAATTGCGCGTCGTGATGGGCGAAGTTCTTCATCACCGCGCCGTTCATCACCGTCGGATCGCCGCCGCTCGCTTGCAGAACCCAGCCGATCATGCCGGTGACGGTCGATTTGCCGCTGGTGCCGGCGACTCCGATCGGCAGGCGGCTCTGGTTGAACAGGGTGGAGAGCAGGTCGGCGCGGCTGAGGCGGGTGCAGCCGACCCGTTCCGCCGCGACGATGTCCGCCACCGTCGCCTCGACCGCGGCGGAGGCGACGACGATCTGGTCGGCCGACACGATGCCGCTGCCGTCCTGTGGGAACAGGCCGATACCCCGCGCGCGCAGGCTGTCGAACTTGGCGGGAACGCGGCCCTGGTCGAGGCCGCGGTCGGACCCTTCGACGATGGCGCCGCGGCCGCGCAGGATCGTGGCGAGCGGCATCATCCCCGACCCGCCGATCCCCACGAGGAAGAAGCGCTTGCCCCCGACGGAGCCCCGGATGTTGCCGTTGGTCATCCGCCCGCGCTATCGACGCCGCGACGCAGGGGCAAGGCTCTGTGGACGAGCCGGGGTAACGACACGATGCGCATTGGAGTGGTGGCGCCGGCCAGCATCGGCAACAAGGATGCCGAGGCGCCGTTCCTCGCCTTCGCCGCATTGGCCTATCCCGAGGTGGATCTGGTCGTGCATCCGCAATGCTGGGAGGTCGCCGGCCATTTCGCCGGCGACGATGCGCGGCGAGCGTCCGCGTTCCTCGAATTTGCCAATGATCCCGGGTTCGACGCGATCTGGTTCCTGCGTGGCGGCTATGGATCGAACCGCATCCTGCCATTGGTGATGCCGCAACTGGGACCGGCGGCGCGCCACAAGAGCTATCTCGGCTATTCCGACATGGGGTTCCTGCTGGGCGCGCTGTACGCGCGGCGGATCGGGCGGCCCTGTCATGGCCCGATGGCCAGCGATATACGGCGCAAGGGCGGGGACGTGACGGTAGCGCGGTCGCTCGGGTGGCTGGCGCGGGGCGACCGGCAAGGGCTGGAGCCGGGGCTGGACGGGCGGCCGGCGGCGGCGTTCAACCTGTCGATCCTGGGTGCGCTGATCGGCACGCCGTATCTGCCCGACCTGACCGATCACGTGCTGCTGATCGAGGAGGTGTCGGAGCCGATGTACAATATTGACCGGCTGCTGTTCCATATGGGCCATGCGACGCAATTGCAGGGGCTGGCCGGCGTGCGGCTGGGCAGCATCACCGCGGTGACGCCGAACGAGCCGGAATGGGCGGACAATCTGGAGTTCATGGTGCGGCGGTGGTGCGGGGATCTGGGTGTGCCGTATCTGGGGAGGGCTGACGTGGGGCATACGCAGAGCAACAGGGTGGTGCCGTTCGGGGTGGTTTGAGCGGCCGGTCCCCTCCTCAAACCGCCGTCATCCCCGCGGAGGCGAGGACCCATATAGGATAACGTGTCGGCTCCATCATCGGCCTTCGTGATTATGGATCCCCGCCTACGCGGGGATGACGAGGGCGAGCGGGAGGGGAGGATTTTAGGCAAAGCTTGCCTATATACCTCGCGCCGCTTTATTCGGCCCTCCTCAACCAAGCTGAAAGTCCACCATGTCCGCCATGTTCCGTATCACGCTGCCCGACGGTTCCGTCCGCGAGGTTGCGCCCGGGACTACCCCCGCGGACGTCGCCGCCGCGATCGGCCCGGGGCTCGCCAAGGCGGCGCTCGCCGCGCGGATCGACGGGCAGGTGCGTGACCTCAACCGGCCGTTCGAGGGTGATACCAACCTTGCGCTGGTGACTGCCAAGGATGAGGCCGACGCGCTCGAACTCGTCCGCCACGACCTTGCGCATGTGATGGCGGAGGCGGTGCAACATCTGTTCCCGGGTACGCAGATCACCTTCGGCCCGGCGACGGACGATGGCTTTTACTACGACTTCGCGCCGAAGGACCGTCAGTTCACCGAAGACGATCTGCCCGCGATCGAGGCCGAGATGCGCCGCATCATCGCGCGCAACGAGCCGTTCACGCGCGAAGTGTGGAGTCGCGAGCAACTCATCGAGACGTGGACCAGGCAGGGCGAGACCTTCAAGGCCGAATGGGCCGCCGAACTGCCCGATGGCGAGGAACTGACGATCTATCGTCAGGGCCAGTGGCTCGACATGTGCCGTGGGCCGCACATGGTGTCGACCGGCAAGCTCGATCCCAATGCCTTCAAGCTGACGCGCGTATCGGGGGCCTATTGGCGCGGCGATCAGAAGAACGCGATGCTGAGCCGCATCTATGGCACCGGCTGGCTCAACAAGAAGCAACTCGACCAGCACCTCTTCATGCTGGAAGAGGCGGCGAAGCGCGATCATCGCAAGATCGGCGCGGAGATGGACCTGTTCCACCTCCAGTCCGAGGCGCAAGGCAGCGTGTTCTGGCACCCCAAGGGCTTCATCCTGTGGCGGCAGCTGGAAGCATACATGCGCCGCCGGTTGGACGCGGCCGATTATGCCGAGGTCAAGACGCCGCAGCTAATGGACGCCAAACAGTGGGAGCAATCCGGCCACTGGGGCAAGTATCGCGAGAACATGTTCGTGGTGCCGGACGAGGTGCCTAACACCGAAGACGAAGGGCAGGTCCTGTCCGGCGAAGGCGATTTGATGGCACTCAAGCCGATGAACTGCCCGGCGCACGTGCTGATCTTCAAACAGGGGATCAAGAGCTATCGCGACCTGCCGATCCGCATGGCCGAATTCGGCTGCTGCCACCGCAACGAGCCGCATGGCGCGCTGCACGGCATCATGCGCGTCCGTCAGTTCACGCAGGACGACGCGCATATCTTCGTCCGCGAGGACCAGTTGGTCGATGAGGTCCGCAAATTCTGCGAACTGCTCGACAGCGTCTACCAGCATTTGGGCTTCGACAGCTATGCGATCAAGCTGGCGCTGCGTCCCGAAAAGCGCTTCGGTTCGGAAGAGATGTGGGACTGGGCCGAGCAGTCGCTGCGTGACGCGGTTGCGGCGACGGGCCGAGACACGCCGGAATACGGCTGGGAGGAATTGCCGGGTGAGGGCGCCTTCTACGCACCCAAGCTCGAATTCCACCTGACCGATGCGATCGGGCGGACGTGGCAGGTCGGCACGATCCAGACCGACACCGTACTGCCCGAACGGCTCGATGCGAGCTACGTCGGCGAGGATGGCAATCGCCATCGCCCGATCATGCTGCATCGCGCGATCCTCGGCACCTTTGAGCGCTTCATCGGCATCCTGATCGAACACCACGCCGGCCGCTTCCCGCTGTGGCTGTCACCGGTACAGGTGGTGGTCGCGACCATCGTGTCGGATGCCGACGGTTATGCCAACGAGGTGGCGGCGACGCTGCGCAAGGCCGGCATCCGGGTGGAAACCGACCTGCGCAACGAGAAGATCAACTACAAGGTCCGGGAGCATTCGGTCGCCAAGGTCCCGGTGCTGCTCGTCGTCGGCAAGCGCGAGGCGGAAGAGGGCAAGGTCGCCGTCCGCAGGCTGGGGAGTCAGGCGCAGGAGTTCGTGACGGTGGACGAGATCGTCGCTAAGCTGCGCGACGAGGCGACTCCGCCTGATCTGCGGTAATCCCTTTTACCTCTCCCGCACGCGCGGGAGAGGAAGAGGTCCCTTTCAAAAACGGCCGCGATCCCCTATATCCGAACCCAAACCACCACAGGAGCAATACCCATACGTCCTCCCATGATGCGCCGGCCGAACCAGGCGCCGCCAATGAATGGCCCTCGTTTCAACGAGTGGATCGTCAGCCCCAAGGTCCGCGTGATCGACCATGAGGGTGAGAATCTTGGCGTGATGTACACGCGCGAGGCGATGGCGCAGGCGCAGGAACTCGGCCTCGATCTGGTCGAGGTGTCGCCGAACGCCGACCCGCCCGTCGCGAAGTTCCTCGACGTCGGCAAGTTCAAGTACGAGGCGCAGAAGAAGGCGAACCTCGCGCGCAAGTCGCAGAAGACGCAGGAGATCAAGGAGATCAAGATGCGTCCGAACATCGACGACCACGATTACGACACCAAGATGAAGAAGGTCGCCGAGTTCATCGAGGAGGGCGACAAGGTGAAGGTCACCATGCGCTTCCGCGGTCGCGAACTCAGCCACGGCCAGCTCGGCATGGCGGTGCTCCAGCGCGTCGCGGAGCAGGTCGCCGAGACGGCCAAGGTCGAGGCTTATCCGCGCATGGAAGGCCGGCAGATGCTGATGGTGCTCGCACCCAAGTAAGCGTTGCTTCCCTGTCTTTTCCGATACGGCGATTGCCGTAGCGAAACGCACTTTTGAACACCGGGTCCGGCAACGGGCCCGGTGTTGCGCATTGGCGACACTTCGTTCGAAAATCGGATACCGGCATCACAAAATACTAGACGCTCACGCCTGTGTGGCCCTAGCCTGAAAAGAAAACCCGATATTCGAAAAACGAAATCGTTCAGGAGAGAGATGACCATGCGCCTTACCGCGTACCTACTGTCGGCAGCGACTATCGCGATCGCCACCCCCGCGATGGCGCAGAACAATTCTCCCGAACCGTCCAGTGCCGCGACGCAGAGCACCTCGACCGCGACCGCGGGTTCTGTGTCGCAGGACGATAACAACCAGGCCGACATCGTCGTCACCGCGCAGGGCCGTGCGCAGGCGCTGGCCGATGTCCCCGTCGCCATCTCCGCGATTTCCGCCGAAACGCTCCAGAATTCCGGTGCCAACGATATCCGCCAGCTGAACCAGCTCGCCCCGTCGCTGCTGGTGTCCTCGACCGGTTCGGAAGCGAATGGCTCTGCACGTATCCGCGGCATCGGTACGGTCGGCGACAATCCCGGCCTGGAAAGCTCGGTCGCGGTGTTCATCGACGGCGTCTATCGCTCGCGCTCCGGCATCGGCCTCACCGAGCTGGGCGAGATCGACCGGGTCGAGGTGCTGCGCGGTCCGCAGGGTACGCTGGGCGGGCGCAACTCGTCCGCCGGCCTGATCAGCATCATCAGCAAGGCACCTTCGTTCCAGGGCGTCAGCGGCGGTGCCGAGGCGACCTACGGCAATTACGATTTCTACCGTCTCGCCGGCAACGTGAACCTGCCGCTGACCGAGACGATCGCCGCCCGTGTCGATGGCGTCTACGTCAAGCGCGACGGCTTCTATCGCGATTACACCAACAACACCGACGTCAACGATCGCGATCGCTATTTCCTGCGCGGGCAGTTGCTGTTCGAGCCCAGCAGCGACATCAGTCTGCGCCTGATCGGCGACTATACCAAGCGCAATGAGAAATGCTGCGCGGCGACCTATGTCGACCGTTCGGTCAACCCGGCGATCGGCAATCTCAACGAACCGGCGTCGCCCCTGCTGCAACCCGGGGCAACCCCGGGCCGCATCAACGACAGCGGCAACAACATCGTTAACGTGATCAGCGATCTCGGTCAGCCGCTCAGCCTGATCAATCGTCCGGGCTACGGCCGCGACGTGTCGGTCAGCCCGGGTCGCAGTTTCGCCGGCACGACCAAGGACTGGGGCGTATCGGGGCAGCTCGACTGGAATTTCGGCACGACCAAGCTGACGTCGATCACGGCCTATCGCGACTATGATTCGGATCAGGGTTCCGACACCGATTATAGCCGCGTCGACATCCTGTACCGCGCCGCCAACGGCAATTCGGCGCGCCGTTTCCGCACCTTCACGCAGGAACTGCGCCTCAACGGCTCGCTGTTCAACGACAAGCTCGACTGGCTCGTCGGCGGCTTCTTCGCAAACGAAGATCTGCGGGTCCTGGATAACCTGCGCTTCGGCACGCAGTACGGCCGCTTCGCCACGTGCCGTGCCGTGTCGGGCGGCGCTCTGGCGAGCTTCTATCTCCCGACCGGCGCATCCTGCCTTAGCCCGACCGGTCGTGCCGTTATCGGCAGCGGCGCGGCGACGGGGGGATCGGCACCGCTCGGTGGCGTGCTACTGGCCGCGTTCGACCGTCTCGACGGTGTCAATGACAAGGGTTCGACACGCGACGTCTACAATCAGAACAGCCGCAATTACGCGATCTTCACGCACAATATCTTCCATGTCACCGATACGGTCGATCTGACGATCGGCGCCCGTTACACGAACGAGCGCAAGAAGTTCGATGCGACGTTCACTAACGACAACACCGCCTGTCTTGCCCAGCAGAACGCGCTGGCACCCTTCCGGGCAGCTCTGGGCGCGACCGCTGCCGCTCTGATCGGCCTGACGTGTCAGGGCAATTCGACGTCCGAACTGAACGGCGTTTCGATCAACAGCAAGCGCAAGGAAGACAAGATCACCGGCACGGCGATCCTGTCGTGGAAGCCGATCGACGATCTGCTGGTCTACGGCAGCTTCTCCCGCGGGTACAAGGCGGGCGGGTTCAACCTCGACCGTTCGGCGCTGAAGCCGCCGACGGCGACGTTCGCGTCTGTCGGAGGCGCGCAGGCGTTGGCGAATTCACTGCAGTTCGCGCCGGAAACCGTCGATGCCTTCGAAATCGGCGCCAAGTACGCGACCGGTCCGTTCACGCTGTCCGCCGCGGCTTTCATCCAGGATTTCAGCAACTTCCAGCTGAACACCTTCAACGGCACGGTATTCCTCGTGCAGAACATCAATGGCTGTTCGTCGAACCTGAATGGCGGCGATCGTGATCAGGACAAGTTCGCCGCTGCGGCGAGCTTCAACGCGGCGGCGGCCACGTCCGGCGTCTGCCCGTCGGGCGACGTCGGTTACGGCGTGCGGTCGAAGGGCATCGAGCTGGAGGCGTCGCTGGTGCCGGCGCGCGACTTCCGCGTCACGATGGGCCTGACGCTGACCGATACCGGCTATCGCAGCCAGCTGGTCGGCACATCCGCGGGCGCGCCGCTCGATCAGGCGCTGCGCCTGCTGCCGGGTAACAACCTGTCCAACTCCGCCGATATCGTCGCCACGTCGTCGGCATCGTGGACGCCGCAGATCGGTGGTGGCTATTCGGCGCTGTTCTACGTCGATACACGCATGACGAGCGACTATAACACCGGCTCCGACCTGTTCCCGCAAAAGGCGCAGGACGGCTATGCGATCGTCAACGCCCGCATCGGCCTGCGCACGCCGGACGAGAAATTCTCGCTGGAGCTGTGGGCGCAGAACCTGACCAACGTCGATTACGCCCAGGTCGCGTTCAACTCGCCGTTCCAGGAAGGCGCGACGACGGCAGCCTTCCAGGACCCGCAATATCCGGGTGGCCGCCAGCTGTTCTCGCAGTATCTCGCCGAACCGCGCACTTATGGTGCAACGATCCGCGCACGTTTCTGATTTCACGAGGCAACGACCGACTGGGCCGGCCGCAGCGATGCGGTCGGCTTTTTTTTACATTTGGAGACGCGCTCGCCGCGGTCGCGCTTCGCCGCGTCGCAATGCGATTGTCGGATCTCGACCGGAACCCCCATCCCGTGCCGGTATTTAGGTTCGGCAAAGGGGAAAGCCGCTGATCTTCGATTCCATGCTGGTGAAATTCGCGCTGATCGGCGTGCTCGGTATCGGCGCGCAGTGGATCGCGTGGCGCACCGGCCGCCCGGCGATCGCGCTGATGCTGATCGCGGGCGTGCTCGCCGGGCCCGTCACGGGGCTGATCGACCCGCAACGCGATTTCGGCGCGCTGCAACAGCCGATCATCAAGCTGGCCGTTGCGGTCATCCTGTTCGAAGGCGGTCTCAGCCTCAACTTCCGCGACCTGCGCCATGCCGGATCGGCGGTGCTGCGGCTAGTGCTGATCGGCGTCCCCGTCGGCTGGGTGCTCGGCACCGCCGCGGCCTTTTATGGGGCGGGGCTGCCGCTCGGCATCTCGGCGCTGTTCGGCGGCATTCTCGTGGTCACGGGACCGACGGTGATCGGGCCGATGCTGCGCACGTTGCGCGTACCGGCACGCGTCCGCGATACGCTAAAGTGGGAAGGGATCGTCAACGATCCGATCGGTGCGCTGCTCGCCGTCGCGATCTATGCCTACATCACCTATGTCGGGCCGGATCGCAGCGCGATCGCGATCGGCTTCGACGTCGCGGCGGCGACGTTGATCGCGGGTCTGATCGGCGTCGGACTGGGCTTCGGCATCACCACGGCGTTCCGCCGCGGCTATATCCCCGAATATCTGAAGGCGCCCAGCGTATTGGTCGCGGTGATCGCCGGCTTCGTCGCCGCCGATCTGATCAAGCATGAAACCGGCCTCATCACCGTAACGGTGATGGGTGTCGTCATGGCCAACCGGCCGACGCAATCGACGGCAGCGCTGAAGCATTTCAAGGAGGACCTCGCCGTCCTGCTGATCTCCGGCGTCTTCATCATCCTGTCGGCGACGTTGCAGTGGAACGTCGTCGAGCGGTTCCAGGCGCGCTTCCTCGTGTTCCTGTTCCTGCTGCTGTTCGTGGTCCGGCCGGTGACGGTGATGGCCAGCCTGCTGTTCTCGAACATGCCATGGCGCGAGCGGCTGTTCGTCGCGTGGATCGCGCCGCGGGGCGTGGTGGCGATCGCCGTCACCAGCCTGTTCGCGCTGCGGCTCGACGATTTCGGGATGAAGGATGCCGACGCGCTGGTGCCGCTGGTGTTCGGCGTGGTGGTCGCGACGATCTTCGCGCACGGCTTTTCCGCCGGCTGGGTCGCGCGCCGGCTCGGGATCGACAAGGGCAAGGGCGAAGGCGTGCTGCTGGTCGGCGCCAACGCCTTCACCACGGCATTGGGCGTGGCGTTGCAGGGAATGGGGCTGAAGGTCACGGTAGCGGATACCGCCAAGTTCGCGCTGCGCGCCGCCCGCAAGCGCGAGCTGGAGGTCTATCGTGGCGATATCCTCGACGAGGTTACGCAGGATACGCTCGACATGCTCCAGTTCCAGCATGTCATCGCCGCGACCGACAGCGATTCGTACAACGCTTTGGTCTGCGCGGATCTGGGGCCGGAGGTCGGCACCGACCGCCTTTCGCATACCGGCATGGATGAGGAGCGTCGTGCCCGCGGGCGGGGCAGGGTGCTGCTGGAAGACGGCGAGACGATCGACGAATTGCAGACCCGGGTGGCCGCGGGATGGGGCTTCGGCCGCACCCGGATCACCGACGTCTTCGGTTACGACGCCTATCGCGCGCGACTGGCGCGAGGCGCAGAGCCGGTGGCCGTGCTGAAACCCGATCGCCGGCTGCTGCTGTTTTCGACCACGCAGCGCCCGGTGGTGGAGGCGGGCGATACGATGCTTACCTTCGCGCCTCCGGAGCCCGTCTAGGCCGCCTCGTCCATGGCCTCTCCCGCCGCGGCCATGCGCAGCCGCTTTTCCAGCGTCTTCAGGCGCAGCGTGGCGGTGATCCGGTCGCCGGTCAGGTCGGTGACGTAGAAGGTATCGACGGCGCGTTCGCCATAGGTTGCGACATGCGCCGAATGCAGCGTCACCTTCGACTGGAACAGCGCCTGCGCCAGCTGGTTGAGCAGCGCCGGACGATCTCGCGCGTTGACCTCGATCACGGTGAACCGGTTCGACGCGTGATTGTCGATCAGCACGTTGGGTTCGATCTCGAACGCATCCGCCCGTGTCCGCGGCGCCGGCTTGGCGACCAGCCGATCCGCCAGCTTGCCGCGATTGGCCAGCGCATCCTCGATCGCGGTCTTCAGCCGATCCAGCTGATCCAGGTCGTCGAACGGCCGCCCGAACGGGTCCTGCACCAGGAAATTGTCGATCGCCATGCCGTCCCGGGTCGTATGGATGCGTGCGTCGATGATGTTGCCGCCCGCGACGTGGATTGCGCCGGCGATGCGATAGAACAGACCCGGGTGGTCGGCGGCGTAGATCGTCACCAGCGTCGCGCCGCGCTCTGAATAGACCTGCGCGTCGATCGATAGCGGCGTGTCACCCGCCGCGGCGATGAAGCGGGCGTTGTGCGCAAGGACATCGTCGGGTTCGGCGATCCAGTACGCTTCGGGAAAACGGCGAACGAAGGCATCGAACCGCGCCACGTCCCAGCCCAGCGTCGCTTGCAGCGTGGCCTGCCGCGTGGCGATCCGCTCCGTCCGTCCCCGCTGCTTGTGACCCAGCCGCAGCACCTCTTCCGCCGCCTCGAACAGGTCGGCGAGCAACTGCCGCTTCCATCCGTTCCACGTGCCGGGACCGACCGCGCGGATATCGACGATCGTCAGCACCAGCAGCAGCCGCAGTCGCTCGGGGCTCTGCACCACCTCGCAGAAATCGAGGATCGTCTTGAAATCGCTCAGATCGCGTTTGAAGGCCGTCGCCGACATCAGCAGGTGCCAGCGGACCAGCCACGCCACCGTCTCCGTCTCGGCCGGGGTCAGCCCGAACCGCGGGCACAGCCGCTCGGCGACTTCCGCACCCAGGATCGAATGATCGCCGCCGCGTCCCTTCGCGATATCGTGCAGCAGCACCGCGACGAACAGCACCCGCCGCGACAGGATATGCTTGATGATCGCCGACGACAGCGGATGATCGTCCTTCAGCGCCCCGCTTTCGATCCGCGCCAGCAACCCGATCGCGCGGATGGTGTGCTCGTCGACGGTGTAATGATGGTACATGTCGAACTGCATCTGCGCGACGACCCGGCCGAAGTCGGGCACGAACCGCCCGAACACGCCCGCCTCGTTCATCCAGCGCAGCACCAGCTCGGGGTCGCGGGGGCTCGTCAGCACGTCGAGGAACAGCGCGTTGGCGCGGGGATCGCGCCGGTGCCGGGCGATCAGCCGGGCATCGCGGTTGGCCGCGCGCATCGCCAGCGGATGGATCTCGACGCCATGCAGGTCGGCAAGCTGGAATATCTCGATCAACCGGACCGGATCCTCGATGAAATAATCGTCGCGCGGCAGCGCCAGCCGCCCGCGATCGAGTACGAAGCCGTGCAGCTTTCCGGGCCGCCGCCGGATCGTCGGCAATCCGAACCGCCGTCCGCGCGCCGCGAACCGCTCGTCGAGATGCGCGAGGAACACCCCCGTCAGATCGCCGACCGTCTTCGCCTGCAGAAAGTAATATTGCATGAAGCGTTCGACTGCGGATTTGCCGGGACGGTCCGAAAAGCGCATCCGCGTCGCGATCTCGCGTTGCACGTCGAAGGTCAGCCGGTCCTCCGCCCGCCGCGTGACGCTGTGCAGGTGGCAGCGGACGGCCTGCAGGAAATTATCGGCACGGTGGAACAGCTTGTATTCCGCTTTGGTCAGCAGCCCGACGTCGACCAGATCGGCACCGCGCTGTACGTCATGGATATACTTGCCGATCCAGAACAGCGCGTGGACGTCGCGCAGGCCGCCCTTGCCCTCCTTGACGTTGGGCTCGACGACGTAGCGGGTGTCGCCCATCTTGCGGTGGCGCGCGTCGCGTTCGGCGAGCTTGTCGGCGATGAACTGGCGCTCGGTGCCATGCTGCACCTCCGCCTTAAAACGCTTCGCCGCCTCGTCGTACAGGCTGGTGTCCCCGGTGACGTAGCGCGCCTCCAGCAAGGCGGTGCGGATCGTCACGTCGCCTTTCGCCTGGCGCACCATCTCGTCCAGCGATCGACTGGAATGGCCGATCTTCAGCCCGATGTCCCATAGCGCGTACAGCATCGATTCGATGACCTGTTCCGCCCACGGCGTCTGTTTGGCGGGGGTCAGGAAGCCGATGTCGACGTCCGAATAGGGCGCCATCTCGGCCCGCCCGTAGCCGCCGACGGCAATGAGGGTCAGGCGTTCGCCGGAGGTGGGATTGGCGAGCGGGTGCAGCCGCTGCGTCGCGACGTCGAACAGCACGCGGAGCAGCGCGTCGGTAAGATACGCCTGCGCGTTCGAGGCCTCGAGTCCGCGAGAGGGATGCGTGGCGAGGCGTCGCTCGATCTCCGCGCGGCCGTCGGCAAGGGCGACCTTGAGCATCGCGGCGACCTGACCGCGCAACGCGGCGTCGCTGGCATCGATCGCAGCGATGCGTTCGGCGAGCGCGCGCCGATCGACGATCGTGCGGCGGTTGGGAATGTGATCGAAGCGGCCGTTCATGCCCGCGTCATAGCGGCGGGATGGTTAAGGGGACAGCCGGGGTGACGAGGGAGTGGACGGAATTCAGCCCTCCCGCGCGAGCGCCTTCAGCCGGTATAGCGTATCCAGCGCCTCGCGCGGGGTCAGCGCGTCGACATCCAGCGCCTCCACCTCGCTGCGGATCGCGTCGCATTGCTCCTCTTCGGCCACCTGCGCTGCGGCGAACAGGGGCAGGTCGTCCAGCCCCGCCGCCAGCCCGCCGGTCTTCGCGCGGCCCGCCTCCAGCTTGGCCAGCACCGCCTTCGCCCGCGCCACCGTCGCCGGCGGCATCCCCGCCAGCCGCGCCACTGCCAGCCCGTAGCTGCGATCCGCGGGGCCCTGCGACAGCTCGTGCAGCAGCACCAGTTCACCCTTCCACTCGCGTGCACGCACATGATGCAGCGTCAGCGCCTCGCAGCGCTCCGCCAGCCGGGTCAGTTCGTGGTAGTGCGTGGCGAACAGGCAACGGCAGCGATTGTCCTCGTGGATCGCCTCCACCACCGCCCAGGCGATGGCGAGCCCGTCGTAGGTGCTGGTGCCACGCCCGACCTCGTCGAGGATGACGAAGCTGTTCGGCGTCGCCTGCGCCAGGATTGCCGCGGTCTCGACCATCTCGACCATGAAGGTCGATCGCCCGCGCGCCAGATTGTCCGACGCGCCAACGCGGCTGAACAGTCGATCGACTAGGCCCAGCGTCGCCTTGCTCGCCGGCACGTAGCTGCCCGCCTGCGCCAGCACCGCGATCAGCGCATTCTGGCGCAGGAAGGTCGACTTGCCGCCCATGTTCGGACCCGTCACCAGCCACAGCCGCGAATCCGGCGACAGCGCGCAATCGTTGGCGACGAAGCGGTCGCCCGACTTCGCCACCGCCGCCTCCACGACGGGGTGCCGCCCGCCGGCGATCTCGAAACAGGCGTGGTCGACCAGATGCGGCCGCGCCCATTGCCCCTCCGCCGCCCGCTCGGCGAGCGCGGCGGCGACGTCGATCCGCGCCAGCGCATCGGCGGTGGCGGCGATCGCCTCGCGGTGGGCGAGGGCGGCGGCGGTGAGTTCTTCCAGATGCGCGGCTTCCGCGGCGAGCGCATGCGCTCCCGCCTGCGATACGCGCGCGGCGACCTCATGCAGCGCCGGCGTGTTGAAGCGGACCACACCGGCCAGCGTCTGGCGATGGGTGAAGCCGCTGTCGGGCTGCATCAGCGGGTCGGCGGCGCGGGCCGGCACCTCGACATGATAGCCCAGCACGTTGTTGTGGCGGATCTTGAGCGCGGTAATGCCGGTGGTGGTCTTGAACTCTGCCTCCAGCGTCGCGATCGCCCGTCGCCCACCCGCGCCGGCATCGCGCAGATCGTCGAGCGCGAGGTCATAGCCCGCGGCGATATACCCGCCATCGCTCGCCTCGATCGGCGGCGACGGCACCAGCGCACGCTTGAGCAGGTCGATCAGCGCGCCATGCCCGCGCAAGCGCGGCGCGACGCGGTCCAGCAGCGCCAGTGGCGCATCGATCCTGCCCAGCCGCTCGCCGAGATGCCACGCACCATCGAGGCCATCGCGCAACTGCCCGAGATCGCGCGGGGATCCACGCCCCGCCGCCAGCCGCCCGATCGCGCGACCGATATCCGGCAACGCCCGCAACGCGGCACGAACCTGCTCGCGCTGCCCGGCGGCATCATGGAAATACTGCACCAGATCGAGCCGAGCATCGATCGCCGCCTTGTCCATCAGCGGCGCACCGAGGTCGCTCGCCAGCAGCCGCGCGCCCGCGCCGGTCACCGTCCGGTCGATGCAATCGAGCAGGCTGCCCTTGCGCTGCCCGCCGGTGGTGCAGGTCAGCTCGAGGCTGTCGCGCGTCGCCGCATCGATCGCCATCGTCTCCGCCGCCTGCGTCAGGCGCGGCGGGCGCAGGAAGGGCAGGGCACCCTTGGCTGTATGCTCCAGATAGGCGACCAACCCGCCCGCCGCCGCCAGTCCCGCCCGGCTGAACTGGCCGAAGCCGTCGAGCGTCGCCACGCCGAACAGCGCCTTCAGTCGCGTCTCGCCGCCGCCGCTGTCGAACCCCTGTTTCGGCCGCAGCGTCGTTGCCGCATGCGCCTGGTCGCCCGCCTCGGACGCAACCACTTCGGCCGCAGCCAGCCGCGCAAGCTCCGCACCGAGTGCATCGACGGAACAGTCGATCACCTCGAACCGCCCGGTCGACACGTCCGCAGCGGCCAGCGCCACCGCACCCGCCGCCTCGCCGATCGCGACGCACCAATTGTCTTGCCGCGCGTCGAGCAGCGCCTCCTCGGTCAGCGTCCCCGCGGTAACCACCCGGACGATCCCGCGCGACACCAGCGCCTTGTAGCCGCCTCGTGCCTTGGCCTCGGCGGGCGTCTCGGTCTGTTCGGCGATGGCGACGCGGTGCCCCGCCTTGATCAAGCGTTGCAGATAGGCGGTGGAAGCATGCACCGGCACGCCGCACATCGGGATCTTCTCGCCCTCATGCTCGCCGCGCGACGTCAGCGCGATGTCGAGCACCTGCGCCGCGATCCGCGCATCGTCGAAGAACAATTCGAAGAAATCGCCCATGCGATAGAACAGCAGGCAATCCTCCGCCTCGGCCTTCAGCCCGAGGTATTGGGCCATCATGGGGGTAGGGGTGGTCGCGAGAGTCGCCATCGACGGTCTGATAGCCGCTCGCCATATTCAGGCAAGGCGGCGAACGACCGCATCGCTGACCAGCGCGGGTTGAAAGCCCCGTCCGAAACGGTCAAGAGCCGTAGCGTCAGCCCGTCAGCGAGGTCCCATGTCCGACGAAGCGTCCATCCAATTCTCCGAGCGCGAGGCGCTGCTGTTCCATTCGGAGGGGCGTCCCGGCAAGCTCGAGATCATCGCTTCGAAGCCGATGGCAACCCAGCGCGACCTCGCGCTCGCCTATTCGCCGGGCGTCGCCGTGCCGGTTCAGGCGATCGCCGACGACCCCGCAACCGCCTACGATTACACCGCAAAGGGCAACCTCGTCGCGGTCATCTCCAACGGCACCGCGATCCTCGGCATGGGCAATCTCGGCGCGCTCGCATCGAAGCCGGTGATGGAGGGCAAGGCGGTGCTGTTCAAGCGGTTCGCCGACGTCGATTCGATCGATATCGAGCTGAAGACAGAGGACGTCGACCGCTTCATCGACGCGGTCGAGCTGATGGAACCGACCTTCGGCGGCATCAACCTCGAGGATATCAAGGCGCCCGAATGCTTCATCATCGAGCAGACGCTGCGCGAACGGATGAACATCCCGGTCTTCCATGACGACCAGCACGGCACCGCGATCATCGCCTCGGCCGGGCTCATCAACGCCTGCCTGCTGACCGGGCGAAAGCTGCAGGACGTGCGGCTCGTCGTCAACGGTGCCGGCGCGGCGGCGATCGCCTGTACCGAATTGATGAAGGCGATGGGCGTACGCCACGACAACGTCATCATGTGCGACAAGGCCGGCGTGATCTATCAAGGCCGCGACGACGTGAACCAGTGGCAGTCGGCGCATGCGGCGAACACCGACCGTCGGACGCTGACCGAGGCGCTGGCGGGTGCCGACGTGTTCCTCGGCCTGTCCGCCGCGGGCGCGCTCAAGCCCGAGATGGTCGAGCATATGGCCCCATCCCCGATCATCTTCGCGATGGCCAATCCGGAACCGGAAATTCGCCCGGAACTGGCCAAGGCGGCGCGCCCCGATGCGATCGTCGCCACCGGTCGATCGGATTATCCCAACCAGATCAACAACGTGATCTGCTTCCCCTTCATCTTCCGCGGCGCGCTCGACGTACGTGCGACCGGCATCAACGACGCGATGAAGATCGCCGCGGCGAATGCCATCGCCGAACTGGCGCGCCAGCGCGTGCCGGAGGAGGTGGCGGTCGCTTATGGTGTGCAGCACAGCTTCGGCCCCGAATATATCATCCCGTCGCCGTTCGACCCGCGGCTGATGGAGATCGTGCCGACCGCCGTCGCCAGGGCGGCGATGGATTCCGGCATCGCGCTCAAGCCGATCCTCGACATGGAGGCGTATCGCCAGTCGCTGCGCGCACGGCTCAACCCGACGACCTCGGTGCTCAGCCTCGCCTATGAAGGCGCGCGCGCGCGGCCGAAGCGGGTGCTGTTCGCCGAGGGCGAGGAAGAGGTCGTGCTGCGCGCCGCGATCTCGTTCAAGGAAGGCGGCTATGGCACCCCGGTGCTGGTCGGCCGCGACGACGTCTACGATCGCCTGAAGGCATTGGGTGTGACCAATCCGCAGGAATATGAGGTTCACAACAGCCGCCATTCGCCGCTGGTCCCGAAGATGGTCGATTTTGTCTACGCCCGGCTCCAGCGGCGTGGTTACCTGCGCCGCGATGTTGAGCGGATGATCAACCAGGATCGCAACGTCTTCGGTGCGGCGCTGCTCCAGCTCGGCGAGGCGGATGCGATGATCACCGGCATCACCCGAACCTGGGCGGAATCGATGCGTCAGGTGAAGCGCGTCATCGATCCGGAGGCGGGTCGCACCCCGTTCGGCATCCACGTGCTGGTCGGGCAGAGCCACACCGTGTTCATCGCCGACACCACGGTCAACGAACGCCCGACCGGCGAACAGCTCGCCGACTTCGCCGAACAGACCGCGCAGGTCGCGCGCCGCATGGGCCACGAGCCGCGCGTCGCGATGCTCAGCTATTCGACCTTCGGCAATCCGAAGGGCGCGTGGGTCGACAACATCCGCGATGCCGTATCGGTGCTCGACGGCCGCAACGTCGGCTTCGAATATGAAGGCGAGATGCCGCCCGACGTCGCGCTCAACCCGAAGCAGATGAAGAACTATCCGTTCGCGCGCCTGTCCGGCCCCGCCAACATCCTCATCATGCCGGGCCTGCAATCCGCGCATATCTCGGCCAAGCTGTTGCGCGAACTGGGCGGCGACAATGTCATCGGCCCGATGCTGATCGGCATGGAAAAGCCGGTGCAGATCGCGCCGATGACCTCTACGGCGAGCGAATTGGTGACGCTCGCCGTGCTCGCGGCGGGTGGTATCGCCCGCTGATACTGCTTCCGCTTGCATATTAAATAAAATTGCTTTCCATATCTCCCGCGGCCTCGAGACCGCGGGAGACAGGAGAGAGCTTATGAGGGGGTTGCTGTACGCTGCGCTGGGCGTGACCGCGCTGGCATCGGTGCCGACCGGATCGGCACAGACCGGCGATATCCTGCAAAAGGCGATCAACACGCCGGGCGTCGCCTATAGCGTCTATGGCGCGGGGCAGACCAACAAGCCGTTGAAGGCGGATGTCGTCGGCGGCCGTGCGCTCCAGGTCGTCGTCACCGCGACTGGTGGCAACGTCTGGGATGTCGGCGCCAGTTCGCCGATCGCCAAGCCGATCGCAAGGGGGGACAGGATCGTCGTCGCCTTCTGGGCGCGCGCGCCGAAGCTGGCGGGCGACGCCACCGCGCCCATCCCCTTCGCCGGGGTTGCGATGGCCGCCACGCCCTACACGCCGATCGTCACCGGTTCTGCGGCCGTAGGACGCGAATGGAAGCTGCAACAGGTTACCGGGGTCGCGGCCAGCGATGCCGCGGCCGGCGCGGCGATGGTGTCGCTGCACCTCGGCGGGGCCAAGGCGGTGTTCGAATTCGGCCCGATCTTCGTACTCGATCTCGGCAAAGGCGGTTGATCCGCGTGCCCGCTATTCTTGAAGGAATTATCCATGTTTGACCGGCGTTCGATCATCGTTGGGGGCGCGACGCTGGTCGCCGGTTGCGCGACGCCCGTGCGTCCCGGCACCGCCGGCACGGCACCGTCCCGCTTCGTCGGTGTCGACGGCCTGCACTTCGTGCGCGACGGCAAGCCCTATCGCTACGCCGGTGCCAACGTCTGGTATGGCGCATGGCTGGGCGCGGACACCGCCTATGGCAACCGTGCGCGGCTGGGGCGCGAACTCGACCGGCTACAGGCGCTCGGTGTCCGTAACCTCCGCATCATCGGTTCGGCGGAGGAATCGCCGCTGAAGAACTCGATTACGCCGGGCTTCCGCGGCAAGGGCAGCAGCTACAACGAAGATTTGCTGAAGGGCCTCGACTGGACGCTTGCCGAAATGGCGAAGCGCGACATGACCGCCATCGTCTACCTCGCCAATTTCTGGGAATGGTCCGGCGGGATGATGACCTACCTGTCGTGGGTCAACGGCGGCAACTTCATCAACATGAACGATCCCGCACATCCATGGCCGGAATTTCCGGATCGCAACGCCGCTTTCTACACCAGCCGCCCCGCCCAGACGCTGCTGCGCGATTATATCAGGGCGGTGGTGCAGCGGACCAATAGCGTCACGGGCATCCGCTATGCCGACGATCCGACGATTATGGCATGGCAGCTCGCCAACGAACCGCGCCCCGGTGGATCGGATGCGGTCGCGGTGCCGAACCTGCCCAACTTCTACCGCTGGATCGACGAGACGGCGCGGTACATCAAGGCGCTCGATGGTCATCATCTGGTGACCACCGGGTCGGAGGGGCTGAAGGGCTCGATCGAGCGCGAAGACGTCGTGCTCGACGCGCATCGCTCGCCCGCGATCGATTACATGACGACGCACATCTGGCCTAACAACTGGAGCTGGATGGACGCGGGCAATCTCGCCACCACCTATGACGCCGGCTCCGCCAAGGTCGCCGACTATATCGCGGCCCACGTCCGGCTGGCCCGCCAGCTCGGCAAGCCGTTGGTGATCGAGGAGTTCGGCTATCCCCGCGATGGCGCGACCGCTTACGATCCGAAGATCGCCACGACGTTCAAGGACCGCTTCTATCGCCAGATCTACGCGGCGGTCGAAGCGGACACTGCCGCCGGTGGACCGCTCGCCGGTTCCAACTTCTGGGCGTGGAACGGCGAGGCGCGGACGCCGCATGCCGACTATCGCTTCGTGCGCGGCGATCTCGGCTACATGGGCGACCCCCCGCACGAGCCGCAGGGCTGGTACGGGGTGTTCGATAGCGACGCGAGCACCATGGCGGTGATCAAGGCGCACGCGGCGGCGCTGGCGGGGTGACTCCAACCGAGAACCGTCACCCCAGCGTAGGCTGGGGTCTTTAGCCGCGGAAGACCCCAGCCTGCGCTGGGGTGACGGTTTGGGGGCTAGGCGTCGATGCTCGTCCCCAGCGCGGCATGCACCAGCCCGCCGTCGACGGTGATCGTTTCGCCCACCACGTAATCCCCGGCGCGGCTGGCGAGATAGATCGCCGCGCCCGCCATGTCCTCGTCTGTCCCGATCCGCCCGGCGGGAATGCCGCGCGCGATCGCATCGCCATGGTCGCGTGCCGCCTTGTTCATCTCGCTCGGGAACGCCCCCGGCGCGATCGAGGTGACGTTGATCGCATCCTTCACCAGCCGCGCCGCCAGCCGCTTGGTCAGATAGATCAGTGCCGATTTCGACGCGTGATAGCTGTAGGTTTCCCACGGGTTGAGCCGCTGTCCGTCGATCGAGGTGATGTTGATCACCTTGGCCGGCCGCCCCGGCGTACCCGCGGCCTTCAAGGCGGGATGCAGCGCCTGCGTCAGGAAGAATGGCGATTTGACGTTGAGGTCCATGACCTTGTCCCAGCCGCTCTCCGGGAACTCCTCGAACGGCACGCCCCACGCTGCGCCGGCATTGTTGACGAGGATGTCGAGCCGCTGCTCATGCTCGGCGAGTTGCGCGGCGAGCGCCTTGCAGCCGGCGACGGTGCTGACGTCCTGGGGCAGGGGGATGCAATTCGGTCCCAGTTCCGCGGCGGCATCCTCGCACGCGCCTGCCTTGCGCGACGAGATATAGACCCTCGCCCCCTGCGCGATGAAGCCAGCGGCGATCATCTTGCCGATCCCGCGACTCCCCCCGGTGACGAGCGCGACCTTGCCGTCGAGGCGGAAGAGGGTGGTGGTGTCCATGAATGTCTCCAAATCGTCACCCCAGCGCAGGCTGGGGTCTTGTCGCGATGTGCGATGGCGCATGCGTGGGGGGGGGGGCAGCCTGCGCTGGGGCGACGGACGTCAGGTCACCCGCCGCGCTTCATCGTCTCGCGGGCGATGATGACCTGCTGGATCTGGCTGGTGCCCTCGTAGATGCGGAACAGCCGGACATCGCGGTACAGCCGCTCGATCCCGTAATCCGCGATGTAGCCGGCGCCGCCGTAGATCTGCACCGCCTTGTCGGCGACGCGTCCCACCATCTCGCTGGCGAAATACTTCGCGGCCGCCGATTCCAGCACGACATCCTCGCCGCGATCCTTGGTAGCCGCGGTTTCCAGCACCATCGCGCGGGCGACCAGCGCTTCGGTCTTCATGTCGGCGATCATGCCCTGGATCAGCTGGTGGTTGGCGATCGGCTGGCCGAACTGGCTGCGACTGCCGGCATAGGCGACGCTGTCCGCGATCAGCCGCTCCGCAACCCCGACGCAGACCGCGCTGATGTGCAGCCGGCCGCGATCGAGCACCCGCATCGCGATCTTGAACCCTTCGCCCTCCGCGCCCAGCCGGTTGGCAGCGGGAACGGGGACGTCGTCGAAATGGACATCGGCGACCTTCGCGCCCTTCTGCCCCATCTTCTTTTCGGGTTCGCCGATGGTGATGCCGGGCAGGTCCCTGGGTACGAGGAAGGCGGAGACGCCCCGCGCGCCCTTCTCCTCGCCGGTGCGGGCCATGACGGTGAACAACTGCGCCTTGTCGGCATTGGTGATGTAGCGCTTCGTGCCGGACAGCCGATACACGTCGCCGTCCCTCACCGCCCGCGTCTTCACCGACCCGGAATCGCTGCCGACGTCCGGCTCGGTGAGGGCGAAGCTGGTGACGATCTCGCCGCTCGCGATCCGCGGCAGCCAGTCGGCCTTCTGTTCCGCCGTGCCGGCCATGACGAGGCCCTGACTGCCGATGCCGACGTTGGTGCCGAAGCTGGAGCGAAAGGCGGGCGTCGTCCGCCCCATCTCGATCGCGACACGGCATTCCTCGACCATGTTCAGGCCGAGGCCGCCGTATTCCTCCGCGATCGACAGCCCGAACAGGCCCATCTCCTTCATCTCGGCGATGACGGTGTCCGGGATCGCATCGGCAGTCTCGACATCCGCTTCCAGCGGGCGAAGGCGTTCGGCGACGAAGCGCCGGACGGTGTCGATCAACGCGTCGAATGTCTCGGGATCGAGGGCCATGTCGCTTCCAGTGCAATACCCCGTACGGGGCCGGTCATGTCGTCGCCCCTGGGTAGATCGCGCCGCCGGCGCGCGCAAACCCGAAATTCAAATTCGACAGCGTTGACGATGAGGAGCACCATACTATCATCGGTGAAAAGGTCAGGAGCCAGGATGCGATTTGCAGGTAAACGCGCGGTCGTCACCGGCGGCGCATCGGGCATCGGGCGCGCGACGGCGCTGAGACTCGCGGACGAGGGCGCGCAGGTGCTGATCGGCGACATCGACCGGGAGGCAGGGGAGGCGCTGGCCGCCCGTTCCGGCGGCGCGATCGCCTTTCAGCCCACCGATGTCACCGACGCGGCCCAGATCGAGGCGTTGATGCACGCAGCCGATGCGGGGGGCGGGCTCGACATCGTGTTCAACAACGCCGGCGCCGGCGGCGCGCGCGAGCGGATCGGCGATATCGCGGCGGAGGATTGGGACCGGACGATGGCGCTGCTGCTGCGTTCGGTGGCGCTCGGGATCCGCTTTGCGGCGCCGCTGATCGCCAGGCGGGGCGGCGGCGCGATCGTCAACACCTCATCGGTATCGGCGCTCGGCACCGGTTATGCGCCGACGGCCTATTCGACCGCCAAGGCCGGGGTGCTGCACCTGACGAAGCTGGCCGCGGCCGATCTGGCCGCCGCGCGGATACGCGTCAATGCGGTGGTGCCGGGTTTCATTCTCACCGGCATCTTCACGCGCAACCTCGATCTCGACGCCGACCGGCGCACGCAGGCGGATGCCATGATCGCGCGCAACGCCGCCAGGGCGCAGCCGGTCGCGCGCGCCGGCCGGCCCGAGGATGTCGCTGCCGCCGTCGCCTTCCTGGCCAGCGATGATGCGGCGTTCGTCACGGGCACCCACATACTGGTCGATGGCGGCCTGACATTGGGTACGCGCGCAAGCTGGGATCCAGCCGAATCGTCGTTGCTTTCCGCGCTGGCGGCGATGCGATGAACGGCGCCGGCGCACGCAGCCCGGTCGCGACACCCGCAGCGCGGCGGCTGCCCGGGACAGGCCGACTGACCTATTCCCGGTAGTTCCGCCCGTTCAGGCGAGCGACAGGAACATCGCATTTTCGTCTGGTCGGCGCGCAAACACCGTTCGTCTCTTATGGTTCCCGCGGCCATTGGAGAAAAGAATAACCCCGGCTAGCGACATCCTCGACGAACGGGTTTTGACCGGGGGGTCAGCAAATGACTGTGAAGACGTTGGCGGCGCGCTTTGCGCTGGTGGTTTCGTGCGGCCTGATGACGGCCACACCTGCGATGGCCCAGTTCTGGCAGTGCGCACCTTATGCTCGCGAGATTTCGGGCATCTCCATCCATGGCAACGCCAACACGTGGTGGGGACAGGCCGCCGGCAAATACGCTCGCGGTCATGCGCCCAAGGTCGGCGCCGTACTTGCCTTCCAGTCCACCCGTCGCATGCGTGTCGGTCACGTCGCAATGGTGTCGCAGATCGTCAGCGATCGCGAAGTCCTGCTGACCCACGCCAACTGGTCGCGGCCCGGTGCGATCGAACGCAACGTGCGGGCGATCGACGTTTCCGCTGCCGGCGACTGGAGCGAGGTGAAGGTGTGGTACGGACCGCTCGGTGGGCTCGGCACCTCCAGCTACCCGACCAACGGCTTCATCTATTCGGATCATGCGCCGGTTAACGACGCAGCACCGATGGCGGATACCAACGTGATCGCAACCGTCGCGGCGGTGCCGGTCATCCCCACCGCGGGCGAATGAGCCTCAGGCTGGCTTGAAGGTCATCGCCACGCCGTTCATGCAGTAACGCTTGCCGGTCGGCTTGGGGCCATCGTCGAATACATGGCCCAGATGTCCGCCGCATTGCCGGCAATGGACCTCTACGCGCTCCATCAGCAACGAACGATCCGTCGTGGTCGCGACCGCATTGGGCAGCGGCGCCCAGAAGCTGGGCCAGCCGGTCCCGCTTTCGAACTTGGTTCTGGACGAGAACAACGGCAGCGCGCAGCCCTTGCAGGCGAAGGTGCCGGCGCGATGCTCGCCGTTGAGCGGGCTGGAGTACGGCCGCTCGGTGCTCTCATGGCGCAGCACGCTCCACGCCGCATCGCCCAGCTTCTTGCGCCATTGGGCGTCGCTCATCTGCACGGGATAGCGTTCGGCCGCGGCTGCGGGGGCGCTGCGGCAGCCCCACAGGGCGACACCCGCCAGACCGCTGGCAGCGAGGGTTAGGAACGAGCGGCGATCGGAAACATGAACCATACGGGGGATATAGGCACCGCCGCCCCCGTCCGCATCCCCGACGGGCAGATCAGTAGCGGCTGATCTCGACGGGCAACTGGCGATAGCCGTGGACGAAGCAGG
Source organism: Sphingomonadaceae bacterium OTU29LAMAA1 (assembly GCA_024072375.1). Classification (NCBI taxonomy): domain Bacteria; kingdom Pseudomonadati; phylum Pseudomonadota; class Alphaproteobacteria; order Sphingomonadales; family Sphingomonadaceae; species Sphingomonadaceae bacterium OTU29LAMAA1. The sequence continues at coordinate 3,914,964 of CP099617.1, forward strand.
CGGCGACGCGGGTCGGTTCGCCGACGACGTTCACGCGCATCCGCCGCTTCGCCATCTCTTCCAGCAGGATACCGATCTGCATCTCGGCAAGACGCGCGCCGACGCAGCGGTGGATACCGTGGCCGAATGCGAGATGCCGCCGCGCGTTGGGCCGATCGACGACTATGGCATCGGCATCGGGCCCGAACACGCTTTCGTCGCGGTTGGCCGACAGATACCAGAGCGCCAGCTTGTCGCCCTCGCGGATGGTCCGTCCCATCAATTCGGTATCGCGGGTCGCCGTCCGCCGCATGTGCGCGAGCGGCGTCTGCCAGCGGATGATCTCCTGCGTCGCGTTGGGGATCAGGGCAGGGTCCGCTTCCAGCTTTGCACGGCTGTCGGGAAACCGGTCGAGGCCATAGGCGAGGGCGGACATCGTATTGCGTGTCGTGTCGTTGCCACCGACGATCAGCAGGATCAGGTTCCCGATGAATTCGAAATGATCCATGTGGCTCATCGCGTCCGAATGGATCATCATGCTGATCAGGTCGGGCGTCTGCGGCTTGCCGACCTTGCCGTTCCAGAGCTGCTGAAAATAAGCACCGCATTCGTACATGTGTCCGAGCCGCTGTCTGCGCAGTTCCTCGTTTTTGATCAGCTCGATATCGCCCGCCCAGTCCGACCAGAAGGTCAGCTTGCGCCGGTCTTCCCACGGGAAGTCGAACAGGATCGCCAGCATCTGCGTGGTCAGTTCGATCGACACCGTATCGACCCAGTCGAAACGGGTATTCCACGGCAGGCCGTCGAGCAGTTCGGCGGTGCGCTGCCGGATGTCGTCGCTCATCCGCGTCATCTCCGACGGCGTGAACGCGGGCGCCACCGTCCGGCGCTGGGCGGTGTGGACCGGCCGGTCGCGTGCGATGAACATCGGCATGCGGACGTCGCGTTCCGGGATAAAATCGGCCAGCGTGATGCCGCCGATCTCCGACGAATAGAGTTCCGGAAGCGATTCGACCTCGACGATCGGCTTGTAGGTCGAGATCGACCAATACGGGCCGTAGTCGCTGTGTTCGCAATAATGGACCGGCGCCTCGGCCCGCAATCGGGCGAACGGCGCCTGCCATCGGTCGTCGCGGTAAAGTTCGGCGCGGCTGACGTCGAGCGGATCCACCTGCACGTCCGCCGGCTGCATCAGGGTCGCCATGATCTCTCTCCTGCTCTTTTGCCGGGAGGAGATACCCAACTGACACCTATGTCAATTGACTACGTCAAAGCGACGACATGCGCGCGGGATGCGCTACCCGCGCGCGCGTTTCCAGAACGGCTTGGCACTGCCCGACTGCAACACGCCGCGACGGAACAGCCGTGCCCCGAGCGTGATAAAGATCGATACCCACAGCAATTGCCACGCGATCGCCGCGATGTGGGGCCACAATTCGGGCGACGTCGCCGCGCGACCGGCCATTGCGAACGGCGAGGAGAGCGGGAACATCTCGGCCAGCGTCGCGATCCAGCTGCCCGGCCGCGCGGTCCCGGCCAGCGCCAGTGCCAGCATGCCCATCTGCAGGACGGATATCGGCAGCGCCAGCATCTGGATTTCGCGCGGCGTCGACGCCTGTGCGCCAACGACGAGGAATGCGGAACCCAGCAACAGATACGCCATCGTGAAATAGGTGACGAACAGCGCGACGAATGCCGGCATGCCGACCGCGGCCTGAATGGCGAGCGCCGATGCCACTTCCGGCGGCAGCAGCGATCCCAGCTTTGCGATGATCGTCCCCCAGAAACAGACGAACAGGATCGCGACGCCGAACATGCCGAGCAGCTTGCCGAGGAACACGCTTTCCAGCGGCACGGCGGCGGCGAGCACCTCGATCACCTTGTTGTTGCGCTCTTCGGCCATCGTGCCGACGGCCTGGCTGGCGAGGAACAGGTTGAGCAGGAAGACACCGAAAACGGCGAACGACGCCGACTGGCGACGATTGCCCATCGACCCGCCTGGCCGTTCCATCGCCGTCTTCACCGCATTCACCTGCGGTACGTTGCCGTTCAGCCGGTCGGCGGCGAGCGTTTCCGCAGCAAGCAGTGCCAGATAGTCCGCGGCGCGGCGGCCGCGCGGGCCATAGAGGACCTGCGGCCTGTCGAGCGAGCCATAGAGCACGGCGGTCGCCTCGTAATCCTTGGCGGCGAATGCGGCCCGCGCCTGCGCGGCGGCATCGCCGGCGGGGCGCAGCGTGGTCAGTCCGGGGGGCGCTTCCTCGCCGCGTCGAAACACGCTGCGCAACCGGGTGTCGGCGGCGGCGATGGTTTCCGCCTGCGCGTCCGGCACGATCGCCACGATCCGCGTCTTGTCGGCCCGCCCGTCCGCGACACTCGCCGCACCCAGACCGCCGACGGCACCGAACGATCCCATGATGACGGGGGCGAACAGGAACAGCAGGAAGATCGGCGTGAACACCGTGGCGATGAAATCGCGCCGGGCGATGGTCAGCGCCTGACGAACCGTACGGGCGAGGCTCATGCTGCGGTCTCCTGAACGACATCGCCCGCTGCATCGCGACCGACGATCCGGACGAAGGCGTCGTGCAGGCTGGGCCGTTCGATCGACAATCCGCCGATGCCGTACCCGCGCTCGATCAGCGTCACCAGCAATCCCTCTATCCCTTCACGCGGCAACTGGAACCGCCAGCCCCCGTTGCCGTCCGGCACGGCGTCATGCGGCAGCACCGTGGCCACCGCGGCATCGGAACGGGTCGGCAGATACCGGACCTGGCTCGGCAGCGTGCCGCGGGCATCGTCCACGGTCCCCTCGAACCGGCGCTTGCCGCCGGCGATGATCGCCAGCCGGTCGCACACGCGCTCGGCATGGGCCATGATATGCGTCGAGAACAGGACGGTCGCACCGCGATCCCGCTCGGCCAGGATCAACGCCTCGAGCTTTTCCTGATTGACCGGGTCCAGCCCGGAGAACGGCTCGTCGAGGACGAGCAGGTCCGGGCGATGCACCACCGATCCCAGCAGCTGGACGAGCTGGGCCATCCCCTTGGACAGCTTCTTGATCTTCTCGTCGATCGCGTGGCCCAGCCCGGCCGCTTCCATCATCTCGGCTGCGCGTGCCCGGCCGGTGCGACGATCCAGCCCGCGCAGGGCACCCATGAAGGCGATCGCATCGCGCGCCTTCATCGACGGATACAGGCCGCGTTCCTCCGGCAGGTAACCGACGCGGTCGCTTGCCTCGCGCGGGGAAAAATGGCCCAGGATCGATCGCCGGCCCTCGTCGGGTTCGATGATGCCCAGCAGCGTCCGCAACGTCGTCGTCTTGCCTGCGCCGTTCGGCCCCAGCACGCCGTAGATCGCACCGCGCGGCACCGACAGGTCGACGCCGTCGACGACGCGACGATCGCCGAAACGCTTCACCAGATGTTCGGCGAATACCGCCGCTTGATCGTCCGCCAAAATCGCATCCCGCCCGTATGCCGGGCCGATGACCTCGACCCCCGATCTGTGGTAGCGGCGCGACGTGTTCGAACACAAGCAGCAACCCGGCATCGAGGCGCGCATCAAGGCGAAAGCGGCGGAGCTGGGCTTCGTCGCCTGCGGCATCACCCGCGCGGACGCCGCGCCGTTGACAGCGCTCCGGTTGCGACAATGGCTGGACGAGGGACGCCACGGCGACATGATCTGGATGGAGGAGCGGGCGCACCAGCGCGGCTCTCCGGCCGGTCTCTGGCCGGACGTGCGCAGCGTCATCGCGCTCGGCATGAGCTATGCCCCCGCCGCGGACCCGCTGCGGCTGGCGGCGGCGGGCGAGATCGGCCGCATCTCCGTCTACGCACAGGGCGGGGATTATCACGATGTGGTGAAAAAGGCGCTGAAGGCACTCGGCCGCTGGCTGGCGCAAGAGGCGGGGTGCGACCTCAAGGTGTTCGTCGACACCGCGCCGGTGATGGAAAAGCCGCTCAGCGAGGCGGCGGGGCTGGGCTGGCAGGGCAAGCATACCAACCTCGTCAGCCGCGATTCGGGCAGCTGGCTGTTCCTCGGTGCGATCTACACGACGCTCGACCTGACGCCCGACACACCCGGTCGCGACACTTGCGGCTCGTGCGACGCGTGCCAGCGGGCCTGCCCGACCGACGCCTTTCCCGCGCCCTATCGGCTCGATGCGCGGCGTTGCATCTCGTATCTGACGATCGAGCATGCCGGTCCGATCCCGGACGAATTTCGTGCGAGCCTCGGCAACCGCATCTACGGCTGCGACGATTGCCTGAGCGTGTGCCCGTGGAACAAGTTCGCGGCATCGGCGGCGGCGAACATGGCGTTCCATCCGCGTGCCGAGCTGACGGCACCGGCGCTTGCCGACCTGCTGGCGCTCGACGATGCCGGGTTCCGGCAGGTGTTCGCCGGATCGCCGATCAAGCGCATCGGCCGCAATCGCATGGTTCGCAACGCTGCGATCGCTGCGGGGAACAGCGGGTCGCGGGCGTTGCTGCCGGTGCTGGAACGCCTGCGCGACGATGCCGACGCGGTCGTGGCCGAGGCGGCGGCATGGGCGATCGGGCGATTGACCCGGGTCTAGGGCAATCCCGTCCGTCGCGAAGCCGGCATCATTTACCCCCGTCGCGCCGCGTCAGTGCGGCCACGCAGCTTGCGCGATCGATCGTACTGCCATCGAGTTCCCGCGCGTCGACATACGTCACGCGCGGCGTCTCCGACCCCTTGCCGTAAAAATAGGCGTCCAGCACACAAATAGCCCCAACAAACTGGAGCTTGCGGGCGGTGCCTTCGCGGATGTCGGCATCCGGCTGGCCGAACAATTGCGTCAGGCTCGCCGCATCCTGACCGAGCACGCGCTCCAAACCGGCGGTGGTATAGGGGATGACGGCCCGTCCGACTTTCGGCGCGACGACGCCGGGTGCGGCGCACGCACTCACCGTCAGGGTCAGAACGATCGCCGCCAGTGTCTTCACGCGTCGGTTCCCTTTCGCGACGCGTGGAACAGATGCGTCGCCATCGCTGCACCGAGGATCGGCGCAAACAGGTTTAGCAGCGGAACCACGAACAGGCCGGTGCCGGCAAGCCCCAGCACGAAGCGGCGCGCCCGCGTCGCCTTGCGCCAGGCCCGCATCGTCGCATCGTCCATGTGGCGGCTGGCGACGGTCTCGCCCAGATCGCGACCCAGTAGCCATGCGTTGACGAGGAAGAAGGCAATGGCCGGCCCGATCGCGGTAAACAGCAGCGCGATATAAACCGGGATCAGCGCAAGGTTGATCGCGATCGCGCGGCCCGCCGAAGCCAGCGCCATGCGACCGGAGCGGGTGAACGCAACTGGCCGCGCCCGAGCATGCGCGACGGGGTAATGCCGTGCCTCGACCGCGGCGACCACCTCGTCGCCGAACACGCCTATGACGGCGACAGCGACGACGCGGAACAGCAGCCACGCGCCGAGCACGAGCAGGACGATGGCGGTAGCACCGGCCCATCCGCTGCCGGTGTCGCTGCCCACGATCGCATCGAAGGCGGCCTTGAGCGCGACGTAAAGCACGCCGCCGATCGCGGCGAAGATCGCGAGTGTCGTCGTAAGGGACTTGGCAAGAACGCGCAGGATTGCGACGTCACCGAGTTGAGCGAACGACAGGATAAGGGCGCGCAGCATTCGTCCGGCGTGGCAATCGATCCGCATGCCGTCAACCGTCGGTACGTTGCGTGGCGGGCACCGCGTCTCTAGGAGGCGGCATTTGGCAATCTTTCGGAGCGACGATCCCTTGTCCCACCCCAAATATGACGTGGTCGCGATCGGCAATGCCATCGTCGACATCCTCGCGCAGGCCGACGACGCCTTTATCGAATCGATCGGTGTCGCGAAGGGATCGATGCAGCTGATGTTCTCGCCTGAGGACGCCGACGCGCTTTATGCCAAGATGGGTCCGGGACGCGAAGTGTCGGGCGGGTCAGCGGCGAACACCGTGGCCGGAATCGCGGCGCTCGGCGGGCGCACTGCCTTCATAGGGCAGGTCGCCGACGACCAGCTCGGCGAGGTGTTCGCGCACGACATCCGGGCGGCCGGGGTTGCTTTCGACACCGCGGCACGGCCGGGCCAGCCGACGACCGCGCGCTGCCTGATCTTCGTGACGCCGGATGGACAGCGGACGATGAACACCTACCTCGGTGCATCGCAGTTCCTGCCCGAGGCAGCGCTCGACCTGTCGGTCATCGAGGATGCGGCGATCCTGTACCTCGAGGGGTATCTGTGGGACCCCGAGGAACCGCGCGCAGCGATGCGCGCGGCGATCGAGGCGGCGCGAAAGGCGGGGCGCAAGGTGGCCTTCACGTTGTCCGACGTGTTCTGCATCGGTCGCCATGGCGGCGATTTTCGCAGCCTGATCGCCGATGGCCTGATCGACATCCTGTTCGCCAACGAGGGCGAATTGACGGCGCTGGCCGAGACCGACGATTTCGAGGCAGCGGCGGTAAAGCTGTCGGCGCAGGTGCCGACGCTGGTCGTGACGCGCGGCGCATCGGGTGCGTGCGCGATCCAGCACGGTACGCGTGCCGAAGTGGCCGCCGAGCCGATCGAGCGGGTGATCGACACTACCGGCGCGGGCGACCTGTTCGCGGCAGGCTTCCTCCACGGTCAGGCGCAGGGCAAGGGACTGGAACAGTCGCTTCGCCTAGGCGCGATCTGCGCGGCGGAGATCATCAGCCACTTCGGCGCCCGCCCGAACGTCGACATGAAGGCACTTGCAGCTTCCAAGCTGGGCTGACCTACCTTCCCTCTCCCATCGGGAGAGGTAACAAGCCGGCGTTAGCCGGCGAGCGGTGAGGGCAGGAGCGATGCGCTGTCTTTTTACGCGCAGAGGCGCAGAGGTATTTTTGCCTCCCGCGGCATGCGCGCCGTGAGCGCCCTCCTTGCATCTTCGTGTGAAATTACCGTCTTTGGACATGAAAAAGGGCCGGTGGGTCGCTCCACCGGCCCGTTTATTCGTTCACCAAAGCCTCAGTTCAGCGGCTTGGCGATCTCCGGCTGCATCGCGGGATCGTCCACCACGTCGGTGATGCCGCGGCCCACGTAGGACCGGTTGCGGCTGTAACCGAAGTAGATCAGCAGGCCGATCAAGCCCCAGCCCGGCAGGACCAAGATCGCGATCAGCGGCAGCGAGAAGAACAGGTACAGGCAGCCCAGGATCGCGGCCGGCGCGACGAGCCACACCAGTGGGGTGCGGAACGGACGCTTGCGGCCTGGATCGGTCTTGCGCAGTACCAGCACCGAAATCGCCACCATCAGGAAGGCGAACAGCGTCCCCGAATTGGAGTAATCGGCGAGCTTGCCGACCGGCAGGAACGCGGCGGCGAGCGTCGTCGCAATGCCGGTGACGATCGTCACGACATGCGGTGTCCGGTATTTCGGGTGGACCGTGGCCAGCTTAGCCGGAAGCAGGCCGTCGCGCGCCATCGTGAAGAACACGCGGGTCTGGCCGAACATCATCATCAGCACGACGGACGGCAGCGCCAGTGTGGCGGCGAGTCCGATCAAATTGCCGACCTGCACCCAGCCGATCGTGCGCAGCACGTGGGCGAGGGCTTCACGCGAACAGGACAGCGGCTCCAGCGCACCACCGGCGACGATCGCACGGCAGCGGTCGGCGAGTTCCGACGTACCTGGCGACAACAGCGTGCCGGCCGCATCGCGCACCGGCTGTGCGCCGAGCGGCGAACCGATCGCACCCGCTGACACAAGCAGGTAGAAGATGGTGCAGAAGCCCAACGACGCGATCAGACCGATCGGCACGTTGCGCTGCGGGTTCTTGGTTTCTTCTGCCGCGGTAGAGACGGCGTCGAAACCGACATAGGCGAAGAAGATCGATGCAGCAGCACCGGCGACGCCGGTGAAGCCGGTCGGCATCAGCGGTTCGAAATGCTCGAGGTTCATAACCGGCAGCGACAGCGCGACGAACAGCGTCAGCGCCGCGACCTTGATGCAAACCAGCACCGCGTTGACGCGTGCGCTCTCGGTGGTGCCGATCACCAGCAGCCACGTAACGAGGCCGGAGATGATCACTGCCGGCAGGTTGATATAGCCGCCTGCGGAGGGGCCGTTGACCCATTCCATCGGGACCTCGACCCCGAGCAGATTGCGCAACTGCCCAACCATATAACCCGACCAGCCGACGGCGACCGCAGAGGCACCGACCGCATATTCGAGGATCAGCGCCCAGCCGACCATCCAGGCGAGCAATTCGCCCATGACCGCATAGGTGTAGGTATAGGCGGAGCCGGCGACCGGAACCATCGAGGCAAGTTCGGAATAACACAGCGCCGCGACCGCACAGACGAAACCGGCGATGATGAACGAGATCATCATGCCCGGCCCGGCCTTTTGCGCGGCTTCGGAGGTGAGGACGAAGATGCCGGTGCCGATGACGGCGCCCACGCCCAGCATGGTGAGCTGGAACGCTCCGAGTGAGCGATGCAGGCCGCGTTTTTCGGCCGTGGCGAGAATGGCGTCGAGTGGTTTGACGCGCCCGAATAGCATTATGATGTATCCCCCCAGATACGGACGGTCCTTGAAGCGCCGCCGCATGGTGAAGCGTCCGATGCTAACCGCAAATGGGGCAGAGGCAATCCCTTATCGTGGATGAGGGCTGCGGACGGCCCGCGTGTGGGGGGCGCGCCTTCAACCCGCGAGCATCAATCCCAGCGGCTTGCCGCCGAACAGGTGGACGTGAAGGTGCGGCACTTCCTGTCCGCCGTGTCCGCCGACATTAGCGAGCAGGCGATAGCCGGGCACGACGAGCCCGTGTTCACGGGCGACATGGCCGATCACGCGAATAAAGCCGGCGATCTCCGCATCGGACCCGCGCGCGGAGAAGTCATCCCAAGACACGTACGATCCACGCGGGATCACCAGAATGTGTATCGGCGCTACGGGCGCGATGTCGTGGAAGGCAACGGCGTAATAATTCTCGTACACGCGTTTCGAGGGGATCTCGTCGCGCAGGATCTTCGCGAAGATGTTCTGGTCGTCATAGGGCAGGGTGGCATCGATCGGCATCGTGCGGTCCTTCAGCGGGAAGCTTTCTCGTCATGCCCGGACACGCCGTCGCGCCGGGCGAGTTCGGCGCGGACGTCGTGGAGGCCCAGCCCGGCATCGGCGAGCAGGACGAGCAGGTGGAACATCAGGTCGGCGGCCTCGGACGCGAGCTTGTCGGGCTCGGCGAGGGCGGCGATCACCGTCTCGGTCGCTTCCTCCCCGACTTTTTGCGCGATCTTGGCACGACCCTTGGCGAACAGGCTGGCGACATAGGAGCTGCCGGGGTCGGCAGCGTCGCGGCGGGCGCGGATGGTGGCTTCCAGGCGATCGAGCGGGTCCATGGCCCCCGCTTGGCGCGGGAGGCGGGGAGGGGTCAATCCTTCTTTGCGGCCCGATGCGCGAACCGGCGGCGCATCGCCCGGCGAACGAGCCATACGCCGAACGCGGCGACGACGAACAGCGCGATGTCGGACCATTCGGGTCCGGTCTTGCGATGGACGATGCCGGAATGGCCGCCGGCGACGCTGAGGACCGCGACCGCGGTCACGCCGCCAGTGCCGCTTCGTCGGACGAGACGAGCCAGTCGAGCGCGGCGTCGGCAGAATCGAAGATGCGCAGATAGGGCTGGGTCATGAAGCGGCGCACCTGCAACCGCGTGATCGCGCTGGTGGTGACGATCGCGATCCGGCTGGCGCGGTGGAACGCGCCGAGCCGGCGGTTGATCGCCTGCGCGGCGTCGACCGGCTGGACGCTGGTGGCGCTCATGTCCATCCGCAGGCGATAGCCGGGCGCGAACCCTTCCTCGCGGAAGCGGCGGACCAGTTCGTCGGCATAGGCATCGACCGACGGCTGATCGAACAGGCCGCTCCACCGGATGTCGATGAGGTTGAGGTTGTGGCGAAAAACGATCGAATACATGGGGCAAGCTTGTGCCACGCAAGCGTTGCCGAAGCGCTAAGGGTTTGTTTGGAAATGCGCTGAAGCGCATTTCGCGGTGCCGGCCCGCTCCCCCTCCCGTCCACCCACACGGTATCCTGAATGGGTGGACGGGAGTGGGTAGCCCTGCAAAGTATTACTCTGCAGCGACCGAGGGGGAGCGGGCCGGCACCGCATCGAAACTTGCTCTTCCGCGAGTTTCCAAACAAGCGCTAAACGATCGGTCGGCGCACCGGAATGCCCGCCGCGGCGAGGGCCGCATGCGCATCCGCGATGCTCGCTTCGCCGAAGTGGAAGATCGATGCGGCGAGGACGGCGCTGGCATGGCCGTCGCGGATGCCGGCGACGAGATCGTCAAGGCCGCCGACGCCGCCGCTCGCCACGACGGGAACGCTGACCCGGTCGGCGATGGCGCGGACGAGCGCGAGGTCGTAGCCGCTGCGCGTGCCGTCGCGGTCCATCGACGTCACCAGCAACTCGCCCGCGCCGAGTTCGGCGAGGTGGACGGCATGGGCGATCGCATCGATACCGGTCGGGCGGCGGCCGCCGTGGGTGAACACCTCCCACCGGTCGCCGACCTTGCGGGCGTCAACCGAGGCGACGCAGCACTGGCTGCCGAAGCGTTCGGCGATGTCGGCGACGACTTCCGGGCGCGCGACGGCGGCGGAGTTGACCGCGACCTTGTCCGCGCCGGCGAGGAGGAGCGCGCGGGCGTCGTCGGCGGTGCGTACGCCGCCGCCGACGGTCAGCGGCATGAAGCACACCGCGGCGGTGCGGCGGACGACGTCGAGGATGGTGCCGCGGTCTTCGTGGCTGGCGGTGATATCGAGAAAGCAGAGTTCGTCCGCGCCGGCGGCATCATAGGCGCGCGCCTGCTCGACGGGGTCGCCGGCGTCGCGCAGTTCGACGAAGTTGACGCCCTTGACGACGCGGCCGTTGGCGACGTCGAGGCAGGGGATCACGCGGGCGCGGACGGTCATGCTGCTTGCCTGAAGGATGATTGTTCACGCGAAGACGCGAAGACGCGAAGAGAAGCAGGTTTTGCCCGCGGAGGCGCGGAGGACGCAGAGTCCCTTGTGGCACGCCGACCGCGCCAGCGGTCATTCGTCGATACGCCGCGGAGTGAGGAGGACAGCGTTTCGCGCGATTCCCGACATCTCTGCGTCCTCTGCGCCTCTGCGCGCAAAACCTTCTTCGCGTCTTCGCGTCTTCGCGTGAACATCATTCTGCTGCCGCCCGCGCCACTTCGAGCGCTGCGGAAAGGTCGAGGCGACCGTCGTACAGCGCGCGGCCGGTGATGACGCCTTCGACGCCGTCGCGGACGTGGAGGGCGAGGACGTGGATTTCGGCGATGCCTTTCACGCCGCCGCTGGCGATGACGGGAATCGATACCGATCGGGCTAGGTCGACCGTCGCCTCGACATTGCAGCCCTTGAGCAGCCCGTCGCGACCGACGTCGGTGAACAGCAGCGAGGCGACGCCGGCATCCTCGAACCGGCGGGCGAGATCGACGACGCTGGTGGTCGAGACATCCGCCCAGCCCTTGGTCGCGACCATGCCGTCGCGAGCGTCGACCGCGACGACGACGCCGCCGGGGAAGTCGCGCGCGGCGGCGCGGACGAACTCCGGGTCCTCCAGTGCGGCGGTGCCGATGACGACGCGCGACACGCCGAGGTCGAACCAGCGTTCGACGCTGGCGCGGTTGCGGATGCCGCCGCCCAATTGGACGTGGCCGGGGAAACGCTCGACGATCGCGCGGACCGCTTCGCCGTTGACCGATTCGCCGGCGAAGGCGCCGTCGAGGTCGACGACGTGGAGATGCTGTGCGCCCGCGTCGGCGAACAGCATTGCCTGTGCGGCGGGGTCGTCGCCGTAGATCGTGGCGCGGTCCATATCGCCCTCGGCGAGGCGGACGACCTGGCCGTTCTTCAGGTCGATGGCGGGGAAGACGATCAGGGACATGGCGTGCTCTTGCTCCCCTTCCGGTGAGGGAGGGGCTTGGGGGTGGGTTGAGGCTTGGCGATACTGCTGACGTGAGTGCAATCCGACCCGTATTGCGGACACGCGACCCACCCCCGGCCCCTCCCTTGCAGGGAGGGGAGCGCTTACGGGCGCCATGCGAGGAATCGCTCGAGCATCGCGAGCCCGTAGCGCTGGCTCTTCTCGGGATGGAACTGGACGCCTAGCATCGTGTCGCGGGCTATCGCGGCGGCGACGGGGCCGGCATGATCGCTGGTCGCGATCACGTCATCGCCCTCATAGGCATAGCTGTGCAAGAAGTACGCCTCGCCAGCCGGGACCAGCGCGTGGTCGGACACCGGCACGACGTCGTTCCATCCCATGTGCGGGACCTTCGCCTCCATCGTGCCGGGCTCGAGCCGGCGGACGCGGCCGCGGATCCAGCCGAGGCCGCGGTGCTGGCCCATTTCCTCGCCGACATCCGCCATCAGCTGCATGCCGACGCAGACGCCGAGGAACGGCGCGGCTTCGCGACGGACGCGCTGATCCATCGCCTCGACCATGCCGGGGACGGCGCGGAGGGCATTGGCGCAGGCGCCGAACGCGCCGACGCCGGGCAGGACGATGCGGTCGGCCTTCGCCACGATCTCCGGATCGGCGGTCACCGCCAGGTCGGTCGCACCCGCCGCGCGCAGGGCATTCTCGACCGAATGGAGGTTGCCCGCGCCGTAATCGATCAGCGCGATCGTCATGACGACAGCAGGTCGGCGAGCGGAGTCGCAGCCATGCTCGCGGTGAAGGCGATGATCTCCGCGGTCGCCAACCCCTTGGCAACGAACGGATCGTTGGCGATCAGCGCCTCGACCTCCGCCTTGCTGCCGATCGCGATGATGACGCCGCCGGTGCGCGGCTGCTTGCGGCCCGAGGCGAGCAGCAGGCCGTTGGCATAGGCATCCGACAGCCAGTCGACATGCGCGCTCATCGCGGCGTCGATCGCGTCGAGATCAGCGCCATAGGTCAGCGACACGACGCACAGGCTGGTGCCGGGGCGGACGAACGGCTCGCTCACAGCACACCCTTGGTCGAGGGGATCGCGTCGGCCTTGCGCGGATCGATCTCGACCGCGGTGCGCAGCGCGCGGGCGAGGCCCTTGTACGCCGCCTCGACGATGTGGTGATTGTTGGTGCCGTACAACGTCTCGACGTGCAGCGTAATGCCGGCGGTCTGCGCGAAGCTGTGGAACCAGTGTTCGATCAGCTCGGTATCGAGTTCGCCCAATCGCGAGACGGTGAACGCGGTCTTCCACACCAGCCACGGCCGGCCCGAGATATCGAGCGCCACCCGGGTCAGCGTCTCGTCCATCGGGCTGAGCGCGTCGCCGTAACGGCGGATGCCACGCTTCGCGCCGAGCGCCTGCGCCACCGCCTGGCCGAGCGCCAGCGCCGAATCCTCGACAGTGTGATGCCCGTCGATGTGGAGGTCGCCGTCCACCTTAAGGTCGATGTCGATCAAGCCGTGGCGGCTGAGCTGTTCGACCATGTGATCGAGGAAGCCGATGCCGGTATTGATCGAATAGACGCCGGTGCCGTCGAGATTGACGGTGACGTCGATCCGCGTTTCGGCGGTTGAGCGGTTGATCGTGGCGATGCGCATGTCGACACGCCCCATACGTGGGTGTTCTGCCACACACAATCTTGACCGGTCCCGCCGATACGCTACCCAAGGGGGATGACCGACGGACTTCCCGATAGCCTGATCCCGTATGACGAGATCGTCCAGGAAGCGCTGCGCGCCGTTGTCGGCCGCGTGCTCGGTTCCGTCGCCGAATCGGGCGGGTTGCCGGGCGAGCATCATTTCTACATCACCTTCAAGACGCAGGCGCCGGGCGTCGACATTCCACAGCGGCTCATCGAGCGCTTCCCGGACGAAATGACGATCGTCATCCAGAATCGCTACTGGGATCTGCTGGTCGACGAGCGGAAGTTTTCGGTGGGGCTGAGCTTCAATCAGGTGCCATCGAAGCTCGTCATCCCCTATTCAGCGATCACCGGCTTCCACGATCCGGCGGTGAATTTCGAACTGCGTTTTCAGGCGACCGAGGACCCCAGCGACGGTCCAGAGCCGCATGACGAGGCTGAGAACGACGGCCCGGCCGTGACGCCGGCAGCGGACGGGTCGAACGTCGTCAGCGTGGACTTCAAACGCAAGAAATGAGTGCGCCCGGCGATCCTGAGGTGGTCGCCGCTCCCACCGAAGCGGATCGCGATGCCATCCTCGCGCCCTTGGTCGCTCACAATGAGACGATGGTCGGTCCTACCGAGCGCCATACCGTCGCCATCGTGTTGCGCGATACGGACGGGACGATCATCGGCGGGCTGTGGGGTACGACCGGGTTTCGCTGGCTTTTCGTCCAGTACCTTGCCGTACCGCCCGCGCTGAAGGGGCAGGGGCGGGGCCGCGCCTTGATGCTTGCGGCCGAAGAGCAGGCACGGCGCTTCGGGTGTATCGGTGTGTGGCTTGATACGTTCAGTTTCCAGGCACGGGGTTTTTACGAGAAGCTGGGCTATCATGTGGTCGGCCGCATCAATGATTTTCCGCCCGGTGAAACAAGGTTCTTCCTCAACAAGCGGATCGACTGACCGGGTTTCGGGTTGATCGCGTCATGACCACTCGCACCGAAACCGATTCGATCGGCCCGATCGAAGTTTCCGCCGACGCGTATTGGGGCGCGCAGACCGAGCGTAGCATCGAAAACTTCCCTTTCGGTCCACGCGAGCGAATGCCGATCGAGATCGTCCATGCACTCGCCATCGTGAAGCACGCGGCTGCGAGGGTGAACCGCCGTCACGGTCTTTCGTCCGAAAAGGCGGACGCGATCGAAGCCGCCGCCTCCGAGATTTCAGCCGGCAAGCTCGACGACCAGTTCCCGCTCGTCATCTGGCAGACCGGCAGCGGCACGCAGTCGAACATGAACGTCAACGAGGTGATCGCCGGCCGCGCCAACGAGATGCTGGGCGGCATCCGGGGCGGCAAGGTGCCGGTCCATCCTAACGACGACGTCAACCGCGGCCAGTCGTCGAACGACAGCTTCCCGAGCGCGCTCCATGTCGCGGCGGCGCTGGCAGTAACGCATCAGCTTTATCCGGCGCTCGATCGCCTGCACGACGCGCTCGCCGCAAAGGCAGAGGAGTGGGACGACCTGGTCAAGATCGGCCGCACACACTTGCAGGATGCGACGCCGCTGACGCTTGGCCAGGAATTCTCCGGGTATGTTCAGCAACTCGCCAATGCGCATGACCGCATAGAGGGTACGCTGACGCGCAACATCATGCCGCTCGCGCAGGGCGGGACTGCGGTCGGCACCGGCCTCAATGCGCCGGTGGGCTTCGCCGAAGAGGTAGCCGCAGAGATCACCACGTTGACAGGCCTGCCGTTCGTCACCGCACCGAACAAGTTCGAAGCGCTGGCGTCGAACGACGGCCTTGTCGACCTCCACGGCACGCTCAACGTACTGGCGGTCGCGCTGACCAAGATCGCCAACGATATTCGACTACTCGGTTCGGGGCCGCGCTCCGGCCTGGGTGAACTGGAGTTGCCCGCCAACGAACCGGGCAGTTCGATCATGCCAGGCAAGGTCAATCCAACGCAGGCGGAGATGCTGACGATGGTCGCCGCTCAGGTGATCGGCAACAACGTAGCGGTCACCGTTGGCGGCCTGCAGGGGCATATGGAACTGAACGTGTTCAAACCGTTGATCGGTGCGAACGTGCTCCGTTCGATCGCGCTGCTGTCCGTCGGCATGCAGAGCTTCGCCGAGCGCACCGTGGAGGGGCTGAAGGCAAACCGCGACCGGATCGGCGAACTGGTCGAGAAGTCGTTGATGCTTGTCACCGCGCTCGCGCCGGAGGTCGGCTATGACAATGCCGCGAAGATCGCAAAGCATGCACACCAACACGGCCAGACGCTCAAGCAGGCTGGGCTGGCACTGGGACTGATCGACGAGGCAACGTTCGATCGTCTTGTCCGACCGGAGACGATGATCGGGCGTTAAGCCCGAAACGGTCGCGTAACGAGGAACTTCCCTGCAGTTCGAGCGCTTCGATGGGCGAGACGGCAAGGGGCATGATGTGAGCACAACCGCTACTGGCGCGCTGATCGGCGCGGCGATCGACTCGATTTCCGGTGACGATGGAGTCGCGGATGGCGCGATCATCGGGGCAGTCACGGCCAATGTGCTCAAGATCGTGTTGCCGCTCGCGGTGACCTATGCGGTCGGCTGGGCCGTGCTGCGCGGGGCGACGGAACTCAAGAACCAGGTTTTCGGAAAGGTGGAAGCATGATCGGCAGGATTATCGGAGCGCTCGTCGGACGGGAAATCGATCGGCGCGATGGACGTGGGGGCCTCAAGGGTGCTGCCATCGGGGCACTGTCGATGGGCGCGATGCGGCGGATGGGTCCGCTCGGCATGCTGATCGGCGGCGGCTATGTCGCTAAAAAGGCTTATGATCGCCGAAAGCAATCGCGCGGACTCTAACCAGACTGCCACATTCTGATCGCGTCGACCGGTGCGACCAGCATGACGAGGTTGAGCGTCAGATTGTCGCGGATGACGGCGAGCGCGACGACCTCCAGAAGAACGACTAGCCCGGCGCTCGCCCACCACGGCAGGCGCCGGGCGATGGTGAAGCCCAGCATCATGCACGAAATGTCGCTCACCGAATTCAGCACGCTGTCGCCGCTATAGCCCCATGCCATCGTCACGCTGCGATAACGATCGATGATGAGGGGCGAATTTTCCAGTAATTCCCAAGCCGACTCGGTGGTGACCGCAACGACCACCCGGGCTGTCCATGGCCAGCGGCGCAGTGCCAGCCATGTCGCGCCATAGAACAACACGCCGTGGACTACGTGGCTCAGGCTGTACCAGTCGGCGATCTGCTGGCTATTCTGATCGGATTGCACCGAACCGTGCCACAGCGCGACATGACCGCACGGGCAGATCGCCGACCGGCCGGCAGCGATCAATATCAGGGTGGTCCCGAGCACGATCGCGGCCACCAGCCAGCCACTTTTCGCGCCGATCCATCCACCGATGCTTGACGCCCGCCCGTCCCGGACGCCACTAGCGCGCATGCCGTCTTCGCTCCCCACCGATCCGCATCACTTCAAACGCCGTGGCGCCCTGTTCGTGCTGTCGTCGCCTTCCGGGGCGGGAAAGTCCACCATCGCGCGCAAATTGCTCGCCGACGAACCGGAACTCGCGATGTCCGTGTCGGCGACGACGCGGCCGATGCGACCCGGCGAAGTCGACGGGAAGGACTATCATTTCGTCGATTTGGAGGAATTCCGCCGCATGGTGGCGAATGACGAATTCCTAGAATGGGCGCATGTCTTCAGTCATCGCTACGGCACGCCGCGCGCGCAGGTCGAATCGATGCTGGCGGCAGGCAAGGACGTGCTGTTCGATATCGACTGGCAGGGCGCGCAGCAGTTGTTCCAGATCGCCGGCGGCGACGTGGTGCGGGTGTTCATTTTCCCGCCGTCGATGGAGGAACTGCGGGCGCGGCTGACCAATCGCAATACCGATTCGGCGGAGGTGATCGAGGCGCGGATGGCGCGCGCAGCCAACGAAGTCAGCCACTGGGACGGTTATGACTATGTGCTGGTCAACGACGACGTCGAGCAATGCTTCCAGGGCGTCAAGACGATCCTGGCCGCCGAGCGGCTGAAGCGGTCGCGGCAGACCGGGCTGATCGGCTTCATCCGCCGGCTGACGCGCGTGGTCGAGGTCGCCTAACGCGGGTCGAGCGCCGTCAGGAACGTGACGGCTGCGTCAAATTCGCGACGCTTGTTCGCCAGCGCCTGTGCGGCGAGCATATCCTGACCCCAGAGCTCGGCCTGCCAATCCTCGTCGATGTTTGCGGCCGCCCATAATGTGTCGGGTTCGCCGGCACGCTCGACCAGCGCCAGCGCCAGCACCAGCGATCCGGTGATAGTCACCACCGGCGACAGGCCGGCGAGGCGGAAGGAATCGAACGCGCTCACCGCATCGGCCAGTCGCGCCAGCGTCGCCGCTGGCTGCATGCAGTGGATGATGCCGGCCGTCGTCTCGAAATGCACGTCGTAGCGGGTGCGTGCCCAGCCGAGCCATGGATCCCACGCTGCGATCTGACGATCGATCAGCGGTTTGGGCGATTCGGCGCGATAATAAAGCAGGTCGCTCTCGCCATAGGCCGACAGCCCCGCGGCGAAGGACGCCGGATCGAGCGCGATCCGGTCGATCGCGGCATTAGCCAGCCCGGTGAGCGGCATCGCGCGCGGATCGATCGTGTCCGGCACTGCCTCCCATTCTGCCGCGACCTTTGCCGCAAGCCCATCGGTGGGCAACGCCAGCGGCACACGGCCGGGCGTGCGCACGGGGCGGCCATCAAGCGTTACCACACGATCGGCGTCGACCGCGACATCTGTCCAGAAGCGCTTCATGGGCGTGGCGGTGTCCGCCAACGATGGGCAAGACTGGCCGGAACGATTGCGATCACCGCGAGCGCCGACAGCGCGATTGCAACGCCGAGAACCTTGACCGGCCAGTCGGGTGCGCGGACGGCCAGGACGAGGCCGAAGACCGCGCCCAGGCTGCCGGCGATGCGGCTGCCGACGATCGCCAGCCAGCGGCTGCGGGCCTTGTTGTCGGACGGCGTCATGCGAGCAGGCCCGGTAGTGCCGAGACACGCTCCGCGACTACGTCCGCGCCGGCATCGGCGAGGTCGCGAATGCCGTGATAGCCCCAGGCGACGCCGATCGCCCGTGCGCCCGCCGCCTTGCCCATCGCCATATCGAAACTGGTGTCACCGATCATTGCGGTATTCTGCGGCGTCGCGCCGGCTTCGTCCATCGCCGCGAGCAACATTGCGGGGTCGGGCTTGGACGGATGACGGTCCGCGGTCTGGAGCGTGACGAAATGATGGGCGAGGCCGTGATGGTCGAGGATGTGGGCGAGGCCACGGTCGGACTTGCCGGTGGCGACGCCCAGCCGCCAGCCGTCGTCGACGAGCGCTTGCAGGACACCGGCGATCCCGTCGAAGAGGGGTTCCTCCGCCAGTTCGCCGCTGGTGCGTAGACGGAAGAACGCATCCTTATAATCGGCGGCCATGCGACGGTGCTGCGCGTCGTCGGCATGTGGCAGCAGCGCGCGGATCGCCTCGACCAGACTGAGGCCTACGATACGCCGGATCGCGGCGCGGGGCGGCGCGGGAATATCGGCGAGCAGGAACGCATCCTCCATCGCCCGGCAGATATTGGCTTGACTGTCGACGAGCGTGCCGTCGCAGTCGAACACGGCGAGTTTGATCATGACGCCGCCGTAGCGGGGCGGAGCGGTTCGATCCAGTACGCGCCGGTCCGGGGAAGCGCTGCAGCATCACCGGTCACCACTGCCAGACGAGGTTCGTGGCGCTCGACCTCACCTCCCACGCTGCGATGCCCGTTGCTCCCCTCCCCGGGGCGCGGAGGGGGGCAGACGACGCGTTCGCCGCCGGGTGAGGATCAGTGCGGCTTGTTGACGCTATTCCTTGCTGCCGCGACGCCGACGTTCGCCGCGATGTTCCTTGCGCATCGACTTGGCGTGCGCCTTGGCGCGCTGTTTGAGAACGGCCTTCGGGGGTGGGCCCTTCTTCGCCTCCTCGAACGGCATCGCATCACCCTTCGCCTCGTCGAACCCCAGCGTGGCGAGACTCTCGGCGAAGTGCGTCGGCAGGCTGGCGGTTTCGTCGATGCTGCCGCCATCGGGGTGATCGACGCGCAGGCGGCGGCTGTGCAGGTGCATCTTGCGGCTGATCCCGCCGGTCAGGAACGCCGCCGCACCGCCGTACTTGCCGTCGCCGACGATCGGATGGCCGATCGCCGCCATGTGGACGCGCAACTGATGCGTGCGCCCGGTGAAGGGTTGCAGTTCGACCCACGCGCAGCGATTGCCGGCGCGTTCGATGACGCGATAGCGGGTACGCGCCGACTGGCCGTTCTCTTCGTCGACGTGCATCTTTTCGCCGCCGGTGCCAGGCTGTTTCGCGATCGGCAGGTCGATGACGCCGTCTTCGATCGAGGGGACATCGACGATCAGCGCCCAATAGACTTTCCGCGCGGTACGACCCGAAAACGCCTTGGCGAAGAACCCGGCGGCGCGCGACGTGCGGGCGACCAGCAGCGCGCCCGACGTATCTTTGTCGAGGCGGTGGACGAGCTTCGGCCGACCTTCGGCGTCATATTGCAGGCCGTCGAGCAGGCCATCGACATGCTCGGTAGTCTTGGTGCCGCCCTGCGTCGCCAGACCGGGCGGCTTGTTGATCACCAGTGCCTGGAGATCCTTGTGGATCACCATCTCGCGGACATAGGCGATCTGGTCTTCGCTCAGCGGCGTGCGTTCGCGTTTCGGACGCGCGACGACCTCGCCCGCCTCGTCCTTGATCTCGGGCTCCGGCGGGGGCACGCGGAGCGTCTGGCCGGCCTTGATCCGGTCGCCCGGGGTCGCACGCGATCCATCGACGCGCAACTGGCCGGTCCGCGCCCATTTCGCGACCGTCGTAAAGCTGGTGTCCGGCAGATGCCGCTTGAACCAGCGATCCAGCCGGATGCCGTCGTCGTCGTACCCGACGTTGAACTGCCGAATGCCCTGATCTTTCGGGTCGGTCATGCCAGCGTTCCTCCGCTGCGGGTCATCATCAGGCCGGCGAACAGCGCCAGTACCGAGCCGATCACCGACAGCAATATGTAGAATAATGCAGCGCCCGGCGCGCCGCGTTCGATCATCCCGACGACATCGAGGCTGAACGAGGAAAAGGTCGTGAAGCCGCCGAGTACGCCGACGCCGAGGAACAGCCGCCACGGTTCGCCGTCGCTGCCGTTGCGCGCCAGCACCCCCACGAGGACGCCCATGAACAGCCCGCCGATCACATTAATGGCGAGTGTGCCGACTGGGAAACCGGGGCCGAACAGGGCGAGCATGGCGCGGCCGGTCAGGTACCGGGCGCCGGCACCCAGTGCACCGCCGAACATGACGAAAACGAGAGGCATATGGCTCGCCCTAGAGGAAGATGGGGCGCAGGGGAATGCGGCGCTTGTTCCTGGGCCGCGTACACGATGCAAGCTCGACTATCGAAGCAGGCCCGCGGCACGCAGCGCGTCGTTGATGACGGTCGTGACGGCCGCAGTCGTGTTAGCGAGCGCTGAGCCGGCTGGCGCCGGGCCGGATGCGGCGTGGGTGCGGATCGGTTCGGCGTCGGTGCGGGCCTGTCGCTCGACGGCAGGCGCGATACCCCAGAAGGCGGCGATGCGGCGCGTCGAGGACAGGCCGACATCGAGCATGAACGGCCCCGGCGATCCACACGCCTCCGGTCCGGACGCGGCGATCGGCGTCCCGTGGCCCATGCCGGCGATCCGATAATCCTCGATCACCGCCCGGCCGGTGCCATCTCGCCACATCCGGTGCGTCACGCCGCCGGTACTGTCCCTGACGTCGGGATCGGGATCGACGCCGTGCAGCGCGCGCCATTGCGCCAGAATGGCGTCGGCGTTGTCGGAGTGGACGGTGGCATCCGTCGTGCCATGCCAGACCGACAGGCGCGGCACCGGCCCACGATCGGGCGAGGCGGCGCGGACCAGCGACGCGAGTGCGGCAGTGCCCGGCATGGCATGGCCGCGCATCCGGTCAAGCGCATCGACGACTCCGGTCGCGGTGCCATAGGGCAGGCCGCCGATGATAGCGCCGCCCGCGAAGACCTCGGGGTAGGTCGCCAGCATCACCGCTGTCATCGCACCCCCGGCCGAAAGACCGTTGACGAAGATCCGGGCGGGATCGACCTCATGGGCCGCCACCATGGCTGCGATCATCTCGCGGATCGAGGCCGCCTCGCCATGGTCGCGCCCGATGTCCTCGGGGGCGAACCAGTTGAAGCACAGATTCGAATTGTTCGCGCGCTGCTGCTCGGGGAACAGGAGGACGAAGCCGTGCTCGTCCGCGAGGCGCGACCAGCCGGAGCCCAGATCATAGCCCGCGGCGGTCTGGGTGCAGCCATGCAGCACGACAACGAGCGCAGGGTGTTCCGCCACGCTGGCCGGGACATAGGTGCGCGCTCGCAGGTTGCCCGGGTTGCGGCCGAAGCCGGTCAGGTCGTGGAGCTTGCCCGCATCCGGTTGTAAACCATCCGCGATCACCCCGCGTGCGGCGGCGATCCGGCCAATCGTGTCTGACAAACGTCGCATGTGCGTACTCCGATACGGCCGGACGATTGATATCCCGGCGACAGACGGTCGACCCATGCTGCGCTGCACAATATGGGGCGTACGCCAGAGGAGGCAAGTCGCGTCGGTGACGATCCGTGCACTCGTCGCTCGGGGAGACTGTGTCGATCGACGCTAGCGGACGAGCAGGTCCACCTCGCTGCCGCCTGCGGGGTTCGGCGTGACGTAGACGACATAAGCGTTACTGCGGCGAGTGCCGCCGAGGACATGCTGTGCGCCCGATGCCTGATGTTCCGCGGAATAGCCGGCGCGAGTGGCGCGGGCGTTGTACCAGTCGAGGATGCGGCCGACCGGAGCACCGCTGGCGAAGCTGACGACGCGCAGTCCGCAGGCGTCGTTGCCGGCGGCTTCCCGGACGCGAGCGTCTGGGTAGAGTGGCAGGTCGTCAGGCAGGCGGTTGGCCCAGCCGGCGGAATAGGAGACTCCGCGCGCGCAACCGGCGTCGTCTCCGCCCTGCCGCACGGCGAGTTCGCCGAGCGTCAGCGCGCCGGCTGCCTTGCGGCATTCCGGGCAGTCCGCCTTCGCTGCCGGGGCCGGTTTCAGGTCGGCGGCGGTGACGCCATCGGGCCGGGGCGTAGCATCGTCGACCGGAACAGAGAGAGGATCGGGCCGGCTCGGGGGACGGACGACATTGGTGTTGGCGGTCTGCGTCAGCGCCGGATCGACCATGATCTGGTCGCGCAGTGCTGCGCCCAACGCCGGATCGCGCTGCGCGACGGCGGCGTCGCCGGTCAACTCCTTGTCGAGGCTGTCGAGATCTTGCTGCGCCGCCGGCTGCTTGCTGCAGGCGGCGAGGAGGAGCAGCGAGGCGAGAAGGGGACGATTTGCGGACACGCGCCAGACATGGCGCAGGGCACGTTAAGGTGCCATCGGTGATCGTGGTTAACCGAACGTCACACACGCCGTTCTTGTCCCCCGGTGAGACAGGGGCCATGTTCTGGTCATGCTGAACATCTTCTCCATCGCGATCGGTCTCGTCACTCTGGTGATGGGCCTTGTCGCCTTCGTTCCGTTTCTCGGCTGGATGAACTGGCTGGTCATCCCGATCGGCATCGTCGGCGCCGCGGTCGGTGCGATGTCGTCATCCAATAGCGGTCGCAATCTCAATCTGGTGCTGATCGTGATCTTCGCGATCCGGCTCAGCTTGGGCGGTGGCATTATCTGATTGTGAAAAAAGGCCCGGCGGTGAGGCCGGGCCTTTTTCGTCATCGCCCTCGGTCGATCAGCGGCAGGTGACCTGACCACGATCGACTGAACGTCCCAGCAGCGCACCGCCGCCGGCGCCGATCAACGTGCCGAGCAGCTGCGACCCGCCGCCCGAGATGATGTTGCCCAGAGCACCTCCGGCAAGGCCGCCGACGATCAAGCCGGTCGTGCCGTCGTTGCGGCGGCAATAATAGCGACCGTTGTTCCCACGATAGATCCGGTCGTTACGGCCCAGGCGGCGCGTCTGGTAATAGCGGCCGTCGCGGTAGTAATTGTCCGCGAAATACGTGCGTTGGCCGCGGGGTAAGCGGTTGTAGTCATAGTTTCGGTACTGCCGCCAGTCATCACGCCGATCGGCACGACGATCCTGCCGGATATCACGAATGTCGCCGCGACGGTCCTGCCGCGCGTCGCGAACCTCATTGCGATATTCACGGCGTGCATCCCGCACGTCGCGGCGGGAATCGGCATTGCGCACGTCGCGACGATAGTCCTGACGGGCATCGCGGACTTCGTCGCGATATTCGCGGTTGGCCTCGCGACGCGTGTCCTGCGCGGCCGCGGGAACCGCCGCGAAAGTCGTTGCCGCCAACATGGCGGATAGGATGGCGATACGCATGATCTGCTCCTTGATCCAAGTGAAGACAGAACCAGCGGATCGGCCATAGGGTTGCGTGAACGACAAACTACCTGTCGTTCACGCAACCGACAGTCGGATCAGTCGAACGTCGTATCCAGCGTGATGTCGCAGGTAAGCACCTTCGACACTGGACAGCCTGCCTTCGCCTCGTTGGCGATGCGTTCGAATTCGGGGGCGTCGATCCCGTCGACATGGCCGGTCAGCGTCAGTGCCGATCGGGTGATCGTGAAGCCGTCGCCGTCCTTGTCGAGCGTTACCTTTGCACTGGTCTGTAGATTGCCTTGCTGATGGCCCGCTCCTGCAAGCGCGAAGCTGAGCGCCATCGTGAAGCAGCCTGCATGGGCTGCAGCGATCAGCTCCTCGGGATTGGTGCCGGGGCCATCCTCGAATCGCGTGCCGAATCCATAGTTGCTGCCGCTCAACACACCCGACTGGGTCGTGATCTTGCCCTTGCCGTCTTTACCTAGGCCGTCGTAGCTCGCCGAAGCGCTGCGGGTCACCATGTCTGTCGTCTCCGTGTAATGTTGATCATGCATACGCAGAAAGGGCGCCGCGAGTTGCCTCGCGACGCCCGTCCTGACGAAACTTGTACTTGCGATCAGCGGCAGCGGCGCTTGCCGCCCCGGTCGATCTCACGGCCGAGCAGGCCACCAGCAACGGCGCCGCCGAGGGTACCTAACGTACGGTCGCCCCGCGTGTCGACGGTACGGCCGAGTAGCGCGCCACCGACTGCGCCGACGACGGCACCGGTCGTGCCGTCAGGCTTGCGGCAGCGGACG
Organism: Sphingomonadaceae bacterium OTU29LAMAA1; assembly: GCA_024072375.1. NCBI lineage: Bacteria > Pseudomonadati > Pseudomonadota > Alphaproteobacteria > Sphingomonadales > Sphingomonadaceae > Sphingomonadaceae bacterium OTU29LAMAA1. The sequence continues at coordinate 3,939,784 of CP099617.1, forward strand.
CGGCCGCGATTGTCACGCCATTCGCGATACTTGTACTTCTGCGCGCCGGCCTGCGACACCGGAACGACCATCGTCGCCGGCAGGACCATCGCCGCGCAACCCATTGCGAGCATCAATTTACGCATCGTTTCACTCCCGTCTGGAAAATCTGTGCTGTGCTAACGTCGTTCAACATAGCGTGGTTGCATGAACGTCAAACAACGTTCCGTTCAGGAAACGATTTCGCTTGAAACGGCTGGTTCGGGCGGTGTTTCGGCAGCGGTGGTGCGACGTTTACGATAATGGTTGGCGACGAGTGTCGCGCCCAGGATGAACCCTCCGGGCGCGAGCAGGACGACGGCGGCGAGGCCGACCTGAGCTTTGGTGATACGCATGGTGACAGCTGTAGCGCGATCGGGTGAACGAAGGCTGTTCAGAACGGCAGTCTGAACTTGAGCATCGCGCGTGGGCTGCTTTGACCGTTCGGCAGTACGCCCTGTTCCGCTTCCACGCCTACGCCTATCTTGCCGATCGCCGTGCGTGCGCGGATCGGTCGCTGGGCATAGGACGCGTCATCGAGCGGGCGCAGGCGATCCGCCTCCTTGTCGCGGGCGCAGACGACGATGTCGCCGCTGTCGTCGGGAATGCCGCAGGGCGTCTCGACAATGGGCCTCGGCTTCACCGGGCGCAAATCGTTCGGAATCGGTGGGCCTGCCACCGCCTGCACCGCCATCATCATCGCCAGCCGCATACGCGTCCTCCGCTCCGTAGCGAAGGTGACGCGCGATTGCGGCGCGAACGCGGCGGGTCAGCGATAGTTGAAGCTGATGCTGATCCGTTCGCCCTTGGCGGCGTTGGGGACGACCTCGTGCCGCAGCCAGCTTTCCCACAGGAAGACGCTGCCGGGCTTCGGTTCTGCGTAGACGAAGGTCGCGTGGCTCTCGTCCGCATCCGCGCGGCGGGTGGGTGCGGCCATCATCATCGGCAGCCGCGGGTCCTCCAGCTTCAGCGCACCGGCACCGGGCGGGGTGGCGACGTAGATCGTGCCACTGACCGCGCTATGCGGATGGATGTGCCCCGAATGCGTGCCGCCGGGCTTGAGGACGTTGACCCACAGGCTGTCGAGCTTGAGCTTGCGGCCGTTCAGGTCGAACGCACACGCCTCGGCGAAGCGCGCGACATGCTTGTTGAGCAGCTTGACCAGGTCACCGAAGCGCGGGTCGCGCGACGGCAGGTCGTTGAGCGAGGCGTAGGACGTATAGCCGCGATAGCCATGCGCCTTCGACCATGCGACGCCGGCGCGATCCTGGCGCGCGAGGTCGAGGCAGGCGTCCTCCAGCTCTTCCAGCAGGGCGGCGTCGCCGAGGTCGTCCTCGTAGAAGCGGGTGGCGAACAGCGTGCGGATCGTCATGCGGCCAACCTCATAGCGACATCGTTCATGAATCGCACGTCGTCGCCCGCCGCAAGCCACGGCGCCTCCGCCCCGATCGCGCCGAGCATGTCGGCGAGCGGATCGAGTTCTGCCTTGGCGTAATTACCCAGCACGTAGCCGGTGACGCGGTCCTTGTGTCCGGGATGGCCGATGCCCAGTCGCACCCGGCGGAACTCCGGCCCCAGATGCTGGTCGGTCGAGCGCAGGCCATTGTGCCCAGCCGTCCCGCCGCCGCGTTTCACCTTCACCTTGAACGGCGCGAGATCGAGTTCGTCGTGGAACACCGTCAACGCGTCCGGCCCCAGCTTGTAAAAGCGCAGCGCCTCACCGATCGCGCGGCCGCTTTCGTTCATGAACGTCGCGGGCTTGAGCAGCAGCACCTTCTCGGTGCCGATCCGCCCCTCCTGCGTCCAGCCCTGGAACTGCTTCTTCACCGGACCGAAGCCGTGCATGTCGGCGATCAGGTCGATCGCCATGAACCCGACGTTATGCCGGTGCAGCGCATATTGCGCCCCCGGATTGCCGAGCCCGGCCCAGATCTGCATGGCGTTGGTCCTTCTACGGCGCGTAAGCCAACCATAACACACGTTTGTCATCCCCGCGGAGGCGGGGATCCATAGTCACTGCGACCGCTGAGTCTCATTAAGATCAGCCGGTATGGATCCCCGCCTGCGCGGGGATGACGAACCTTGGGGCACTCTGAAAACGAAAAAGGGCAGGAGAGCGTCGCCGCTGCCCTGCCCCCTTGTCCGACGCCGCCGTAGCGGCACCACCCATCAGTTCTTCTGGGTGGTGATCTTGTCGTCGTCGTTGTCGTCGTCGTTCGGCTCGACGACCGGCTCATCCTCGGCGGCGGCTTCAGCTGCCTGCGCCTCGGCGACTTCCGCCTCGAGAGCCTCGTCCTCGACGGTCGGGACGGTCGGCGGCACGATCGTGGCGATCGCGAAGTCGCGGTCGTCGATCGCGGGCTTCGCGCCCTTCGGCAGCTCGACGTCGCTGATGTGGATCGAGTCGCCGATTTCCTTGCCCTTCAGCGAGATCGTGATCTCGGAGGGGATGTCGGCGGCGTCGACGACCAGCTCGATCTCGTGGCGCGTGATGTTCAGCACGCCGTTGCCGCGCTTGATGCCGGGGGCGTCGTCTTCGTCGGTGAACACGACGGGGACGGCCACGGTCACTTCGGTGTGCTCACCGATGCGCAGGAAATCGACGTGGATCGGGCGATCGGTGACGGGGTGGAACGTCACGTCCTTCGGCAGCGTGCGCTGGCCGGAGACCATGATGACGGAATTCATGAAGTGACCGGTCATCAGCGCCTTCATCAGCGCCTTTTCCTCGAGATGGATCGAGGTCGGTTCCTTGTTCTGGCCGTAGATCACGGCGGGGACGCGGCCGTCACGACGCAGCGCCCGGGAGGCTCCCTTGCCAACCCGGTCGCGCGTCTCGGCTGCGAGCGTAATGGTGTCGCTCATGCAGATAACCTTCCGAAACGTGCTTGTATGTGCTTCCGCGCCACGCCTCCAGGGATGACCATGACCGGAAGCGGCGGCGCTTAGCGGAGGGGCGGGGAAAAAGCAACTCGCCGTCTCGCTCCGGCCCTCACCCCATCGGTGCTGCGCACCTCTCCCCTCTCCCGGCGGGAGAGGGGATAAGACGGCGAAGCCGTCGAAGGGTGAGGACAGGGGCGATTACAGCGTTAGTATTTCACCCGCTCCGCCTTCACCCCCAGCTTCGCCAGCTGTGCCTGCACCGAATCCGGCCCGGCCAGATGCCCCGCGCCCACCGCGATGAATACCGTCCCCGGCGTCGCCATCCGCCCCTTGATCCACGACGCCCAGCGCACGTTGCGGTCGGTCAGCAGCACCTTCGCCACCTCGGGCGAGCTCTTCAGCTCCTCGTTCATCTCACGCGCCAGCGCATCCGGATCGCCCCGCGCCCAATCGTCGACCATGCTCGCCATCGTGCTGTCGAGCTTCGGCAATTCCTCGACCGTGTTTTCCAGGAATTGCAACTGCGCCTGATCCGACAGGCTGCCGAAGAAGCCCAGTTGCTGCTCCGGCGTCTCCAGCCCGGTCACCGGCTTGCGCGCCTGCTTGGCGGCGGCGGCGATCACCTCTTCCGGCCCGTTGCTGTTCGAATAGCCGAGCTTCGACAAGGGCGCGACCGACAGCTGCGTCGCCGCCAGCCACGGCTTGTAGCGATCGAGCGCATCCGCCGGCAGGCCGAGGTCGGTCACCGCCTTGGTGAACGCCGCGCGCTTCGCTTCGGGCAGGCGCCGGGTCAGCGGCGGGGTGCCGGGCGCGGCGACGCCGGTCGCCTGCACCAGCCCCTGCATCGTCGCCTGATCGGGCATCACGATCTCCAGCTTGACCTCGTCCGACCGGTCGAACGCGGTCTTCACCGCCTCGTCGAACCAGGTCAGCCCGGGCTTCAGGACGTGGATCGTGCCGAACAGGTACACCGTTGTGTCCTTGTCCCTCACTACCCAAAGCGCCGGATCGGCATCGTTGGCCGCCGCGGCGGCCTTGGCAGGCTGCTTAGCGCAGGCGGGCAGGGCAAGGGTGAGCGCGATCGCCGACAATGCGGCGCCAAGGGTTCGGATCATGCGGGAACGTCGTCCTGAAGTGAAGCTGCGCCCAAGCTAATGCCGCGCCGCACCACTTGCTAGACGCCGCCTCATCCGCCAAAGCCACCGGGCCATGGCCGCAACACCGCTTTCCTTCCAGAAGATGATCCTGACGCTCCACGACTATTGGAGCGATCGGGGCTGCGTGATTCTCCAGCCGTACGACATGGAGATGGGGGCAGGGACCTTCCATCCCGCCACGACGCTGCGCGCGCTCGGCCCCGACACGTGGAACGCCGCCTTCGTCCAGCCCTGCCGCCGCCCGACCGACGGCCGCTACGGCGAGAACCCCAACCGGCTCCAGCATTATTACCAGTATCAGGTGATCCTGAAGCCTTCGCCGGCCGATTTGCAGGAGCTCTATCTGGGGTCGCTGGCGGCGATCGGTGTCGACATGACCCGCCACGATATCCGCTTCGTCGAGGACGATTGGGAATCGCCGACGCTGGGCGCCTGGGGCCTCGGCTGGGAGGTCTGGTGCGACGGCATGGAGGTGACGCAATTCACCTACTTCCAGCAGATGGGCGGTTTCGACATGAAGCCGGTCGCGGGCGAACTCACCTACGGGTTGGAGCGGCTGGCGATGTACATTCAGGACGTCGACAACGTCTACGATCTGGCCTTCAACGACAGCGGCGTCAGCTACGGCGACGTGTTCCTCGAGAACGAACGCCAGATGTCGAAGTGGAATTTCGAGGTCGCCGACACCGCAACGCTGTTCGACGCCTTCAAGAAGGCCGCGGCGGAATGCGAGAACAGCCTCGCCGCCGGCCTCCCGATCCCCGCCTACGAACAGGCGATCAAGGCCAGCCACACCTTCAACCTGCTGCAAGCCCGCGGCGTCATCTCCGTCGCCGAGCGGCAAGCCTACATCGGCCGCGTCCGCGATCTCGCCAAGGGTGCCTGCGGCGCGTGGATGGAGAAGAACGGGTGGACGGCGTGATGCTTCTGTGCCGGACGCAAGAAGGTGTTTTCACGCGGAGACGCGGAGACGCGGAGAAGAAGAGGGAGGTGGATCACCTGTATCCCATTCTTTCTTCCAATCGTCTGAAGCGCCTGCGGCGCAAAGCCTGTGGCCAGCCACACGCTCGCTCCAATATCTCTCCTCTTCTTCTCCGCGTCTCCGCGTCTCCGCGTGAACACAATTCTTCCTTCTTCGCCGGCGCAACACGATGACCGACTTCCTCCTCGAACTCCGCTCCGAAGAAATCCCCGCGCGCATGCAGGACAAGGCGCGTGACGATCTCGCCCGCCTGTTCGCCGCCGAGCTCGCCAAGGCCGGGCTGAAGGCCGCCGCACTCGTCACCTATGCCACCCCGCGCCGGCTGGTGCTGATCGCCCGCGAGCTGCCGGTCGAAACCCAGGCCGTGTCGGAAGAGACCAAAGGCCCCAAGGCCAGCGCTCCCCCGCAAGCGTTAGAAGGCTTCCTCCGCAAGACCGGCCTCACCCGCGAACAGCTGACCGAGCGCGACGGCGTCCTCTACGCGGTCACCGAAAAGCCTGGCCGCGCCACCACGCAGGTGCTGGCCGAGGCGATCCCGGCGATCATCCGCGCCTTTCCCTGGCCGAAATCGATGCGCTGGGGGGCGGCCTCCACCTCGACCGAAAGCCTGCGCTGGGTCCGCCCGCTGCACGGCATCGTCACGCTGTTCGGCGACGACCTCGTCGACATCGAGATCGCCGGCATCCGCTCCGGCGTCGCGACCTTCGGCCATCGCTTCCACCACCCCGGCCAGATCACGATCGGCTCGGCGGCGGATTACATCGAAAAGCTGCGCGCCTGTCACGTCATCGTCGACCAGGACGAACGCCGCACCCTGATCCGCGAGCGCGCCAGCGCGCTTGCCGCCGAAGCCGGTCTGGTGCTGGTCGAGGACGAGGGTCTCGTCGCCGAAAACGCCGGCCTGACCGAATGGCCGGTGCCGCTGCTCGGCGGCTTCGACGCGGAGTATCTCACCGTCCCGCCAGAGGTGATCCAGCTCACCGCCCGCGTGAACCAGAAGTATTTCGTCTGCCGCGATGCAAGTGGCGCGCTCGCCAACGCCTTCGTCTGCACCGCGAATGTCGAGGCGACCGACGGCGGCGCGAAGATCGTCGACGGCAACCGCAAGGTCCTCGCCGCGCGGTTGAGCGACGCCCGCTTCTTCTACGAAACCGACCTCAAGACCCGCCTCGAAGACCTGCGCCCCAAGCTGGAACAGATCGTCTTCCACGAGAAACTCGGCACCGTCGCCGACAAGGTCGACCGCGTCGCCAAACTCGCTCGCTGGCTGGTCGAAGAAGGCATCGTCGGGGCAAAGCCCCTCCCCTTCAGGGGAGGGGTCGGGGGTGGGGGACGTCTCACCGAGACCGACTTCCGCGTCCTCCACCCCAACCCCTCCTCTGAAGAGGAGGGGCTTGCCACGCTCGCCGACATGGCCGAACGCGCCGCGCGCCTCGCCAAGGCGGACCTCGTCACCGGCATGGTCGGCGAATTCCCCGAGCTACAGGGCCTGATGGGCGGCTATTACGCCGCCGCCCAGGGCGAGCCGCAAGAAGTCGCCGAAGCGATCCGCGACCACTACAAGCCGGTCGGGCAGGGCGACGAAGTCCCCACTGCGCCGGTGACGGTGGCGGTATCGCTGGCGGATAAGCTGGATACGATCTCTGCGTTTTTCAGCATCGGCGACCGACCAACCGGGTCTAAGGACCCGTTTGCGCTACGTCGTGCTGCGTTAGGTGTTATTCGGTTGGTTGTCGAAAATGAGCTGCGTGTGCCGATGATGCCGGTGGTCGAGCTTGCTGCGGCAACCGTATCATTCAGCCGCCAAGTCGCCCCGATCGTTCGGGTCTTGCCGGTACTTGATGCAATAGGCGCGTTGAAGACGGCACTGAAATGGAACGACGTTCTTGATCCGCTGGTCGCTGGAGCGACTAGGATCGCCAATGATGACGCCTCGCGGTTTATTTTAAAGGCGAAGCTAACAGCGACTGAGGTGCTCGACTTCTTCGCCGACCGCCTCAAGGTCCAGCAACGCGAAGCCGGCGTCCGTCACGACCTGATCGACGCGGTGTTCGCGATTGGCGGCGAGGACGATCTCGTCCGCCTGCTCGCCCGCGTCCGCGCGCTGCAAGCGTTCGTCACCACCGAAGACGGCACCAACCTCCTCGCCGGCTACAAGCGCGCCGCCAACATCCTGAAAAAGGAAGGCTATTCCACCCCTCTCCCATCGGGCGCATCGGGCCGGTCAGGCTCCCAGCCTGACCTAAACCGTCCGGGGGACGGTTTACCCGATGCGGGGCAAGGCGCGCCAGCGCCGCGGGGTGAGGGCAGGGGCGAGACGACCGACGAACCTCACCCTTCCGCGCCTACGGCGCTCCCTCCCTCTCCCGCCGGGAGAGGGAATTTGCTGTCCTACATGCCCGAAACCGCCGAAGCTGCGCTCATCGCCGCCCTCGATTCGGCCGAACCCGCCGCCGCATCCGCAGTGGCGCGGGAAGATTTCGAAGGCGCGATGGCGGCGCTCGCCTCGCTGCGCGCGCCGATCGATGCGTTCTTTGACAGCGTGACCGTCAACGATACCGACCCGGCGAAGCGTGCCGCGCGGCTGGCGCTGCTCGCCCGCGTCCGCACCGCGGTGCATGCCGTCGCCGACTTTTCGAAAATCGAGGGGTAGGTAACGAACCCCCACGTACCGTAAACTTCGGCAACTTCCGAACGTCGGGTTTGCTTCCTTCCTCCCCGGGACAGGCATCCAACGTAGCTCAAGGACCAGCGATGACCCAATACGTGTACCGTTTCGGTGGCGGCGTTTCGGACGGCGGGAAGGGCGACAAGAATCTGCTCGGCGGCAAGGGATCGAACCTTGCCGAAATGGCCTCGATCGGCCTGCCGGTCCCCCCCGGCTTCACGATCAGCACCGCGATGTGCACGCGCTATTACGAGGAAGGCGAGCAATTCCCGCAGTCGCTGCGTGACGAGGTGGCGGCGGGAATCGAGCATATCGAAGGGATTACGGGCAAAACCTTCGGCGATCCCGCAAACCCGTTGCTGGTGTCGGTCCGCTCCGGCGCGCGCGTGTCGATGCCCGGGATGATGGACACCGTCCTCAACCTCGGCCTCAACGACGCGACGGTCGAGGGACTGGCCACCAAGTCGGGCGACGAACGTTTCGCCTGGGACAGCTATCGCCGCTTCATCCAGATGTACGCCGACGTGGTGCTCGAACTCGACCACGGCGCGTTCGAGGAAGCGCTGGAGATCGCAAAGGAGGACAATGGCTTCACCCTCGACACCGAGCTGACCGCCAAGGATCTGAAGACCTTGGTCGCCGAATATAAGGGATTGGTCGAAGCGGAATGGGGCAAGCCCTTCCCGCAGGATGTCCACGATCAGCTCTGGGGTGCGGTCGGCGCAGTGTTCGGCTCGTGGCAGTCGGAGCGGGCCAAGGTCTATCGCCGCCTCAACGACATCCCCGCCGACTGGGGCACCGCGGTCAACGTCCAGGCGATGGTCTTCGGCAACATGGGCGAAACCTCGGCCACCGGCGTCGCCTTCACCCGCGACCCCGCCAAGGGCGACCGCGCCTATTACGGCGAATTCCTGATTAACGCACAGGGCGAAGACGTCGTCGCCGGTATCCGCACCCCGCAATATCTGACCAAGGTCGCCCGCGAGGAGGCCGGCGCCAAGCCCGCGTCGATGGAAGAGGCGATGCCGGAGGTCTACGCCGAGCTTGCCGCCGTCTTCGACCAGCTCGAAACGCATTACCGCGACATGCAGGACATCGAGTTCACGGTCGAACAGACCAAGCTCTGGATGCTCCAGACCCGCTCGGGCAAGCGCACCGCCAAGGCCGCGCTCAAGATCGCGGTCGACATGGCGAGCGAAGGCCTGATCACCCGCGAAGAGGCGATCCTGCGCGTCGACCCGATGGCCCTCGACCAACTGCTCCACCCGACGCTCGACCCCAACGCACCGCGCGACGTGATCGCTAAGGGCTTGCCAGCCTCGCCGGGTGCGGCATCCGGCACCGTCGTGTTTGACGCCGATACCGCAGAAAAGCGCAAGGCTGCGGGCGACAAGGTCATCCTCGTCCGCACCGAAACCTCGCCTGAGGACATCCACGGCATGCACGCGGCGCAGGGCATCCTGACCGCGCGCGGCGGCATGACCAGCCACGCCGCCGTCGTCGCGCGCGGCATGGGCCGCCCCTGCGTCTCGGGTGCCGGATCGCTGTCGATCTCCGCCAAGGACAAGGTGATGAAGGTCGGCGGACGTGAAATCCGCGAAGGCGACACGATCACCATCGACGGCGCGAGCGGCGAGGTGATGTTCGGCGAGGTCGCGACCGTCCAGCCCGAACTGGCGGGCGATTTCGGCACGCTGATGGAATGGGCCGATGGCGTCCGCCGCCTGAAGGTGCGCGCCAACGCCGAAACCCCGCTTGATTGCCAGACCGCGCGCGATTTCGGTGCGGAGGGCGTCGGCCTGTGCCGGACCGAGCATATGTTCTTCGACGCCGACCGCATCACCGCGGTCCGCCAGATGATCCTCGCCACCGACGAAGCCGGTCGCCGCACCGCGCTGGAACGGCTGCTGCCGGCGCAGCGCAGCGACTTCACCGCGATCTTCGAGGTGATGGCCGGCCTGCCGGTGACGGTGCGGCTGCTCGACCCGCCGCTGCATGAATTCCTGCCACACGAAGAGAATGAGTTCGCCGAAGTGGCTGCGGCGGCGGGGATCGACATCGACGTGCTCAAGCGCCGCGCCGCCGAACTGCACGAATTCAACCCCATGCTCGGCCACCGCGGTTGCCGCCTCGGCGTGACATATCCCGAAATCTACGAGACGCAGGCGCGTGCGATCTTCGAAGCGGCGATCGACGTGGCGGAGAAGTCCGGCGCTGCCCCGATTCCGGAGGTGATGATCCCGCTGGTCGCGACCAAGCGCGAGCTCGACCTGATGAAGGTCGTCGTCGACAAGGCGGCGCAGGCGGTGTTCGCGGAGCGTGGCAAGACGATCGAATATCTCGTTGGAACGATGATCGAATTGCCCCGCGCCGCGCTGAAGGCAGGCGAGATCGCGGAAACCGGCGAGTTCTTCTCGTTCGGCACCAACGACCTGACGCAGACGACGCTGGGCGTCAGCCGCGACGACGCTGCGCGCTTCCTGGGGGCCTATGTCGAACAGGGCATCTACGCCAAGGACCCGTTCGTCAGCCTGGATATCGAGGGCGTCGGCGAACTCGTGCAGATGGCCGCGGACCGCGGGCGCGCGACCCGGCCGGACATCAAGCTCGGCATCTGCGGCGAACACGGCGGCGATCCCGCCAGCATCGCCTTCTGCGAAAAGGTCGGCCTCGATTACGTCTCGGCTAGCCCCTACCGCGTACCGATCGCACGACTGGCGGCGGCACAGGCGGCGCTGAAGTAAGCGCGCTTCTCCCCTCCCCGCAGGGAGGGGCCGGGGGTGGGTAGAGGCCTGACGATACGGCCTCCGCGCGCCTCGTGGTGACCGTATTGCGAGCACGCCACCCACCCCCAACCCCTCCCTCGCAGGGAGGGGAGCAAGGGTGCGATTGACCACCCGCCGACAGCCCCGCTATCGCCACCCGCAACGACAGGAGAGTGATCGCCGATGAAGAAGCTCTACCCCGACGCAGCCGCCGCCCTCGACGGCCTGCTGCACGACGGCATGACGATCTGCGCCGGCGGGTTCGGCCTGTGCGGCATCCCCGAACGGCTGATCGACGCGATCCAGGCCTCTGGCGTCAAAGACCTGACCATCGCCAGCAACAATGCCGGCATCGACGGCGAGGGGCTCGGCAAGCTCCTGCGCACGCGGCAGGTCAGGAAGATGATCTCCAGCTACGTCGGCGAGAACAAGGAGTTCGAGCGCCAGTATCTGAGCGGCGAACTGGAAGTGGAGTTCTGCCCGCAAGGCACGCTTGCCGAACGCTGCCGCGCTGGCGGCGCAGGCATCCCCGGCTTCTACACCAAGACCGGCGTCGGCACTTTGGTGGCCGAGGGTAAGGAGGTGAAGACCTTCGATGGCGAGGACTATATCCTCGAACGCGGCATCCGCTCGGACATCAGCATCATCAAGGGGTGGAAGGCGGACGAGAGCGGCAACCTCATCTTCCGCAAGACCGCGCGCAACTTCAACCAGCCGATGGCGACCGCCGGCCGCATCTGCATCGCCGAGGTCGAAGAGGTCGTACCGGTCGGCAGCCTTGATCCCGACGCGATCCACCTGCCCGGCATCTATGTGAAGCGGATGATCGTCGGCGTGCCGTACGACAAGAAGATCGAGTTCCGCACCGTGCGGGAGCGGCAGGCGGCGTGATGCGGCGTGCGGTCCTGTTGCTGGCCGGCGTCGCGTTGCTCGCCGGCTGTGGCCCTAAGGCGCGCGACCGCGTCGCGACGCTGCCTGCGCCGGGGCAGACCTATACCGCCGACGGCAAGGTGGTGCGGATCACCGGATTGAAGGCACTGCCCGCACCGGGCGGCAGCGCGGCCGACGCAACGCCGGTGCCGCCGCAGTTCCAGTATCTCTATGGCTCGGCAGAGGCGGCTGCGCTCAGCCGGCAGGCGTTCCGCGCCTTGGTGAATTACGCCAGCTACCGCCGCGCGACCGGCGACAGCGTCGTCTTGAAGGCGGGCGCGACGCTCGCCGCCCCGCAATGGGAAGCGTGCGCCGGCAAGCCCCGCGCCGCCGTGTTCGACGCGGACGAGACGGTCGTGCTCAACCTCGGCGTCGAGGCGCTGGCAGCGCGCAGTCCGTCGGCCCCGTTCGACCCGGCGCAATGGGAACGCTGGGAGCGGACCGGGGCGAAGGCGGTCGCGCCGGTGCCGGGTGCGGTCGAGGCGTTCGGCGCATTGCGGGCGGCCGGCATCACGGTCATCGTCAACAGCAATCGCGCCAGCGCCACCGCCGCCGGTACGGTCGCCGGGTTGAAGGCGGCGGGGCTGGGCGATTTCACCCCCGGCACCGACCTGTTCCTGCGCGACGGGCCGAGCGGCAAGGACGCGCGCCGCACCACCATCGCCGCCCGATATTGCGTCGTCGCGATGGGCGGCGACCAGCTCGGCGACTTCAGCGACCTGTTCAACACGATCCCGTCCCCGGCCGAACGCCGCCGTGTCGCCGACAGCGGCACGGTCGCGGCGATGTGGGGTAACGGCTGGTTCGTGCTGCCGAACCCGGTCTACGGATCGGCGCTGAAGGGCAGCTTCGACGACGTCTTCCCCGTCGACAAACGCTGGAGCGACGCACGATGAAGCTCCCGAAGCTGCGTGCCATCCCGCTGTCAGCGATGCCCAACCTGACCGATCGGTCGGCGGAGGTCGCACGCATCTGGATCACCGATCGCGCCGGATCGACCGTCGTCATCGACGCCGGCGTGCTGTCCGATGCAGAGACCTTCGGCGTGCTGATGGCCGACGTCATCGGCCACGCCGCCAAGGCGCATGCACAACTGCTCGGCCTGTCGGAGTACGAGGCGGCGGCGCTGATCTGGCGCGGCCTCGACGGCGCGCGTCCCGAACTCGATCCCGACGCCGTGGCGCGGATCGCCAACCATCCCGGAGGATTGAACTGATGGCTACTCAGGCAAAGGGCTGGGATCGCAACCAGATGGCGGCGCGCGCCGCGCAGGAGTTGCGCGACGGTTATTACGTCAACCTTGGGATCGGCATCCCGACGCTGGTGGCGAACAACATCCCGGCGGGTATGACGGTGACGCTCCAGTCTGAAAACGGCATGCTCGGCATCGGCCCATTCCCGTATGAGGATGAGGTCGACCCCGACCTGATCAACGCTGGCAAGCAGACAATCAGCCAACTGCCGCAGAGCGCCTATTTCGGCAGTGAGCAGAGTTTCGCGATGATCCGCGGCGGCCACATCGATCTCACGGTGCTGGGCGCGATGGAGGTCAGCGAGGGCGGCGACATCGCGAACTGGATGATCCCCGGCAAGATGATCAAGGGCATGGGTGGCGCAATGGACCTCGTCGCCGGGGTCAAGCAGATCATCGTCGTCATGGATCACAATGCCAAGGACGGTAGCCCAAAGTTCATCCCGTCCTGCACCCTGCCGCTGACCGGCAAGAACGTCGTCGACATGATCGTCACCGATCTCGCGGTCTTCCGCCGGCCGGATCATGCCTCCGCGTTCAAGCTGGTCGAACTCGCCCCCGGCGTGACCGCGGACGAAGTCGCGGCGAAGACCACGGCGGCTTACGAGGTTTAGAACCAAGCTCCCGATACCCCTGCGTCACCCGGGACTTGTTCCGGGGTCCACCGGGCCGGAAACGAAAAGCTGGAGCCTCTAGCGCTACCTCCAGCCGCAAAGTGGACCCCGGAACAAGTCCGGGGTGACGCAGGGATGGTCGCATGCCCCCAAGCAATTATCCGCCACTCCGCCTCGACCTTCGCGCAGCTTTCGGTTAACGCGCCGCCATCATGGCTACCCGACCGCAAACGCTGTACGAAAAAATCTGGGCCGCACACGTCGTCGAACGGCGCGACGACGGCACCTGCCTCATCTACATCGATCGCCACCTCGTCCATGAGGTGACCAGTCCGCAGGCATTCGAAGGGCTCCGGGTCGCGGGCCGCCGCGTGCGCCGTCCCGAACTGACGCTCGCCGTGCCCGACCACAACCTGCCGACCACCCCGCGCGTCGACGCCGCGGGACGCCTGCTGCCGATCGCCGATCCGGAAAGCGCGCAGCAGCTCGACGCGCTCCGCCGCAACACCAGCGAATTCGGCATCGACTATATCGACGCGACGGCAGCCGAGCAGGGCATCGTCCACGTCGTCGGCCCGGAACTGGGCTTCACCCTGCCGGGCACGACATTGGTCTGCGGCGACAGCCACACCTCGACGCACGGCGCACTCGGCGCGCTGGCGTTCGGCATCGGCACCAGCGAGGTCGAGCACGTGCTCGCGACGCAGACGCTGTTGCTCAGCCAGTCGAAGACGATGGAGGTCCGCGTCGACGGAACTTTGGGCTTCGGCGTCAGCCCCAAGGACGTGATCCTCGCGATCATGGGCCGCATCGGCGCGGCGGGCGGCACCGGTCACGTCATCGAATATACCGGCGACGTGATCCGAAATATGTCGATCGAGGGACGGATGACCGTCGCCAACATGTCGATCGAGGGCGGCGCGCGGGCCGGTCTGGTCGCGCCCGACGACCTGACCTTCGCCTATCTCAAGGGGCGGCCGATGGTGCCGCAGGGCGAGGCGTGGGACAAGGCGGTGGCCTGGTGGCGCAGCCTCGCCACCGATCCGGCCGCGACCTACGACAAGGTCGTCCGCCTCGACGCCACCGATATCGCGCCGGCGCTGACCTGGGGCACCAGCCCTGAGGACGTGGTGCCGATCACCGGGTTCGTGCCGGAGCCGGACAGCTTCGCCGATCCGTCGAAGCGCGCGGCGGCACAGCGCAGCCTCGAATATATGGGCCTGACGCCCGGTACCGCGATGCAGGACGTCGCGGTGCAGCACGTCTTCATCGGCAGTTGCACCAACAGCCGGATCGAAGATCTGCGGGCCGCCGCTGCGGTCGCCGACGGTCGCCATGTCGCCGACGGCGTGCGCGCGATGGTGGTGCCGGGATCGGGGCTGGTCAAGCGGCAGGCGGAAGCGGAAGGGCTCGACCGTGTATTCCTGTCCGCCGGCTTCGAATGGCGCGAACCGGGCTGTTCGATGTGTCTGGCGATGAACCCCGACAAGGTGCCTGCGGGGGAACGGTGTGCCTCCACGTCGAACCGGAATTTCGTGGGTCGACAAGGGCCTGGCGCACGCACACACCTGTTGTCGCCGGCGATGGCGGCGGCTGCGGCGGTGACCGGGCGCCTCGCCGACGTTCGCGATCTGATGGGAGCAAAGCTGTGAAGAAGGTCCTTGTGCTGCTGGTCGCGGGTGCGATGATGAGCGGCGTCGCCGCATATGTCGCGGGCGCGCGGGCGCTCGCCCATCCGGCGAAGACGCAGCGCTGATGCAGCCGGTCACGACCGTCACGGGCACCGCCTACCCCTGGGGTGCCAAGAATATCGACACCGACATCATCATCCCGGCGCATTGGCTGAAGACGATCACGCGCACCGGCCTGTCCCGCGGCGCGTTCGAAACGGTGCGGGCGCAACCGGGTAACGTGTTCGACGATCCGCGCTATTCCGGCGCACCGATCCTGATCGCCGGCGACAACTTCGGCTGCGGGTCGAGCCGTGAGCATGCCGCATGGGCGCTTGCCGACATGGGCGTGCAGGCGGTGATCGCGCCGAGTTTTTCCGACATATTTTCGGGCAACGCCTTCAAGAACGGTATCGTGCCGGTGGTATTGCCGCAGGAGGCGGTCGATCGGCTGGTCGAGGTTGCGAAGGATCAGCCGATCACCGTCGATCTGGAAACGATGACGGTAACGACTCCATATCAGGATCGCTTCGTCTTCGAACTTGATGCTTTCCGCCGCCAATGCCTGATGCAGGGGCTGGACGAGATCGGCCTGACGATGGCAAAGGATACCGCGATTTCGAAATTCGAAGGCGCGGTGGATCAACACCGCCCCTGGGTCGCGAGCAGGAGCGGATATGCGGGCATTGCTGTCAACGGCATCGGGCGGACCTGAAACTCTACAGCTGACGGAACTGCCCGATCCGACCCCGGCTGCGGGTCAGGTCCTTGTCGCGGTAAAGGCATGCGCGATCAACTATCCCGATGTCCTGATCATCGAGGACAAATACCAGTTCAAGCCGCAGCGTCCTTTCGCGCCCGGCGGCGAGATCGCCGGCGTCATCGAAGCACTGGGCGAGGGTGTCACCAACTGGCAGGTCGGCGACCGCGTCATGGGCGTCATCGGCCATGGCGGTCTCGCCAGCAAGATCGTCGTCGACCCGCAGCGATTGTTTCATCTGCCCGATGAGCGCAGCTTTGCCGAGGGCGCTGCCTTGATTCTGACCTATGGCACGACCATTCACGCGTTGCTCGATCGCGGTCATCTGCAAACGGGACAGTCGTTGCTCGTGTTAGGCGCGGCAGGCGGAGTCGGGCTTGCTGCGATCGAACTTGGCAAAGCCTATGGCGCGCGTGTCGTCGCGGCGGTGTCTTCGGAGGAGAAGGCTGCAGCCGCGCGGGCGGCAGGAGCCGACGGGACGCTCATCTATGGGCGTGCCCCGTTCGACAAGGAGCAATCAAAGGCTCTGGCCGAGCAATTCAAGGCCCTGGGTGGGCGTGGCGGGTTCGACGTCATCTACGATCCGGTCGGGGGCGATTATGCGGAACCCGCACTGCGAGCGATCGGCTGGGAGGGACGTTATCTGGTCGTCGGCTTCCCCGCCGGCATCCCGAAGTTGCCGCTTAACCTGACGCTGCTGAAAAGCTGCGATGTGTGCGGGGTGTTCTGGGGAGCCTTTGCCGCCCGTGATCCGAATGCGAACACCGCTCACGTCGAGCAGCTGTTCCGTCTATGGCGCGAAGGCAAAATCGCCCCGCGGGTCACCGACACCTTTCCGTTCGAAAGGGGCGGGGATGCCATCGCCAAGATGGCGGCCCGGCAGGCGATAGGAAAGCTGGTGGTGTTCGTCGACTGACGTTCACCACCCCGTATCTCGGTACTCTTGCCCGTCCGTCAGCGGATCGCGAAGAATGTCCCCAATAGCAGCGCCCAGAGCATCAACGAGATGGCCAGTCCCAGGGCGACGCCGGTAAGCGGCGTCGCGCGCGACGGTCCGATATTCGATCCATTCGACCGGAGAGCAACGGTACCAGACGAGTTCGACATCATCCTACTCCTTCGGCGGTTCGTTCGTCATACCGACAATTCAATATCGCATCTATGCCTTAAAAGTTCCATAATGTCGGTATCGGACATGAATGGGTTGGGGAGTCCTTTTCCGACGCTCCGTTGCGTCCGTAGCGACCCGCACCTATGTGGTGGGCAACGCCAACCAAGGGGGTGAGCCGGTCATGACGGTGTTCGACGACCATAGACGCGCTGACGAAGCGCAGTTCGCCCGGGCGGAGGAAATGACGTTTCGCATCACCGCGCGGCGTAACCGTTTGTTGGGTCATTGGGCTGCCGAACAGATGGCACTGACGCCGGAAGAGGCTGATGCCTATGCCAAGGCGGTGGTCCAGGCGGACTTCGAAGAGGCCGGTGATGAGGATGTCGTGCGCAAGTTGCTCGGTGATTTGACCGCTGCAGGGGTTGATACCAACGATGTCACCGTGCGCCGTGCGCTGGCCGAACGGGCGATCGAAGCGCGTCGCCAACTAATGCAGGCGGAATAACGCGATGCCGATGGCTGCCGACGACATCGCTGCCCTGATCCGCGCTGCGATTCCCGATGCGGACGTGGAGATCACCGATCTCGCCGGCGACGGCGATCATTATGCGGCGCGCGTGGTGTCGCCGAGTTTCGCGGGGCTGCCGCTCCGCAAGCAACATCAGGCGGTCTATGCGGCGCTGGGGCATCGCATGGGCGGCGAACTGCACGCGCTGCAATTGAAAACCGCAGCGGCTTGAGGACCAGGACTATGACCGACGATACAAACGCCCGCATTGATGCAGTCGTGAAGAACAACGCCGTGGTGTTGTTCATGAAGGGCAGCCCCCTGTTTCCGCAATGCGGCTTCTCCAGCCGGGCGGTGGCGATCCTCGATCATCTGAACGTCGAATATGAAAGCGTTGACGTGTTGCAGGATCAAGGCATCCGTCAGGGCATCAAGGCCTATTCGGATTGGCCGACCATCCCGCAGTTGTATGCCAATGGCGAATTCGTCGGAGGCTCGGATATCATGATGGAGATGTACGAGAGCGGCGAACTGGCGACCGTCCTGAAGGGCGATGCCGCCGCGGCCTGATCGGTCGCCGATCATGCCGCCGGATCGTGGTGGCGGGCGTGACGATCGCCCGCTGCTTATCTGCGATCTGACGCAAAGCTACTCGCCGAGTGGCGGGGGCGGTATCAGCACCTATCTGCGCGAAAAGCGCGATTATGTGCTGGCGGAGACGCCGCATCACCTGTTGCAGATCGTGCCGGGGCCTGCCGATCGCGTCACCGTCGAAGGCCGCCACATCTTCGCCGAGGTCGCGGCCGATCCGGTGCGTGGCAGTCCGAACTACCGGTTCATCCTGCGCGTGCAGGCCGTCCGATCGCTGCTGGCTCGTTATCGTCCCGACCTGATCGAATCACTGTGCCCGTGGGTGCTGCCCTGGACAGCGATCCAGCATCGGCGTGCCTATCCCGGGACAGCGCTGATCGCGGGTTATAGAACCGACTTCCCCCATGCGCATGTCGCCCGCGTCGCGCAGTCGCTGTTCGGGCCGGCAGGCAAGTTCTTCTACTGGCTCAGCCTCGGCTATACCGAAATCACCTATCGTGAGTTCGACTACGTCTACACGCTGGGCGAGGATGCGCGCGATACGCTGCGCCGACGCAGGATCACGCGCACGGAGGTATTGTCGCTGGGCGTCGATACGGCGATGTTCCACCCGTCGCGGCGGGATGCGACCTATCGCGCGGAGCTTGGCCTGCCGGGCACGGGGCCGTTGCTGGCCTATGCCGGGCGCATCGACAACGAGAAGCGGGCGGACCGGCTGATCGCGATGATGCGCCTGCTGCCGCCCGCGTTCGGTGCTGCGCTGGTGATGATCGGCGACGGCAAGCTGCGAGGTCAACTGGAACGGGAGGCAGCGGATGTGCCGGTCGCCTTCGTCGGATTCGAAACCGATCGCGCGCGTCTGGCACGGGCGCTTGCGTCGTCGGATCTCTACGTATCGGCAATGGCGGACGAGACGTTCGGTGTTTCGATCATCGAAGCGCAGGCGGCGGGACTGCCGGTGGTCGGCGTCGCGAGCGGAGCGATGCCGGCGCGGATACCAGCAGGGTTGGGATTGCTCGGGCCAGTGGATGATATCGAGGCGATGGCCGCCAACGTAATACGTCTTTGGCAGGACGATCGCCGTGCGATGCGCGCGTCCGCACGGGCGCATGTCGAGGCGCACTTCAGTTGGTCGCGGACGTTCGCGCATCTGTTCGGCACGATCTATCCCAAAGCGCTAGAGCGTGCCCGCATGCGGGCCGGGTCGCAGCGTCCGATGCTATGGCCGGCGCGGACGGGCTGAAGCCGGGTGCGGGTGGATCCGCGCGAGATCGGGATAGCGACGGACCCACCCTGCTGAAGCGTCGAAGCGCTCGGCTACCCGAAGAGTTAGCAGGGAACGTGCCAAATCAATAACTTCGCGGAACGTCGAATTCTCGATGGTTAACGGCATCGGGTGTGAGCGTAGGAGTGTAAAGCTTCTCGACACTCGATCGGTATTGCGAGCACACCGCAACGGTTGTCGTTCCATCGTCCCTCTTGACTACGGCCGTAATCAATACGATTACAGCTGTAATTGACGAGGGAGCGACACGTGGCCGAACGAATCAGCGATGCCGAGCATGCGGTCATGGAGGTGCTCTGGGATGAGGCGCCGCTCACGGCGCAGGATGTCGCCGAGCGGGTTGATCCGGGCCGCGGGTGGAGCGCTAACACGGTCAAAACGTTGCTCGGCCGATTGCTCGCCAAATCGGCGATCGCGCATCAGGAGGATGGGCGCCGTTACCTCTACCGGCCACTCGTCGCCCGCGGCGATTACGTTTCGGGCGAATCGAAGCGCCTGATTGACCGGCTGTTCGGCGGCAAGCTGACCCCACTGGTCGCGCATCTGGCCGAACGCGACGAACTCACCGCGCAGGATATCGCCGAGATCGAGGCGCTGCTGAAGGATCTGAAACAATGAGCGGCTGGCTGGCCGGTACCAATGCGGCCGGGTGGCTGGTCGAGGCGCTGATCGCCTCGACCGTCCTGATGGTGCTGGTGATGCTGATGCGCGGTCCGGTACGCAACACTTTCGGCCCGCAGGTCGGTTATGCGCTTTGGGCGCTGCCGGTGCTGCGGCTGCTGCTGCCGCCCTTGCCCGATGCTTGGCGGCAAGCCGCCGTCACCCCGGTCTCGCAGGCGAGCGAGACACTGACGATCTTCGTCGTCGAGGGCAGCGCGACCGGGACGGCGACCGCTGCGTCCGGGCTGTCGATCGGCCTCATCGTCGGCGGATTATGGGCGCTGGGAGCGCTGGGCTTCCTACTCTGGCATCTCACCAGCCATACCCGTTTCTGCCGGCGCCTGCTCGGCTCCGCCGCGGCGGTCGAGGAAGTGCGGGGCGTGCACGTCATCGCCAGCGATGTCGCGACCGGGCCGCTCGCGTTCGGCGTGCTGCGCCGGTATGTCGCCTTTCCGCTCGATTTCGCCGATCGCTACGACGCCGATGAGCGTGAGCTGGCCCTGGAGCATGAGATCGGCCACCATCAGCGCGGCGACCTGATCGCGAACTGGGTCGCGCTCGCCGTGCTGGCGATCCATTGGTTCAATCCGATTGCCTGGCGCGCCTTCCGCGCTTTCCGTGCCGATCAGGAACTCGCCAATGACGCCCGTGTGCTGGCCGGCCGATCGACGATCGATCGTCACGCCTACGCCTGTGCAATCGTCAAGGCGGCGCACGGCGGCGCGGTGTCCGCGGCTTGCCACCTTCATACCATCGATGATCTGAAAGGGAGAATACGGATGCTATCCACCTCGCCACGCTCGCGTCGTCGCCTCGCCGCTGGAGGCGCGCTCGTCTCCGCTCTCGTCCTCGCCGGTCTTGGGCTGACTGCCTCCGGCACCAGCGCGGCCGCCGCGCTAGGCGGCCGGGTCGGTGAGACGCTGGGCGTAGACATGCAGGCCGTACCGCCCGCACCGCCGGCGCCGCCGCTGCCGAACGGCGTCGCCGCACCGCAACCGCTCGAAGCACCGCAGCCGCCCGTCGCCGCCAAATCGCCAAAGCGCATCGTCGTCAATCGCGTCGGCAAGGATGGCAAGGTCAACACCTATACATCCGCGCCCGACGGGACGTTCGACGACGAGGCAATCCAGCAAATGGTCGATCGCTCGCTGAAGATGGCGCCCGAAGTCACCGAACGCAGCTGCACCAACGGCAGAGATGGCGGCCCCA
This sequence comes from Sphingomonadaceae bacterium OTU29LAMAA1, assembly GCA_024072375.1. Classification (NCBI taxonomy): domain Bacteria; kingdom Pseudomonadati; phylum Pseudomonadota; class Alphaproteobacteria; order Sphingomonadales; family Sphingomonadaceae; species Sphingomonadaceae bacterium OTU29LAMAA1. The sequence goes on from CP099617.1 coordinate 3,960,847, forward strand.
AGGAGATCGTTGTTCACGCGACAAAGGGCGAGAAGCGCACGATGGTGATCTGCACCAATCGGATCGAGAGTATGGTGTCCGCCGGGGGCGCCGCCGCGGTGAACGTCGAACAGATCCGACGCAATGCGATGGAGACCGCCCTCGCTAGCGTGCAGGCATCGCGTGCCAGCATTGCCGGCAACCGCGACATGAACGATGCGGACCGCAAGGAGGCACTCGCCGAGATGGACGCGGCCGTCGCCGAGCTGCGCACCGAAATGGCGTCGCCCGACAAGGATTGATCCCGATCCGTTCGGTCCCGCGCGCGACCTCTCCTGCCATGCGCGGGGGAGGTCGCCCCTTGCGTTGCAGCACGCATCGCGCCACATCGGTGACGATGGCTGAGCATCCGACCGGTATCCCGATCCAGCTCGAGCCGCTCGTCTCACGGGTGCTCGCGACCAATCCCTCGCCGTACACCAACGGTGGTACGCAGACCCACGTCGTCGGCACGTGCGATCTGGCCGTAATCGATCCCGGCCCCGCAGACGATGTACATATCGAGGCGCTGATGCGGGTCATCAACGGCCGCCCGGTACGCGCGATCGTGGTCACCCATCATCACCGCGATCACAGTCCCGGCAGCCGGTTGCTCGCCGCAGCCACCGGCGCGCCGATCGTCGGCGCCGCGCCCGGCCACATCGTCAGCGACAGCCCGCGTCTGGATGCGGCATTTGACATGGACTATACGCCCGACCGTATCCTGACGGAAGGCGACAGCGTCGCGGGTGACGGCTGGACGTTGGAAGCGGTCGCCACGCCCGGTCACACCTCCAATCATCTCGCCTTCGCGCTGCCGGAAACAAAGGCGCTGTTTTCGGGCGATCATGTGATGGGATGGGCGACGAGCGTGATCTCACCGCCTGACGGCGACATGGGGCAGTATATGGCGAGCCTCGACAAGCTATTGGGGCGCGATGACCGGATCTATTATCCCGGACACGGCGAGGCGGTGGAGAACCCGCAGCGACTGGTCCGCGGCATGCTCGGGCATCGCAGGCAGCGCGAGGGGCAGATCCTTCGCCTGCTGCGCCAGGCCCCGTTGCACCTCGGCCCGATTACTGCGCGCATGTACGTCGGGCTCGACCCGCGGTTGATCCCGGCGGCGGAGCGATCGGTACTGGCGCATCTGTACGACCTGCGCGGGCGCGGCATGGTCGATGAGGAGGACGACACATGGCGGACGGCGGCGTGAACGACCCTGCTCCCGCATCGGTCCCGTCTGCGCGCGGTGCGACCGGATCGTTTCTCGGCAAGGCGGTCGGCGTCATCATCCTGCTGGGCCTTGCGTTCCTGATCGGATTGTGGGGCGTGCAGCGGTATGTCGAGCGCCGCCTGTCGCCCGATCCGACCACCGTCGCCAGCGCGAGTCTTGAGGGACTGCGCGAACAGAACCGTCTTTCGGCTTTCGCCGCCCGTTTCGTGGCGGTGACGACATCGCGGCAGTCGCAACTCGGGCTGTCGACGGAAAAGACGCTGATCATGCCCGGTATGGTCCGCTACGAAGTCGATCTCGGCAAATTGACGCAACGCGACGTCGCGTGGAATGCCGAAACGCGGACACTGTCGGTCAGGCTGCCGCCGATCGAGCTGGACGGACCACAGGTCGATATGACGGCGATACGCGAATATGGCACCGGCGGCATCCTTTCGCGGCTGACCGATGCGGACAGCCGGCTTGATGCCGCCAACCGGCGCGCGGGGCAGGCGGAGCTGGTCCGTCAGGCCCGCGACGCGACGCCGATGAAGCTTGCCCGGGACGCGACGCGTCGTGCCGTGGAAAGCAGTTTCGCGATGCCCCTGCGCGCGGCCGGGATCGATGCGAACGTCAAGGTGAGCTTCGCCGGAGACCCGGTTTCATCGACCGAACGCTGGGACACCAGCCGCTCGCTGGAAGAGGTGCTCGGCAACACGCGTTGAGGGCGACGCGAAGTTCGCCTAACAGGGGTATCATGGAACTGACCAAAAGCTTCGCGGGGCTCGACCTTCGCGCCGAGATCGAGCGCCTTCGCAAGGATCGCAACGCCGTCATTCTTGCGCATTATTACCAGAAGCCGGAATTGCAGGACCTGGCGGACTATGTCGGCGACAGTCTCGACCTCAGCCGCAAGGCGCAGGCGACCGACGCGGACGTCATCGCATTTTGTGGTGTGCGCTTCATGGCGGAGACGGCGAAGATCCTCAGCCCTGACAAGATCGTCGTCCTGCCCGATATGGATGCCGGCTGTTCGCTGGAAGACAGTTGTCCGCCCGATCAGTTCGCCGCGTTCCGTGCCGCGCATCCTGACCATATCGCGCTGACGTACATCAACTGCTCGACCGAGGTGAAGGCGCTCAGCGACATCATCGTCACCTCGTCGTCGGCGGAGACGATCCTGGCGCAGTTGCCGCGCGATCAGAAGATCATCTTCGGGCCCGACCGCAACCTCGGGGGGTATCTTCAGCGCAAGACCGGGCGCGAGATGTTGCTCTGGCCGGGCGTGTGCATCGTGCACGAGGCGTTCAGCGAGACGGAGTTGCTGAAGCTGAAGGCGCAGCACCCGGGCGCGCCGGTCGCCGCGCATCCCGAATGTCCGGCGGTGATCCTCGATCACGCCGATTACGTCGGATCGACACGTGGTATCCTTGAATTCGCCAATGCCATGCCGGGCGATACCCTGATCGTCGCGACCGAACCGCACATCATCCACCAGATGGAAAAGGCGATGCCGACCAAGCGCTTCATCGGCGCTCCGGGAGCGGACGGCAATTGCAACTGCAACATCTGCCCATACATGGCGCTTAATACATTGGAAAAGCTGTATGTCGCGTTGCGGGATCTGCAGCCGCGGATCGAGATCGAGGAATCGTTGCGGCTGAAGGCAAAAACGAGCCTGGATGCGATGCTCGCCATGGCATCAACGACGGTAGGGCAGGGCGATCTCGGACCCCGGACCGCGGTGCCGGTTACCGGCGACTGATCGTCAATGCGCGGGCGTTATATCCGACGTGGCAAGCAGGTTGCGCGCTTCGTCGATATGGATCGCGACCATCGTCATGTCGAGGTCGTCCGCCAGCCGCAACGCAGTGGTCAACAGGCGATCCAGCTCCGTCATCGCCGCACGCTTATCCATATTCGTATGTCCCACCCCGATTTGGACGCCAAACCGATGATCACACCATTCGTTCCGTCGATTCGCGACATGGTATACGAATAATGACCTTTCGTCTGGATGGTTTCGACTGCGACGCGTTCGTCGCAGCTACGCTGGCCGAGGATTTGGGGGCGGGGGGCGACATAACCTCGGCCGCGGTAATCGATGCGGACGCGCGGTTCATCGGGGTGATGGGCACGCGTGAAACGATCGTCGCGGCCGGCCTTGGAATCGCCGAGGCGTTCTTCCGGGCGCTCGATCCGACGATCGTCATCGAAAGTCTGGTGATGGACGGTGATCGCGTTCCGGCGGGCACCGACCTGTTGCGGCTGTCGGGATCGGCGCGGGCGATGCTGACGGCGGAACGGTCCGCGCTCAACACCGTGCAGCATCTGTCCGGAATCGCCACGCTGACGCGCACCTATGTCGACGCGATCGCCGGCACGGGTGCGGTGCTGCTCGACACACGCAAGACCATTCCTGGCCTTCGTCGTCTGGAGAAATACGCCACCCGCACCGGCGGCGCCCGGAACCACCGCATGGGGCTATGGGATGCGGCGATGATCAAGGACAATCACGTGGCCGTCGCGGGCGGCGTCGATGTGGCGGTACGGCGCGCTGTCGCGGCGGGGATCGCCCGGATCATCGTGGAGGTCGACCGGATCGACCAGATTGCGCCCGCGCTCGCCGCCGGGGCAACGCATCTTCTGCTCGACAACATGGAACCGGCTACGCTGCGCGAGGCGGTCGGGATCGTTGCGGGGCGTGTCCCTACCGAGGCATCCGGGGGCGTCCAGCTCGATACGATCCGTGCCATCGCCGACACCGGCGTCACCTATGTCTCGGTCGGGCGTCTCACCCAGTCCGCGCCCGCAGCGGACATCGGCCTCGATTTCGTGCTGGCATGATCGATCGGCTTGCACGGTGTCGATCGTCGGCTAGGCTGCGACGTATCACATGCAGGGGAACGTCATGAGCAAGCCGCCGTCCATCGCACGTTTTGAGCAATTCTATTGGGCGTCGATCATCCTGGGGCTGATCAACACCGCGCTTAACTGGCAGACGTCACAGGCGGTGCTTGCTGCCAGTCCCATGCTGGCGAATGCGGGCTGGCTGCTGCCGACGATGCAGGTCATCGGTCTGGCGATCGGTATCCTGCTGTGGTTCTTCATCGTTCGCCGTCCCAGCGTCGTCGCAAAGTGGGTGCAGGTGGTGTTCGCGGCATTCGGGGTATTCGGTGTGCTGTCGGCGCTGTTCCTCGTCGGCACGGGACGCTCGCCTGCCAGCGTCCAGGTGATCCTCGGCCTGCTCGCGAACATCCTCTACATCGCTGCCGCGGTGATGCTGTTCAGGCCGGATGCCAAAGTCTGGCTGGGCGAAGGGCTGGACGACGATGACTATGTGGATGCACCGCGCGTATGATCGGCCGTACATTGGCGGCGTTGATCGCGTTAATGTCGCCTGTCGTCGCACACGGGCAGGCCTACCGCTGTGCCGCACCGGGAACGATCCCGCGGCCCCGTCCCGATCTCCCCGATAGCCGGCAGCCGGTCCGGCAGCGCCCGATCGGCAGCTATACGCTCGCGGTGACCTGGGCGCCGCAATATTGCAGAGACCACGCGCGCGACGCCTCCGCGCGGTTTCAGTGCGGCGCGGGTAATCGCTTCGGATTCACGCTGCACGGGCTGTGGCCGGACGGCATCGGCAAGGAATGGCCGCAATATTGTCGTACGACACCGGTCCTGTCGCGCAACGTGATCCGCGCCAACATCTGCACAACGCCGTCGGCGCAATTGCTCCAGCACGAATGGGCGAAGCACGGCACTTGTATGCCGGGATATCGTCCAGAGAGCTATTTTAAGCGCTCGACAGGGCTGTATGCCGCGTTGCGCTATCCCGATATGGACGCGCTGTCGCGGGCACCGCTAACGGCCGGACGACTGGCACGGGCGATCGCCGGCGCCAATCCCGGCCTGCGCGCCGATATGATGCGGATCACGGCGAACCGGCAGAACTGGCTGGATGAGGTCTGGATCTGCCTCGATACGGCATTCCGGTATCGGCGATGCCCGGCGCATCAGGGCGGCCTCAATCCGGGTGCCACCGTCAAGATCTGGCGCGGAGGGCGCTAGACCGCTCCCCGCGGCGGCAATCGTCAGTTGACGATCGTCGCGGTGGCGGGATGATGGCGATCCAGATGCCGGCGGATGATCTTCAGGTTGCGCGTGTTCGATCGAAAGAAGAAGTCGGGTACCGCGCCGATGAAGGGGATCGCACCCATTGCCCAGTCTAGGCCGACGTTGCCGAACATACGTGCCATCTGCACCTTCGACATGCCGAGGTTGCGCGCCTCCCACACCAGCCACGATCCGATCACCGCTGCGACCGTACTACCGGCCACCGGGATCAGACTGAGCAACGCGTCGAGGCCCAGCTTGCGATTGGTCCCCGGAAGCGTGAACAGCCCCTCCATGACCCGCTCCATGGCCTCGATGCGGATACGCACCGCAGCAGCGTCGCGACCGATCGGCAGGGTGTCTAGCATGGGGCGGACGTCCATCGGACGGGGGCGGGTGGTCATGCGCCTCTATCTGGTGTCGTCGCGAAGCCTGTTCAACGGGTGCCACGCGCGCGTGTTCGGCCGCCATTGTCTCAGTCGCATCGCGACAAGCGACCACCGCAGCGGGCGGGCGATCGGAATGAAGGCGGCATCGACTGCAAGTGCGGCGTCGGCGGCCGCGATCAGCCGCGACCGTTCGATCAATGAATTCGCATCGCGCGCCGCGATCAACGCGGTTCGCGCCTCATCCCCGCACACCGCACAGGCATTCGCAAGATACCAGCGTGCGCTATCGTACGGCGCGACCAGATCGACGAGGCGCAAATCGCTGTCGTCGGTCAGGCTCACGCGAACCGGAATGATGCCGACGCCCAGCAGCGACGCGGCGATCTGCGCATACAATGTTGTCGCACCCGGTCCGGACGGCAGGGCAATCCGCAGTCGCACCGGTCCCCCGGACCAGGCAGCAACCCGGGCGCGAGCCTGATCGCGTCGATCGGCCGGGGTCAACAGCGACCATCCCGGTAGCGCCGGCGGCAGCGCCGAGTCGAGCATGTCCGGCAGGATACGCTCGGCGGGTTCCCAGCCCTGCATGATCGCACCAGCCACCGCGACGCGATCGATCGCGCCACTGATTGCCGCGCGATGGGAAGGATCGGCGAGGAACCCGTCGCGGTTGACGATCGCGAGGCCGAACAGACCGGCGGCAGGATCGACCCGGATGTTGGCCGGGGCGACGCCGGAAAAAGCGATCAGCGGCCAGTCCACGAATGTGCCGCCGGCGACGTAATCCGAATCGCGGGCGGCGAAGCGGACGATCGCCCGCGCGGCCCGCTCGCCAATCAGTCTGACGTCCTGTTCCGGACGGGTCTGACGCTGATCTTCAGGATCGGCACGATTGGGGTCGAAGGCCGGACGCAGCAGCGGGCTGCGCATCGCCTGCACGACCCGCATCGGTCCCGCGCCGCCGCCCGTCCCGTTCTGCCACAACGCCAGTTCGGGCTGCGCGAACAGCTTCAACAGATCGGGGCGGGGGCGGCGCAGACGCACTTCGATGACCTGTGGCGTCATCGTTACGATCTCGTCGACCGCGGTGAGGAATGGCGTGAGCGGGTTGCGTGATCCAGGCCGGAGCTGACGGCGTAACCGATCGACGATCTGATCCGCAGTCACCGCGCTGCCATCGGGCCATCGCGCGTCTCGCAGCCGGAAGATGTAGCTCGTCCCCTGATCGATCACGATCCATCGTTCGGCGAGCCCCGGCTCGATCTGCCCAGCGGCATCGAAGCGGACCAGTCCCTCGGCGGTCGCATCCAGCAGCAGCCGCGATGGCGTGTCCAGCCGGCCGCGTGCCGGATCGACGAGGCGGGGCGGGGCGCCGATCGCGCTGACAACGACGGGCCCCGAATCGGGACGACGATCGCATCCGGCCAGCGAGATACTAGTCAGCCCGAGCAGGAGACCGATGGTGCGGACGACGGGACTCGAACCCGTACTCCAGAGGAAGCCGATTTTAAGTCGGAAGCGTCTACCGATTTCGCCACGTCCGCGCACCGGGTGACGACAAGCGCAGCCGGGCTGCGCCGTCAAGCCGATAAGATCCGTTAAGCGCCGGATCGATCGACGTGGCGGTCCGCTCACACGTTGAGGCGGGCGCGCATTTCCTTGCCGGGCTTGAAATAGGGCACCCGCTTTGCATCGACGTCCACGGTTTCGCCGGTGCGGGGATTGCGACCGATGCGAGCATCGCGGGAGCGCGTGGAGAAGGCGCCGAAACCGCGCAATTCAACGCGGCCATTCGCCGCGAGCCGACGTGATATCTCGTCGAAGAACGTCGCTACGATCGATTCGATATCCTGCCCTGACAGGCCCGGATTCTTTTCGCACAAAGTCTGGACCAATTCGGAACGTATCATCGCAAGACTCCCCCCGGTTCTATGCAGCCAAGGCTTGATAGAGATCAATGGGCGTCACGCATAGGGCCGATCCGTAACCGATGCGATAAAAAACAGGGCCGCCACCCAGAGGATGGCGGCCCCGCATCTTACTTCTTCTCGGCGTCCGAGCGGGCCTTGAGAGCCTCGCCCAGGATGTTGCCGAGGGTCGCGCCCGAGTCGGACGAACCGTACTGCGCAACCGCCTGCTTTTCCTCGGAGATCTGCATCGCCTTGATCGAGAAGGTCGGCTTCTTCGAACGATCGAAGCCGGTCACCATCGCATCGAACTTCTGCCCGACCTGGAAACGCTCCGGCCGCTGTTCGTCACGATCGCGTCCCAGATCGGTACGCTTGATGAAGCCGGTCGCGCCATCGTCGCCCTGCTGCACTTCGAGGCCCGCGTCGCGGACTTCGAGAACGGTCACGGTGACGATCGCGTTCTTGTTCAGCTTGTCGCCAGCCGCCGCGATGCCGCCGGCCGAAGGCCCGCCGCGCTCGAGCTGCTTCATGCCGAGGCTGATGCGCTCCTTCTCTGCATCGATGTCGAGCACGACGGCCTGAACCGTCTCGCCCTTGCGGTGCAGGTTGAGGGCATCCTCACCCGATACGCCCCAGGCGATGTCCGACATGTGGACCATGCCGTCGACGTCGTTGTCCAGACCGATGAACAGGCCGAACTCGGTCGCGTTCTTGACTTCGCCCTCGACGGTCGAACCGATCGGATGGGCAGACGCGAACGCCTCCCAAGGATTGTTCTGCGCCTGCTTGAGGCCGAGGCTGATGCGACGCTTGTCCTCGTCGACCTCGAGCACGACGACATCGACTTCCTGCGAAGTCGAGACGATCTTGCCCGGATGGACGTTCTTCTTGGTCCAGGACATTTCCGACACGTGGACGAGGCCCTCGATGCCCGCTTCCAGCTCGACGAACGCACCATATTCGGTGATGTTCGTGACGCGGCCCGACAGCTTGGCGCCGATCGGATACTTGGCCGACGCGCCATCCCACGGATCGGACTCGAGCTGCTTCATGCCGAGGCTGATGCGCTGCGTGTCCTTGTTGATGCGGATGATCTGCACCTTCACGGTGTCGCCGATCGCGATCATCTCCGAGGGATGATTGACGCGCTTGTACGACAGGTCGGTGACGTGCAGCAGGCCGTCGATGCCGCCCAGGTCGACGAACGCACCGTAATCGGTGATGTTCTTGACGACGCCGTCGATGATCTGACCCTCGGCCAGGCTCTGGATCAGGCCCGAACGCTGCTCGGCGCGGGTTTCTTCCAGCACTGCGCGACGCGACACGACGATGTTGCCGCGCTTGCGGTCCATCTTCAGGATCTGGAACGGCTGGGGGATGTCCATCAGCGGCGTGACGTCACGCACCGGACGGATATCGACCTGCGACCCTGGCAGGAACGCGACGGCGCCCGACAGGTCGACGGTGAAGCCGCCCTTGACGCGGCCGAAGATGACACCCTCGACACGGGCGGTCTTGCTGAATTCGAGTTCGAGCTTGTCCCATGCGGCTTCGCGACGGGCGCGGTCGCGGCTGAGCATCGCTTCGCCGTGCATGTTCTCGACGCGGTCGACGTACACTTCGACTTCGTCGCCGACATTCAGCTCGGCCTTCTGGCCCGGTGCGGCGAATTCGCGCAGCGGCACGCGGCCTTCGGACTTCAGACCGACGTCGATGACGGCCATGTCGTTTTCGATCGCGGTGACGGTGCCGTGCACCACGCGGCCCTCGAAGCTGTCGGCACCGCCGAACATGTCATCGAGCATCGCGGCGAAATCGTCGCGGGTAGGAGTGGGCTGGGTAGCCATAGGGTTAGAGTGTCCTCAGGTTTAACTGTTTCCGGCCAAGCGGTTGGTTCCGCTGGTCTTGGCTGAAAACGCCGCGGCGACCCCATGCCGGTCGCGGCATCCATCGGGCGGGTTCAGGCGGAGGATGAGCGATGCGCATCATGCGAAAAGGGCGCGAACGGTCGAGCCGATCACGCCTACCTCCGCGAGCACCTGCTCGCCGGACCCTGGCCGCTTAGGGGAAAACAGGCGTTTTGGCAAGGTTGCGGGGTGGGAACGATTCGGGTGCTGTGGCGCGCGGAAGTTGGCGAAGTTGACACTACGTCGCGGTCGGACACGCCCCCGCGCCTGTCCTCGGGATGAGAGGGCAGAGAGACGGGGATGGCACATGATGCGGGGATGGCAGATCGGGGACGTGTAGGACAGCGGGAGGATTGGCGGACCGCCGTTTCTACGCAATCGCGGATGCTAACCGATGCGCCGCGGGCTCTTGACGTGCACCGCTCAGCTAATACACCGTCGACGACGCTGGGAGGTGAATATGTCGATCCGGAAGGTTGCTATCGGTGGAGTCTTGGCGGCGATGGTATTATGGGGCGTCTTCGCCTGGGGCCTGACCGGTGCGTTCATAGCGCACGTATTCACGAACGGCTAAACGTCCGCATCCTACCGATTAATGCGGTTCGGTAGCACTCACGGCGCGCACCCGCCGTACCTCGACCAATGTGATCGCCTTCTGCACGCTGGCGTCGATCGACAGGAAGCTCGTGTCGAGCAGCGCCGCATCGCCCGCCATCATCAGCGGTGCGGTGGACCGGCCGGAGTCGCGGGCGTCGCGGCCGCGGATGTCGGTGAGGACTTTGTCGAAGCTGACCGTGGAGCCGTGGCCTTGCAGTTCCTTGTGACGGCGTTGGGCGCGGATCTGGGGGGTGGCCTTTACGAACAATTTGGCGTCGGCGTCGGGGGCGATCACCGTGCCGATGTCACGGCCGTCGAGTACGGCGCCGCCGGGCTGGCGGGCGAAGCGCTTCTGGCGGTGCAGCAGCGCGGCGCGGACGAGCGGGTGGGCGGAGACGATCGAAGCGAGCTGGCCGATCTCGTCCGTCCGTAGCGCCGGGTCGGCGAGCAGCGCGTCGTCGAAGTCGCAGGCGGCGACCGCGTCGGCCTCCTTCGCGGGGTCGAGCTCCATACGCTGTACGGTCAGCGCAACGGCGCGATACAGAAGCCCGGTATCGAGATGGGGCAGGCCGTAATGGCGGGCGAGCGCCTTTGCGATCGTGCCTTTGCCCGATGCGGCGGGGCCGTCCACGGCGATAATCATGCTTCCGCTCCCCCGGTAAGCGCATCAAGCGACTGATAGAACACGGGATAGCTGGTCGCCACCGGGCTCACGTCGTCGATCGTGATCCGCTTTGCGGCGTGAAGTCCAGCGACGGTCAGGCTCATTGCGATGCGATGATCGAGTTTCGAGGCGATGCGAGCGCCACCGGGAATGGCGTCGCCGCCGGTGCCGGTGATGGCGAGGCCGTCCTCGAATTCCTCGCAAGCGACGCCGCAGGCTTCGAGCGCGTCCTTCATCGCGGCGATGCGGTCCGATTCCTTGACGCGCAGTTCGTGCGCGCCGCGGGCGACGGTGCGGCCCTTCGCGAAGGCGGCGGCAACGAACAGGACGGGATATTCGTCGATCATGCTCGGCGCGAGGTCGGGGGGCACGTCGATCGCGGTGAGGGTGGCGTGACGGACGCGCAGGTCGGCGACGGGTTCGCCGCCGACTTCGCGCGCGTCGCATTCGGTGATGTCGGCGCCCATCAGGCGCAGCGCGGCGATCAGGCCGGTGCGGGTGACGTTGAGACCGACGTTGCCGACCAGAATGTCGGAGCCGGGAACAATCGAGGCGGCGACCAGCCAGAAGGCGGCGGACGAGGGGTCGCCGGGAACGGTGATCGTCTGCGGCTGCAGCTCGGCCTCTCCGGTGATCGCGATGATGCGGCCTTCGTCGCTTTCCTCGACGGTAATATCCGCGCCGAAGCCGCGCAGCATGCGCTCGCTATGGTCGCGGGTGGCGACGGGTTCATGCACGCGGGTGATGCCCGGCGTGTTGAGGCCGGCGAGCAGCACCGCGGACTTCACCTGCGCCGAGGCGACGGGGAGCGTGTAGGTGATCGGTACCGCGGGGCAGAGGCCGCGGACCATCAGCGGCAATGTGCCGCCGGGGCTGGCGGTGATGTCCGCGCCCATTTGGCTCAGCGGTTCTATGACGCGGCCCATCGGGCGGCCCGACAGCGAGGCGTCGCCGGTGAAGGTGGCGGTGATCGGGTGGCTGGCGACGACGCCCATCAGCAGGCGGGTCGAGGTGCCGCTGTTGCCCATCTCCAGCGCGGTCGCCGGCTGGAGCAGCCCGCCGACGCCGACGCCGTCGACCTGCCACGTCCCTTCGCCGGTGCGCTCGATCGTCGCGCCCATCGCGCGCAGGGCGGCGGCGGTGGCGAGCACGTCCTCGCCCTCCAGCAGGCCGGTGATGTGGCTGGTGCCGACCGCGAGCGCGGCGAACATCAGCGATCGGTGGCTGATCGACTTGTCGCCGGGGACGGTGATCGTGCCGGTCAGCGGGCCGCGCGGGCCTACGCTCAGTTCCTGGGGAAGGGGGTGCGCCATGGGCCGGGGGCTTTGACAGCCACCTTGCGCTATGGCAAGGCGCCGCCCACCTCTCGGGCTAAGGGCGACTTTAGCCTGCGACACCCAATTCCGAAAGGCACACCGCGGCATGATCAAGCCGGAATGGGGCACGAAGCGTACGTGCCCGAAATGCGCGACGCGCTTCTACGACCTCGAAAAGGACGATCCCGTCACCTGCATCAACTGCGGGTCGACATGGAATCCCGAACCCATCCTGAAGTCCAAGCAGCCGCTGCCGTTCGAGCAGGCCAAGCCGGACACGAAGGAAGCCGACCGCGACCTCGAGGGTGAGGACGAGGATCTGGAAGCGTTGGGCGAAGAGGAAGAGCCCTCGGCCGACGACGAGGTCGATCTGGGTGGCGACGACGATCTGGGCGTGGAAGCGCCCGCGAACGACGACGAACATTAATTCGTGAAAAAGGCATGGTGAGCGGAATTTCCCCGCTTGCCATGCCCCGGTGCCCCCGCTAGTGGGTCGCCTCCCGGAACGGATGGGGCCGTAGCTCAGCTGGGAGAGCGCTGCAATGGCATTGCAGAGGTCAGGGGTTCGATCCCCCTCGGCTCCACCATCCGGTTCCGACGCAGCTGTTATTGACGGTTGAGCCCCTCGCCGGGCGTGGCAAATTCCTCATCGGATTCATCGTCGTGAGACGCAATCCTTGACGTCGTTTCGACGCGAGGAGAGCATGCGTCCGGTGCATCGCATCACGCGATGCCGGGGGCGACATGGATATGCAAAGGATGTGGAGAGTTGCCGCTGCGGCGGCCTTGATGTTCGGCGTTGTCGGCGGAGCGACGGCAAAGGACAAGCCGGCCTATGTGCTGGTCAACGAGGCTGTCGGCGTGCCGGTGTTCGCCGGGGACATCGCCGATCGGCCGTACCGGATCATTGGTGAGGTGAGGGCGGGGGTGCGCAAGGCGACGGTCTTCAGCAAGGCGTCGTCGGAGGCCAAGGTGTTTCGGGAATTGTGGGAGCGGGCCGAGAAGATGGGCGCGGATGCGGTGATCAACGCGCGCTACGGCAATTCGCATGTGACGGCGGTCAGCTGGGGCAAGACCAACGCGACCGGTACCGCAATCAAGTTCGAGAGTTCGGCCGCACGATAGCCGAAGGTGCGGCGGGGGCGGTGTACGCCCCCGCCACGCGATCAGTCGACCGGCTGAAGGTTGACGGCCGAGGTCTTGCCCCGACGGTCCTGCTCCAGGTCGTAGCTGATACGCTGATTCTGGTTCAGCGTCGCCATGCCGGCGCGTTCCACCGCCGTGATGTGGACGAACGCATCGGCGCCGCCCGTGTCGGGTGCGACGAAGCCATAGCCCTTGTCGGCGTTGAAGAACTTTACAGTGCCGGTGATGCTGCTCATGGCAGTATCCTTTCTACTCATGCCGCGCGACGGTACGATTACCGATGCGCGAAATTGCGCGCGAAGCAGGGAAGGAAGGAAGAGGGAGCCGCAAAGCACCGTAGACCGTCGATGTGCGACTCTAGCCTGCCCCATATGGCGCATGATCGCGGATTCGGCAAGGGGCGGGGGGACCGTGCGCCAGCCCGGGGTTGCGCCATGTCCTTATAAGGGCCATTTGCGTCGCATCGGATTGCCCTTCTTCGAGCATGATCCGACTGAGAGATACTATGCGCTCCCGCTTTCCGATTGGGAGACCCGCATGTCGCGCGCCATCAACGTCAATGCCAGCAAATCCGATGTCGAGGCCCTGTGCCTGAAGCACAAGGCGCCGATCAGCGCGATCGAGACGCTGGCGTCGGGCGGCACGCGTGTGGTGTTCATGAACGGCGATGCGGCCGCAGCGATGTCTCGCGTGTTCGGCAAGAAGGTGCTGTCGGGCAACGTCGAGCGGACGCCGCTGCGCCTGCGGATGGTGTGACGACGCCGGCGGGGTGAAGCGGGGCAATAGGCACCGATTTACCTGAGATCTCGGAGGTTCGGTTACTCCTCCGCCCCAACCCCTCCTCTGAAGAGGAGGGGCTTTTTCGTTATTTCTTCGCCGCGACCCGCCAGATCGTGTTGCCGACATCGTCCGCCACGAGCAGTGCGCCGGTGCGGTCGGCGGTGACGCCGACGGGGCGGCCGTGTGCTTTGCCGTCCTTGTCGAGGAAGCCCGAGAGGACGTCGACCGGCCTGGCGCCCTCGACCGGGAAGCCGCGGGCGGCGAAGGGGACGAAGACCACCTTGTAGCCCGACACCGGCTTGCGATTCCATGAGCCGTGTTCGCCGATGAACGCACCCTGCGCAAAGCGGCCGCCGAGCTTGACGTCGCCGGCAAAGGTCAGTCCGAGCGCTGCGACATGCGGTCCGAGCGCGTAATCGGGGCGCTTCGAATATTGCTGCAATTCGGGCCGGGCGGGTTCGACGCGGGTGTCGGGGTAGCCGCCCCAATAGAACCACGGCCAGCCGAACTGGTCGCCCAGTTCGACCTGCGTCAAATAATCGGGTGCAAGATCCGAACCCAGCATGTCGCGTTCGTTGACGACGGTCCAGAGTTGCTGGTTGAACGGGCTGATCGCCATCCCCTGCGGATTGCGCAGGCCGGATGCGTAGACGCGGAACGTCTTTTGCTGCGGATAGACCTGCAGGATGTTGGCACGGAATTTCTCGGCATCGAGACCGTTTTCGGCGATGTTCGAGGCCGATCCGACGCCGACGAACAAGGTGCGGCCATCGGGGGCGGGAACGAGCGTGCGGGCCCAGTGATTGCCGCCCCCGTTCAGCTTGACCACCAGTTCCGGTCTGGCAGCGATGCGCGTCGCGCCCTCGGTATAGGGTACGCGAACGAGTGCATCGGTGTTGGCAACGTAAAGCTGGCCGTCGAGCAGCGCCATGCCGGTCGGCGAATTGAGCCCGGTCATGAACACATGACGCTGATCCGCGACGCCATCACCATCGCTGTCGCGGAGCAGGGTGATGCGGTTGGCGGAGGGAACGCCGGCACCGGCCTTGCTCATCAGCTTGCCCATCACCCAGCCCTGGATACCGCCACCCTCGCGCGGGGGCGAGTTGGTTTCGGCGACGAGCACATCGCCGTTGGGCAGCCGATAGAGCCAGCGGGGGTGGTCGAGGTTCTTCGCGAACGCCTTGACCGTCAGGCCGGCGGCAGGGACGGGGGTCTGGGTGCCCTGCCATCCGACGACATCGGCGACCTTCACCGTCGGCAACGTCTGGATCCGCGGTTGCGTGATCTGCGGGCGCTTGCCGGTGATCCGCTCGAACGGCACCTGCGCGGTGTCGGGCCACGCAAGATAGACCACCACGGCCACGGCGATAACGGCGAGGAGCGCGGCGAGGCGCAGGACGTGCTTCAGCATGGACGCACGATAGGGGCGGCCGGGGGGGAGTGGAAGGGGGTCTTCCTGCGGCGGATCGACATTCAGCGTTGCAGGCTGCCCGGCAGGATCGGGGCAGGATCGAGACACTTTCAAGGGCATCGTCACCCCGGACGTCTTCCGAAGTCCAGCGTGCGGCTACGGGAGAAGCTGGAGACCCCGGTCATTCCGTCACGGCACCGTCGACCCCGGAACACGTCCGGGGTGACGAGGTAGAACAGAACGTCCGGTCGATCCCGACTGTCGACGGCACGTCGGTTCGGAGGTGCTGGAGTGTGGTTCGTTTATCGGCGCCGGCATCCAGCGCCGCTTGTGCTCCCGCGAAGGTGCGGGCCCAGCACTGCGTCCCCGTTTTTGCGGGGATACATGGTCGCGGCGAGGAAGAGGAACCGGCATTCACCGGTTGCCCCTTCCTCGTCCGCCGCCGCCTACGCCGGGCTGCCGATCAGAAGGTCGTAGCGATCGGCGTTCATCACCTTCGTCCATGCCTTGACGAAGTGCTTGACGAACATCTCCTGTGCATCCGCGCACGCATACACTTCCGCGATCGCGCGCAATTGCGAGTTGGAGCCGAACACCAGATCGGTGCGCGACGCGGTCCAGCGCTGTTCGTGCGTGTGGCGATCGGTGCCGACGAATTCCTCGTCGCTGTCGTCACTGACCTGCTTCCATGCGGTACCCATATCGAGCAGGTTGACGAAGAAGTCGTTGGTCAGCTGGCCCGGACGGTCGGTGAAGACGCCGTGCTGCTTTGCCTTGGCATGGTTCGCGCCGAGGACGCGCAGGCCGCCGACTAGCACCGTCATGTCGGGTGCGGACAGGCCGAGCAGCTGGGCACGATCGACCAGCAGCTCCTCAGTCGGCACGTTGAACCGGACTTGCAGATAGTTGCGGAAACCGTCGGCCTTCGGTTCGAGTACGTCGAAGCTTTCGGTTTCGGTCTGCGCCTCGCTGGCGTCGGTGCGGCCGGGTTCGAACGGCACGTCGACCGTGTGACCCGCCGCCTTCGCCGCCGCCTCGATCCCGACCGAGCCGCCGAGCACGATCAGGTCGGCGATCGACACCTTCTTCGCACCCTGCCGGTCGAAGTTGGTCTTGATGCCCTCATAGACCGCCAGCACGCGGGCGAGCTGTTCGGGCTGGTTGACCTCCCAGTCCTTTTGCGGCGCGAAGCGGATGCGCGCGCCGTTGGCACCGCCGCGATGGTCCGACCCACGCCACGTCGAGGCGGATGCCCATGCGGTGGTGACCAGTTCCTCGACCGACAGTCCGGCGTTCGCGATGGCGGTCTTCAGGCCTGCGACGTCGCCGGCCTCGACCTGCGGATAGTCGGCGATCGGGATCGGATCCTGCCAGATCAGCTCTTCCTGCGGGACTTCCGGGCCGATCAGGCGGATCTTCGGACCCATGTCGCGGTGCGTCAGCTTGTACCACGCGCGCGCCCACGCATCGGCGAACGAGGCGGGATCGGCGCGGAATTTCTGGCAGATCGCATTGTAGGCAGGATCGACCTTCAGCGCCATGTCGGCGGTGGTCATCATCGTCGGCACGCGCTTGCCGGCCGTATGTGCGGCGGGTGCGAGCGTGTCGTCGGGATTGCCGACCGGCTGCCACTGGTGTGCGCCCGCCGGGCTCTTCACCAGCTCGTATTCGTGGTCGAACAGCATGTCGAAATAGGTCATGTCCCATGTCGTCGGCGTCGGCGTCCACGCGCCTTCGATGCCGGAGGTGATCGTGTGATCGCCCATCCCGCTTTCATGCGTCGAGGTCCAACCGAGGCCCTGCGACGCAATGTCCGAACCCTCCGGCTCCTTGCCGACCAGCGACGGATCGCCCGCGCCGTGCGCCTTGCCGAAGGTGTGGCCGCCGGCGGTGAGCGCGACGGTCTCCTCGTCGTTCATGCCCATGCGCGCGAAGGTTTCCTTCATGTCGCGCGCCGAGCCCTGCGGATGCGGACAGCCGCCCGGACCCTCCGGGTTCACGTAGATGAGGCCGTGCTGGATCGCGGCGAGCGGGCTTTCGAGCGCAAGGCCGGCCTCCTCATCGATACGGGTCTGGCCGAGCCATTCCTCCTCGGTGCCCCAGTACACGTCCTTCTCGGGTTCGAACACGTCCTCGCGCCCGCCGGAGAAGCCGAACGTCGGTCCACCCATCGATTCGATCGCGACATTGCCCGCGAGGATGAACAGGTCCGCCCAGCTGAGCTTGCGGCCGTATTTCTGCTTGATCGGCCACAGCAGGCGGCGCGCCTTGTCGAGATTGCCGTTGTCCGGCCAGCTATTGAGCGGGGCGAATCGCTGCTGGCCCGCCGACGAGCCGCCGCGGCCGTCGCCGGTGCGATAGGTGCCGGCCGAGTGCCACGCCATGCGGATGAAGAACGGGCCATAATGTCCGTAATCCGCCGGCCACCACGGCTGGCTGTCGGTCATCAGCGCGGTCAGGTCGGCCTTGAGCTGGTCGTAGTCGAGCGTCAGGAATTCGGAGCGATAATCGAAGTCGTCGCCCATCGGGTTGCCGCTGACGCCCTTCTGATGAAGGATTTCGATCGACAGCGATTCGGGCCACCAATCCTTGGCGGTGCGGCCGAGCAGACGGCGCATCGCGGCCGGCTGCTTGTTGGGATCGTTGATCGGGCTGCCTTGGGTAATCGCGTCCATGTCGCTCTCTCCTCGCGTTGCCGCAGCGGTCGGTCATGCCGACGCCGTGTTGCAGGAAAGCTACTCCAGCCGGACTGATCGAGGAAACGCGAAATGACGAACGTGGTGATCGGATGCGACGATCAGCGTTTGGTTTGCGACCGTTGGACGACGACCTGGCTGCGCAGCGCGGCGGCGTTGCTGTCGAGGAACGATCGTTCCGAATCGGTCAGGCCGTTCTGTGCGTACATGCCGGCGCGCAGGTCGATGTTCCCGTCGGTGCGGCGGAGATTTTTTGCCTCGCGTCTGGACAACTGACCAGCCTTGCGACCGTTGCGGATGTCCTGCCGTATTCGGTTGACCTGGCGTTCGATCGATGGGCCGGCGGGCGTGCTGGAGATGGTGCTCCATGCCTGTGCGGTCGCGGGTGTGGGGAGGGCGATCACCAACATAGCGATCGCACTCATCCAGCCCCTTTCGGCGCGATGCGCCGTTTTCCCTCTCCCGGTGGGAGAGGGAAAAGACGGCGAAGCCGGCGGCAGGGTGAGGTTGGGGCGAGGCATCGGCATCGGTCGTCTCCCGTTGTGACGATAGAATGCCCTACCCGGATGAACCCGCGATGGACGTCAGGCGTCCTCGACCTCGCGTGCTACCGGCGGGTGCAGGCGGAGGCGATGGATGCGGCGTTCGTCGGAATCGAGCACCTCCAGCTTCCAGCCGCTGGGGTGATCGACGCATTCGCCGCGCGCGGGAACATGGCCGGCCAGCACCGCGGCGAGGCCGCCTAGCGTGTCGACGTCGTGTTCGGTTTCGCCCAGCCGCGGGTCGATCAGCTTTGCGGCATCCTCGAGCTCCGCGCGGGCGTCGGCCTCCCATGCGCCGCCGTCGATCGGCACCAGCAACGCCTCGGGCGCCTCGTCATGCTCGTCCTCGATCTCGCCGACGATTTCCTCGATCAGGTCCTCGATCGTGACGAGGCCTTCGGTCCCGGAATATTCGTCGAGCACGACCGCCAGATGGACGTGGCTCGCGCGCATGTCGGCGAGCAGGTCGAGCGCGCCGCGTGACATCGGAACGTACAGCGGGTCGCGGATCAGGCCGGACAGATCCGCCGGATGCTCCGCTCCGGTCGCCAGAATGTTGAAGACATCCTTGATGTGGACCATGCCGATGATCGTATCCAGCGCGCCGCGATAGACGGGCAGGCGGCTGTGTCCGGCCTCGGCGAAGATCTGGACGAGGTGGGCGAAGGTGGTTCCTTCCTCCACCGCGATGATGTCCGCACGGGGTACGCCGACGTCGCCGGCGTCGCGTTCGCCGAAGTGCAGCAGGTTGCGCACCATCTGCCGTTCGAGCGGGGTCAGGTCGCCCTTGGCATCGGGCGCGGGATCGTCCTCGTGCCGGTCGATCGCGTCCTCCAGCTGGTCGCGGAGGGATTCTTCCTGCGCGCCGCCGAAGATCAGATGCTTCAGCCCGCGCCAGATGTTGGATTCGCTGGAGTCGCCGTTGCCGGCGCTACTTCGGTCGTCTGCCATGGCGGCCGTGTCAGTCCTCTCGTACAGAATAGGGGTCCGCGATGCCGAGGCTGGCGAGCGCCTGACGCTCGATCTCCTCCATGCTGTCGGCTTCCTCGTCCCCCATGTGGTCATAGCCTAGCAGATGCAGCGTGCCATGCACCAGCAGATGCGTGGCGTGTTCGGCGACGTCGACACCCTTTTCCATCGCCTCGCGCACGCAGACGCCATGGGCCAGGACGATGTCGCCGAGCAGCAGTTCGCCATCATCGCTGTTCTGGCTGACGGTGGCGAGCAGATCGGCCTGCACCATCGGGAAGGACAGGACGTTGGTGGGCTTGTCCTTCTGCCGGTATTGCGCGTTGAGCTGGTGGACCTCGTCGTCGGAGGTCAGGCGGATGCTGATCTCGACCGCAGCGGCGGTGGTGATGAGTTCGCCGTGCGGCGTCCGCTCGATCGCGGCGCGGGCGGCGCGGGCGGCGAGGGCGTCCCAGTCGGTGTCGGCCGGCCACGGGTCTTCGCGGGTGAGTTCGATGTGGATCATGCGAGGTCCGTCTGCGAGAAATCGTCGCCCTTGTAGAGCAGGTGAGCATCGCTGGCCTTGGCGCAGGCATAGGCGAAGCAATCGCCCATGTTGAGCCGGGCGGGGTGGACGCCCTTGCCGTAGCGGGCTGCCGCCATGATGGCCTCTTCGCTTTCAGGCGCACCGATGGCGGCCAGGCGAAGGCCCGCTTCCTGGACGAAATTCGTCACCGTTGCGTAAGCCTCCATCAGGCCGATCCCGCGTAGCTTGGCGATCGCGCGTGTCGCTTCCCACGCACCTATCGCGCAATAACACCGGTCGTTGTGCCGCTCGATCGCGTCGGCGAAAGCATCTGCTTCCGGTTCACCATAAACGATCGCAACGATCGCCGATGCATCGACGAAGATGGTCAATCGTCGTCTTCGTCGTTCAGCGAATCGTAGAACGCCTTGTCCGCCTTAAATCCTGTCGGTTCGCCCGGAAGATGCGCCTCGCGCCATGCCGCCATGCGTTCGCGCAATGGCACCGTTGCCTCCTGGCGCGCAAGTTCGCGCTCCAGCGCTCGCTTGACCGCCGCCGTTTTGGAGATGCCGAAACGACGAGCAAGCCGAGTGGCCAGCGCATTCGCTTCTTCGTCCTTTACGTACAACGATGCCATGATCCGCCTCGCCAATATCCCTGAAACGTATTTGGGATATACCTGATCGTCAAGCGTTCAGCCCCTCATACGCCTCGACGATACGACCGACGATCGGATGACGCACCACGTCGGCGGTGGTGAAGCGGGTCATCGAAATGCCCTCCACGCCTTCCAGCCGCACGGTCGCGTCGGCGAGGCCAGATGCGCCGACGCCGCCGGGCAGATCGGTCTGGTTCGGATCGCCGCAGATCACCATCCGGCTGTTCTGACCGAAGCGGGTGAGGAACATCTTCATCTGCGCCGGGGTGGTGTTCTGCGCCTCGTCGAGGATCACAAACGCGTCCGCCAGCGTCCGGCCGCGCATGAAGGCGATGGGTGCGATCTCGATCTCGCCGCTGGCGATGCGGCGTTCGACCTGTTCGGCGGGCAGACAGTCGTGGAGCGCGTCGTACAGCGGCCGCAGGTACGGATCGACCTTGTCCTTCATATCGCCGGGCAGGAAGCCCAGCTTCTCGCCGGCCTCCACCGCCGGGCGGGACAGGATCAGCCGCTGGACACTGCCGGTGATCAGCTGCGACACCGCCTGCGCGACGGCGATATAGGTCTTGCCCGTACCTGCCGGCCCGAGCGCGAAGATCATGTCGTTGGTGGCGAGTTCGCGCATGTAATGCGCCTGCGCCGGGGTGCGCGGCACGATCGTCTTCTTGCGCGTGCGGATCATGACCGAGGGCATGCCGCCGTGTTCGGTGCTGACGATCCCGGCGAGCGTCGGTTCGGACGCCATGGCGATCGATGCATCGACGAGGCCGGTGTCGATGTCCTCACCGCGCTGCATGCGGTGGTAGAGGTCCTGCAACACGTCGCGGGCGAGCGCGACGTTCTCGGCGGTGCCTTCCAGTCCGACGCGATTGCCGCGTGCGGTGATGTAGACGCCCAGCCGGTTTTCGAGCGCTACCAGATTCTGGTCGTATTGCCCGAACAATGTGGCGAGCAACTGGGGTTTGTCGAACAACACCTCTGCCCGGCTGCGTTCACCGGAGCGGGCGGGGACGGGCTTGCGACTCATGCGGTCCTTTCATGCCGTGATGGCATGACAGGAATGTGGGATGCGTACCCTCGAAAGGAAAGCCGCAAAACGACTGCGGTCGATCAGGCCGCGGCGCGCATGCGTTCCGCGCCCGCCATCGATACCGGACCTGCCGACAGCAGTTCCACCGTGACCAGATCGCCGATCACCGCATCGGTCATCAGGTGGACCGATTGCAGCCAGGGCGACTTGCCGAGCATCTGGCCGGGCAGCTTGCCGCGGCGTTCGATCAGCACGTCGCAGGTGCGGCCGACGCTTGCCTGATTGAATGCCTGCTGGTCGCGACCCAGCGCCGCCTGCAACCGCTGGAGCCGCTCGTCCATCACCTCCGCCGGCACCGCGCCGGCCATGTCGGCGGCGGGCGTGCCGGGGCGGGGGCTGTATTTGAACGAATAGGCCTGGGCATAGCCGACCGCATCGACCAGCGCGATTGTCTCGGCGAACTCCGCCTCGGTTTCGCCGGGGAAGCCGACGATGAAGTCGCCCGACAGCGCGATGTCCGGCCGCACCGCGCGCACGCGGTCGAGGAGGCGGAGGTAGCTCGCGGTGTCGTGGTTGCGGTTCATCGCCTTCAGGACGCGGTCGCTGCCCGCCTGAACCGGCAGATGGAGGAACGGCATCAGGCTCTCGACTTCACCGTGCGCCTCGATCAGTCCTTGCGCCATGTCGTTGGGATGGCTGGTGGTGTAGCGGATGCGGACGAGGCCGGGAATGCGATCGAGCACCCGGATCAGGTCGTGCAGCCCGCGACCGTCATCGGACCATGCATTGACGTTCTGGCCCAGCAGCGTGATCTCGCGCGCGCCGGCATCGACCAGCGCCTTCGCCTCGTCGACGATCGCCGCGAACGGACGACTGACCTCCGCACCGCGGGTGTAGGGGACGACGCAATAGGTGCAGAATTTGTCGCACCCTTCCTGCACCGTCAGAAACGCGGACGGCCCGACCTTGCGGCGGGCCGGCAGGCTACCGAACTTCGACAGCAGCGGCATGTCGGTATCGAGGCTGGGGGTGCCGGACGCGGCCTGCGCGACCAGGTGCGGCAGGTTGTGATAGGCCTGCGGACCGACGACGACGTCGACCCTGGCGCGGCGGACGATCTCGTCGCCCTCCGCCTGCGCGACGCAACCGGCGACTGCGATCATCGGGGCGGCGCGATCGGCGCGCCGCGCGTCCTTTCGCAACCGGCCGATATCCGAATAGACTTTTTCTGTCGCGCGTTCGCGGATGTGGCAGGTGTTGAGCACGACGAGGTCGGCGGCGCCCGCATCATCCGTTGCGGTCATGCCATCCGCCGCCATCAATTCGGCCATGCGCTCGCCGTCGTAGACGTTCATCTGGCAGCCGAACGATTTGACGTGAAAGGTTTTCGGGCCGGTCCTGGGGGTGTCCGCAACAGTCATGCGCGGGCGCATACAGGATGCGGCGGCCGGGGACCAGCGTTCTGCCAGGACCCGGCCTCATGCTTCGATCGGCCACGAAACGCATGGCCTGCCGCATCGAATCGTGGAACGATACCGCGTCGACGCAGGAGGAGCCGATGAACAGCCGGATGGTACATGGCGTGGTCCTGACGATCGCGATCGGCCTTTCCGCCGGCCTGTGGGCGCAACGCGCCCCGAAGGTGCCGACGCCTTCGGGACCCGACATCATCGTCAATGGCGGAACACCGCGCATGATCGCAGGATTGTGGACGTTCCAGTCGGGAATGCGCGTCACCGAAGCGCAGCCCGGACAGCGGATGGCGTCGCCGCCGCGGCTCGGCACCACCTGGACTCGCTGTATCGGCGATGGCGACACGGCTGCGATCGTCGATCAATTGATTGGCGCGGAGGCGATGTTCGATGGCGCGCAGAGCTGTTCGCGCTTCGGCCTGTCGATCACCAGCAATCGGGTCAGCGGCAGCCGCCATTGCAGCCACATGGGCACATGGGGACTCATTTCGGACGACACGCGCCTGAATGCCCGGATCGCCGAGACGACGCTGGCGGCGCGATATCGCCAGAAGGCGAGTTTTCAGGGCGAAACCCTGTCGAGCGCGCGCTGGGCGGTAGAGGGCAGGCGGGTCGGCGATTGTCCGGGTGCCACTTTGGCCGCGCCGGCATCCCAGCAGGACGGCATTCCGACCGGCCCGCTGCCGAGCGAACCCGATCACCAGCCCGCGGCCGAATTCTCCACGATTGAGCCCGCAAAGGCACCGCCACCGGCGCCTTCCGTCGCGGCCGAACAGGCAGACGACATCGTCGTGATCGCCCGCAAACTGCGCAAATTGCGGCTACACTACGCGAGCACCGGACGGGCTTTGCGGTGGTGTCACACCGATATTTCCAGCGGCGATCCGCGGCTCGACCGGATCGGCTGCGCGATGGTGCGGGCATGCGTCCACGATGGTCATGACGAACCCACGGCGGCGCTGGCCTGCGTCAATCGCCGCGTCGATCTGCTCGTTCCGGTTGCGGCCCATGGCACCGAGTGACACGACCCGCGCTTCCCGCTCGCCAAGCCGGCGAAATCCTGTACCGTCATCGGCATGACGACATATCGCCCGATCGCTTTTGCCCTGCTGGCCGCTGCCGGTTGCGGTATCCTGCCCGCCGCCGCGCAGGACGCGCCGCGCGAACCGCGCCGCACGCGCGTCACGCTGGGGCCGCAACTGGTCCCGAGGTATCCCGGATCCGATTCGCTCGGCCTGCGTCCGTTTGTCGACGTATCGCGGACCAGCGGCGACACGCCTTTCGCGTTCGAGGCGCCCGATGAAAGCGCCGGCTTCCCGGTGATCCGCGATGGCCGCTTCCAGTTCGGTCCCGCGATCGGTTTCGAAGGGAAGCGACGCAGCCGCGACGTGGGCGGTGCGCTGCCCAAGGTCGGCTTTACTGTCGAACTGGGCGGCTTCGCGCAATATGCGGTGACCGACGCCGTCCGTCTGCGGGCGGAAGTGCGTCATGGGATCGGTGGCCACAAGGGTCTGATCGGTGTGGTCGGCGGCGACTATATCGCGCGCGATGGCGACCGTTGGCTGTTCTCGATCGGGCCGCGGGTCACCGTGTCGAACGGCCGCTACAATCGCGCCTATTTCGGCATCGCGCCCGTCGACGCGGTGCGTTCCGGCCTGCCGGCGTTCCGCGCGGGCAGCGGTATACAGGCGGTCGGGGCGACGGCCGGGCTGCTGCGCCAGCTCACGCCGCGCTGGGGCGCATATGGCTATGCCAAATACGACCGGCTGGTGGACGACGCTGGTCGATCGCCGGTGGTGCGTGCGTTCGGATCGCGCAACCAGCTGTCGGGCGGCGTGGCGCTGACCTATACTTTCGGTGCCGGGGTCGACTGAGCGTTCTCGATCGCGGCGCGTGCTTGTGAGGCGATCGCCTTGCGATTGCCGGCTTCGGCCGGATCGAACGGGGCGAGCGCGTGCAGCGTCACCGCGAACGTTCCGCGCCGCCGCAGTACCCGCAGTGCATGCGACTGCCCCGGCTCGTCGCCCACCCAGGCGAGATCGTCCGTCGCCGTACCATAATCGACGCGCATCGGCTGCACCCGCACGCCCGCCGGCGGCGGATCGAGCGCGGCCAATAGCGCCGCCTTGAACGGCAGCAGGGTGACGCCGTCGCCGGTGGTGCCTTCGGGAAAGATGGTCACTGCCCGGCTTGCGCCCAACGCCTCGCGCAGGCGGGCGATCTGCGCGGATACCTGCAACCGGTCGTCCCGACTGACGAAGATCGTACGGTTCAGCGTGCACAGCCAGCCGACCAGCGGCACATGCCGCAATTCGCCCTTGGCGACGAAGCTACTGCCGGTCGCCCCCGCAATCGCCAGGATGTCGATCCAGCTCAGGTGATTGGCGAGGAATACGACATCGCGGCGCAACGGCACGCCGATCACCCGCACCCGCGCGCCGGCGATCCGCGCGACCAGCCCGAGAAACAACCGCGGCCACGGCGATTGCAGGCGCAGCAGCCGCCACAGCCCATGCATGCAAAGCGCCCCGAGCAACGCCAGCACCAGCGCCAGCAGCCGGGCAGCAAGCCGCAGGTTCGCCATCAATCCGACGCCACCCGCGCGCGGATCACTGCTTGCGGTCGAGGCTGACGCCGTACAGCTCCATGCGGTGATCGACGAGGCGGAAGCCCAGCTTTTCCGCGATCGCTTTTTGCAGTTGCTCCAGTTCCGGATCGACGAACTCGATCACCTTGCCGGTCTCTACGTCGATCAGGTGATCGTGATGCGCCTCCGGAGAGGGTTCGTAGCGGGCGCGACCGTCGCCGAAATCGTGGCGGTCGAGGATTCCCGCCTCTTCGAACAGCCGCACCGTGCGATAGACGGTGGCGATCGAGATACCCGGATCGATCGCCGAGGCGCGCTCATAGACCTTCTCGACATCGGGATGGTCTTCGGCTTCGGACAGCACGCGTGCGATGACGCGACGCTGCTCGGTGATGCGCAGGCCCTTCTGGTTGCAGAGGGCTTCGAGATCGATCTTGCGGGGCATCCGCATGATGTAGTGCAGGAGGCTTGTTGCGAAAAGCGAAACCGACTCGCAACAAGCGCTAAACGGCGCGGCGATAGGTATGGGCGTCGAACACCTGTCCGGTCTTGCCGCGATAATAGCCCCGCCGCTCGCCCACCTTGGCGAAGCCCTGCGCGACGTACAGCTTCATCGCCTCGTTGCCCGCACGCACCTCAAGATGCAGATCGACGATGCCGCCCGCCTGCGCTTCGGCGATGACCGCGCGCAACAGCGCGGTGGCGATGCCGCGGCGACGGCATGCGGGATCGACCGCCAGCAACAACAGTTCCGCTTCGTCCGCGACGCTGCGTACCATCGCGAAGCCCGCGGCCCGGTCGTCGACGAACGCCAGCGTCAGGCGCACGCCGGGCATTGCGAGCACGCCCATGCACTGGTTGCGCGTCCACGCCTCGCCGTACCGCGGGTCGAACGCGGCGACCATCAGCGTATCGACGATGGCGGCGTCGCGCGCATCGCCGGTACGCAGCAGGACCTGACGCGTCGCCATCAGGCCACAACGCCGGCAGCGGGCGGCTTGCCGCCGGGCAGCTTCGCATCGGGTGCGCGACCATAGAGCGGACGGGGCGGCAGCGTGGCCAGCGCATCCGGTAGCAGCAAAGCGTCGGCAGCGTTCGGCAGGGCCGGCGTACCGGCAAGGTCGGGCGCGACCTGTTGCAGCCAGCGGACGCCGTTACCCACCGGATGACGCCCGGCGAGCGCTTCGATCGCGGCCTCCGGCTTGCGCGAGGCCAGCGTGTCGAGCGGGACGGCGCCGGGGGCGAAGGCTTGCATGAACACCTCGCCATGCCCGCCTTCCAGCATGACGGCGATATCACGGCCCTCTCCGGCGGCGAAGGCGGCGGCGGCGATCAGCGAGAGGCTGGAATAGCCATGCACGTCCGCGTCCCAGCCAAGGGCGAGGCCACGGGCAGCGGCGATACCGACGCGCAGGCCGGTGAAGCTGCCCGGGCCGACATCGACCAGAATATGCGCGGCGCGACCGCCATCGGGCAGATCCGCGATCATCGGCAGCAATTGTTCGGCATGACCCCGACCGACTTCGCGGTGCGCGGCGGCGATGACCACGCCCCCCTCGATCAGCGCGACCGAGCAAGCGGCGGTCGCGGTATCGATCACGAGCGTGCGGGGGGAAGGGTTGTCGGTCATAGACTTGGCTGGCACCCGCTTTGCGACAGGCGGCGAGGGGACACAAGCGGGTGATGTGCGATCGCGCAGCGGGCGACGCCGCGCGTCACCCCGGAACCCATCCGGAGTGACGGGGAACCGTCAGGCGATCGTATTGAACTTCGCGAACGACGGCCGGGGCAGGCGATCGTACACGCTCGCCGGGTCACCATAGCCCAGCGTCGAGATGAAGTTGGTCCGCACCCCCGGCCGGTCGGCAAGGAACGCCTTGTCGACGGCGCCCTGGTCGAAACCGGACATCGGGCCGGTATCCAGCCCGAGTGCGCGCGCGGCGATGATGAAATAGGCACCCTGCAGAGTCGAATTGCGGAATGCCGATGCTTCACGCAATTCGGTATTGCCGTCGAACCATGCCTTGGCATCGGTATGCGGAAACAGCTCTGGCAGATGCTCGTGAAACTCGACGTCCATCGCGATGATGACGCTGACCGGGGCCTTCAGGATCTTGGGCTGGTTCTGCGCCGACGTACAGGCGGCGAGCTTCGCCTTCGCCTCTTCGCTGACGCACCAGATCAGCCGTGCTGGCAGCTGGTTCGCCGATGTCGGCCCCCATTTCATCAGGTCCCAGATCGCGTGCAGCTGTTCCTCCGCCACCGGGCGGTCGGTATAGCCGTTATAGCTGCGCGCGGTGCGGAAGATGCGATCGAGCGCTTCGTCGTTCAACACATCCGGCATCAGACGGCCCTCACTTCGGTGACTTCGGGGACATAGTATTTCAGTAGCTGCTCGATGCCGCTCTTCAGCGTCGCGCTCGACGACGGGCAGCCGGCACACGCGCCCTGCATCCGCAGGAACACCTTGCCCTTGTCGAAGCCGCGATAGACGATATCGCCGCCGTCGTTCGCCACCGCCGGGCGCACGCGCGTGTCGATCAGTTCGCGGATCTGGGCGATGATCTCGGCGTCGGCGGGATCGTCGGTAGTGACCTCCTCTTCCGCACCCGGCACGCTGAAGCCGGCGCTACCCTGACGGAACAGCGGCATGTTCGCAGCGAAATGGTCGAGCAGGATGGCGAGCACGTCGGGCTTCAGGCTGTGCCATTCGACGCCCGGCGCGGCGGTGACCGACACGAAGTCCCGGCCGAAGAACACGCCGGTCACGTCGCCGAGCGCGAACAGCATCTCGGCGAGCGGACTCGCGTCTGCTTCCTCCGGCGTCGCGAAATCGCGCGTCCCGGCGTCCATGACGATCCGGCCCGGCAAGAACTTGAGGGTCGCCGGATTGGGGGTGGTTTCGGTCTCGATCAGCATGCCTGCCATGTGGACCGTGGCGACCGGTGGATCAAGCGCCGACCGGGAAAGGGATTGTTTCCGGGTGCAACCCATTCCTCCCTCCGGCGGGTGAGGAATGAAGGGGGTTAGGCCTCCAGCCCTTTCACCGCCGCATTCCAGCTGGCGATATTCTCGCGCGCTTCCTGTACGAACGCCGACCTCCGTACGAACCCCAGAAAGAAATCCGCAAACCATTTGCCCGGATTGCGCAACGGCCGCTCGAACTGCACCAGCAACACCACGCGCGTGCCTGCGGTGTCGTTCCAAACCTCGTGATCATAGGTGTCGTCGAAGACGAGCGTCTCGCCCTCCGCCCAGCGGACGACACGATCGGCTACCCGCATCCGGACGTCGCCGTCGCGCGGCACGATCAGGCCCAGGTGACAGGTGATGAGCCCCTTGGTCACGCCGCGGTGTGCCGGGATGTGCGTGCCGGGCGCGAGGATCGAGAAGAACGCGCTGTTAAGTCCCGGAATACGCTCGACCAGCGCCTGCGTCCGCGGGCAGCGGGCCAGGTTGTCGTCGATCGGATAGCCGTAGCCCCACAGGAAGAACGAGCGCCACTTGCCGACCTCGGCGATCGAGCGGTGGTCGGGCGAGATCGTGGCAAGGCTGGGCGCCGCCTCGCCACGGGTCACGGCGATCGCCTCGTCGCGGATGTCCTCCCACGATTCGCGGAGCAGCGCGGTCCAGGCGAAGTCGCGGACGTCGAGTACCGGATCGTTGGCAACCAGCGACGACGACGCGATCAGCCGGTCGAAAGCGCCGCGCAAATGCTTGCCGATCCGGATGATGAGTGGACGGCCACGCTCCGCCGCCATCGGCGCGGACGACGCGCCGGACACCACGGCGTGATCCGGCACCATGCGGGCGGGGCAGGGCGCCTCGCCCGATTGCCGCCACATTGCGGGCGCCGCTTGCTTCGTTCCGACCGTCATCACACGCACCATCACCGAGTCGAGCCGAAATCATGCGTCCGGCCATGTTCTGGATCGGTCAGCTAAGCGCCGGCTGGGGCAAAATGATGACCGAAACGGGGGGATTGGGGCGATCCGTTGCCGCGATCACGGGCATCGTGACAGGGATCGGGTGGCGGCGGCGGGCGGCAGGCGCTACATGCGGGGTCTATGGCGTTCTTCCCCCGCGCGTTCGCGCCCGTTCTCGTCGTGGCCATGTCCACGACGGTCCTTGCCCAGACCAGGGCTCCCGCACCGGTCCAGGCGTCCGCCGTCAAGGTCGATCCCACCGCATGGCTCTACAAGGGCAGCGACCTGCCGCACGATCCGGCGTGGGTGTTCGGCACGCTGCCGAACGGCCTGCGCTATGCCGTGCGCAAGAACGGTGTGCCGCCGGGGCAGGTGTCGATCCGCGTCCGCATCGACGCGGGCTCGCTCAACGAGAAGGACAGCGAGCGCGGCTTCGCGCATTTCATCGAGCATCTGTCGTTCCGCGGGTCGGAATATGTGCCCGATGGCGAGGCGAAGCGGGTGTGGCAGCGGTTCGGCGCGACCTTCGGGTCCGACAGCAACGCATCGACCACGCCGACGCAGACGCTGTACAAGCTCGATCTGCCGTCCGCGACGAACCAGACGGTCGACGAAAGCCTGAAGATCCTGTCCGGGATGATGGCCGCGCCGGTGCTGACCGATGCCGCCGTTTCCGCCGAACGCCCGATCGTGCTCGCCGAACGCCGCGAACAGCCGGGTCCGCAGGTCAAGTTGCAGGACGCGATGAACGGACTGTTCTTTGCCGGACAACCGCTCGCCACCCGCTCGCCGATCGGCACCGTGGAGACGCTGGAGGCGGCGAACGGCGCCAGCGTGAAGGCGTTCCACGATCGCTGGTATCGTCCGGAAAACGCGGTCGTCATCATCTCGGGCGACATGGATGCCGCCACGCTGGGACAGCTCGTCACCAAACATTTCGCCGACTGGAAGGGCAACGGCCAGACCAGCCCGGCGCCCGATTTCGGCAAGCCGTCGTCGCAACAGCCGACGTCCGCGACGCTGGTCGAACCCGGCCTGCCCCCGCTCGTCATGATGGGCGTGGTGCGACCGTGGCAGTACAATGACGACACCAGGCTATTCAACCAGAAGCGGATGGTCGACACGATCGCGGCGAAGGTGATCAGCCGCCGCCTCGAACGCCGCGCGCGCGCCGGTGCGAGCTTCGTGCAGGCGGGCGTCGACCTCGACGACCGGTCACGCTCGGCGAACATGACGACGGTCCTGATCCTGCCGGTGGGCGATCAGTGGGAACAGGCGCTGAAGGACGTGCGCGCGGTGATCGCCGATGCGCAGAACTCGCCGCCGACGCAGGCGGAGATCGACCGCGAATATGCCGATTACGAGGTTGCGATCCGCAACGGCGTCGAAACCGCGCGGGTCGAGGCGAGCGCCAAGCAGGCCGACGACATGGCCGGCGCGCTCGACATCCGCGAAACGGTGACCGCGCCGGAAAACTCCTACGCGATCCTGACCGAGGCCAAGCAGAAGGGGATGTTCAACCCCGACTCGGTCTTTGCCTCGTCGAAGAAACTGTTCGAGGGCACGGCGACCCGCGCCCTCGTCAATACGCGCACCGCGGAAAAGGGCACGGCGGAGAAACTCGCGGCCGCGCTGAAGGCCGACGTATCGACGCTGACGATCAAGCGCGCCAATCAGGCGGCGGTCGATTTCAGCAAGCTGCCGGCGCTCGGCACGCCCGGCACCGTGGTCACGCGCACCCCGATCGAGGGGTTGCCGGTCGAGAAGATCGTCTTCTCCAACGGCGTCCGCATGCTGCTTTTCCCCAATGCCGACGACACCGGTCGCGTCTTCGTGCGGGTACGGTTCGGCAACGGCTATAACGGCTTGCCCGCGAACAGGCCGAGCCCGGCATGGGCCGGCGATCTCGCGCTGATGGAAAGTGGGATCGGCAATCTGGGTCAGGACGACCTCGACCAGCTGACTGCCGGCCGTCAGCTCGGCCTCGATTTCGGTATCGACGAGGATACCTTCTCGGTCGCCGCGCTCAGCAGCCCCAAGGATTATGCCGACGAACTGACGCTGATCGCCGCCAAGCTTGCCCATCCGCGCTGGGACCCGGCACCGGTGGCCCGCGCGAAGTCGGCGGCGCTGACCGCGATCCCCGGCTATGAT
Organism: Sphingomonadaceae bacterium OTU29LAMAA1; assembly: GCA_024072375.1. NCBI lineage: Bacteria > Pseudomonadati > Pseudomonadota > Alphaproteobacteria > Sphingomonadales > Sphingomonadaceae > Sphingomonadaceae bacterium OTU29LAMAA1. The sequence goes on from CP099617.1 coordinate 3,992,859, forward strand.
TCATCGGCGGACGGGGTGCTGTCGCGCGATCTGGAGGGCCTGCTGCACGCCGGCGATCCGCGCTGGGCGACGCCCGATGCCAAGGCGGTGAATGCCTTGACGCCGAAGAGCTTCCAGTCGTTCTGGTCGCCTCTGCTCGCCAGCGGCCCGATCGAGGTCGACGTGTTCGGCGACGTCAAGGCGGAAGAGGCGGTCGCGGCGGTGGCGAAGAGCCTCGGCGCGATCCCTGCACGCACCGCACCGGCGACCACGCCGCCGCCGGTGCGCTTCCCCGCGCACAATTCGACGCCGGTCCTGCGCTATCACAACGGCCCGGACAATCAGGCGAGCGCCGTGATCGCGTGGCCGACCGGCGCCGGTATGGCCGATATCGCCGAAGCGCGACGCCTCGACGTGCTGGCGCAGGTGTTCAGCGATCGCCTGTTCGAACGGATGCGGCAGGCCGCAGGCGCGAGCTACAGCCCCGGCGTCGCGAGCAGCTGGCCGAAGGGCTTGCCCGGCGGCGGCCGCCTGATGGCGGTCAGCCAGGTCGCACCCGCCAACGTCGATCTGTTCTTCCGCCTGTCGCGCGAGATCGCGGCGGACCTCGCCAAGAACCCGGTCAGCGACGACGAACTCGCCCGCGTGAAGGGTCCGCTGCAACAGGTCTACGCCCGCGCCGCGACCAGCAGCCTGTTCTGGCTGCGCGAGCTGTCCGGCGGCGCCTACGACGACCGGAAGCTGGACGCGACGCGCCGCATCGGCCGCGACTTCGGCGACGTGACGCCCGCAGTGCTGCAAGCGACCGCAGCGAAGTATCTGGTGCCGGAGAAGGACTGGACGCTGGCGGTGCTGCCGAAGAAGAAGTGAGGGGCGATGAGGGTGCGAGGTGCGCCGCTGACCTCCCCCTCCGTCACCGCTACGCGGTGCCACCTCCCCCTCGCGGGGGAGGAATGACCTCGAAGTCCTCCCTCGCTTTAGCGGGGGAGGGGGACCGCCGGCGCTAGCCGGTGGTGGAGGGGGCGCCTCCGCGGGCGCCGAGTTCCGTGACGATATGCTGCATCACGCCATCGAGATTGCGCAGGACATCCGTGGCGCTGATTCGCAACGTAAGAATGTCCTTCGCGGCCAGCCACGCATCCCGACGTGCATCGCGCGCGGGCCGATCGCCGCGACCATGTGCCTCGCCGTCCACTTCGATCACCAGCCGGGCTTTGGCGCAGTAGAAATCCAGCACGTACGGATCGGCAGGCACCTGCTTGCGAAAGCGGACGTCCAGCTTCCGTAACTCCCGCCACAGCACGATCTCCGGCAGCGTCAGTTCGCGCCTCAGACGTTTCGCTTGATCGAGGTTCCGCTTCGAGCCACCCAGCTCCAACCCTGCCTCCCCCTCCGTCACCGCTACGCGGCGCCACCTCCCCCTCGCGGGGGAGGAATTAAGATCAGTCCTCCCCCGCGAGGGGGAGGTGGCGCGCCGAAGGCGTGACGGAGGGGGAGGTAGGCGATGAGCTCTCAGCTCAATCCCTCAAGCCGATGAACCCTCGCCTCATCCCTTACCCGCTCACCCCTTGTACAAAGCGTCCAGCCGCTCGCCGTAAACCCCCCGGATCACATGTCGGCGTATCTTCAAACTCGGCGTCAGCTGCTCGTTCTCGATTCCGAACGGCGCGTCAGCCAGCACGAACCGCCGGATGCGCTCGGTGACCGACAGGTCCTTGTTCACCCGCTCGATCGCCTGGCCGATCGCGGTGCGGTAGGCGCTGTTCTCCGCCAGTCGCTCGAACTTGCACGACGTGCCGTTCGCCGCGCACCATTCCTGCGTCCAGTCGGGGTCGGGCACCACCAGCGCCACCATATACGGCCGACGATCGCCGGCGATCATCGCCTGCACGATCTCGGGTTGCAGCGTCAGCATCCCCTCGACCTTCTGCGGCGCGACATTGTCGCCCTTGTCGTTGATGATCAGGTCCTTCTTGCGGTCGGTAATCCTGATCCGACCGGCGCTGTCGATCTCGCCGATGTCGCCGGTGTGCAGCCAGCCGTCCTTCAGCACCCGCGCGGTTTCCGCCTCGTTGCGCCAATAGCCGTGCATCACCAGCTCGCCGCGCACCAGGATCTCGCCGTCGGGCGCGATCCTGACTTCGGTATCGATCAGCGCCGGCCCGACCGAATCCATCCGGATGCCCGCGCTGGGCCGGTTGCACGAGATCACCGGCGCCGCCTCGGTCTGGCCATAGCCTTGCAGGAAGGTGACGCCGAGCGACTGGAAGAACAGCCCGACCTCCGGCGTCAGCGGCGCGCCGCCCGACACCATCGCCTTCATCCGCCCGCCGAACTTCTTCGCGATCTTCGGCTTGAACAGCGTACGCACCAGCAATTGCGCGGGCCGGTCGATCAGCCGCACCCGCGCGTCATTCTCCTTCGCACCGACGTCGAGCGCCTTGGCCAGCAGATAGGACGACATGCCGCCCTGTTTCTCGATCGCCTTGCTGATCCGCGTGCGCAGCACTTCGAACAGGCGAGGCACGACGAACATGATCGTCGGCCGCACCTCCTCGATATTCGCCGCCAGCTTGTCGAGACCTTCGGCATAATAGATCTGCCCGCCCAACCCGATCGGGAAATGCTGCCCGCCGGTGTGCTCATAGGCGTGGGACAGGGGCAGGAACGACAGGAACACCTCGTCGTCCCAGCCGAAATCCTCGGAGATGACGGTCGCGCAGCCCTTGACGTTGTGCAGGATCGCGCCGTGATGCTGCATCACCCCGCGCGGCGCGCCGCCGGTGCCGCTGGTGTAGATGATGCAGGCAAGGTCGCCGCGCTGGAACGTCGCTGCCGCCTCGGCCTCCGCCGGGTCGGCCGGATGATCCGCGATCAGCGTCCGCCAGTCGTGGAAGTCGACCCCGCCCTGCGGCGCGCGCATCGCATCGATACCGATCACCGTCTGGCCGCGGTTCGATCGCAGCACCGCGGTCAGCAGCGTCTTGGCCAGCTTCTCGGTCGACACGATGATCGCGCACGCACCCGAATCGGCGATGATGTGGGTGTGATCGCGCTCGGTATTGGTGATGTAGGTCGGCACGGTGATCGCGCCCGCCGCCATGATGGCGAGGTCGCTTATGCACCATTCCGGCCGGTTCTCGCTCACCAGCATCACCCGGTCGCCCGGCTTGATGCCGATCGCCTTCAGCCCGGCGGCGAGGCTCGCGACCTGCCGCGCCGCCTCCGCCCAGCTCGTCGCCGTCCACGTGCCGCTGGTCTTGGTCCACAGGAACGGCGCGTCACCCTTCTCCCGCGCGCGCGTGAAGAACATCGTCACGAGGTTGGGGAAGTGTTCCAGGCTGCGTGCCGGGGTGCTGCTCATCGTGTCTCTCCTGTCGCGGCGATGCTCGTGGCCCGCCGTCATTCATTCCGAAGGGCGATTGGCGACCGGCGCCATCCGCGTCACGTCGCTGACGCTGCCGTCCTCGCCGATCGCCACGCCCTCGCTGCGCGGGTCGGCGGCACCGATCCAGCGGCCCTGACGCCATTCGATCGCATTCGCCTTAAGCCCCATCGGCGCGACCTGCACTTGCTCGCCGAGGGCGGTCAGCCCCGCCTGCAGGGCGACGGCGGACGATCCGGTCTCCAGCGTCGCCCCCGGACCCGGCGCATACACCAGCCCGAGCGCGATCGCGTCCTGCGCCGACAGATTCCAGTCGAGTACGCCGACCAGCGCCTTGGCGATCTGCGCTATGATCGTCGATCCGCCTGCCGCGCCCAAGGCCAGCCGGACGCTGCCGTCGGCATTGTAGACGATCGTCGGGGCCATGGACGACCGCGGCCGCTTGCCGCCTTCCACCCGGTTGGCGACCAGATAGCCGGCCCCGTTCCCCTCTTTGGCAAAGGGTACGATATCGAAATCGGTCAGCTCGTTGTTGAGGACGGTGCCGTCCATCACCAGCCCCGATCCGAACGGCCCCTCCACCGTCGTCGTCACCTCGACCACGTTGCCGTCGCGGTCGGCCACGGCGAGGTCGGTGGTGCCCGCGACCTCGCTGACCGGCGCAGACGTACGGGCCGGAGCGCCCGGCGGGGTGCCGGCGGTGACGCTCGCCAAAGTCGTGCTTTCCGAGATCAGCGCCGATCGCGACGCCAGATATGTCGGATCAAGCATGCCCTTGATCGGCACCGCCACGAAATCGGGATCGCCGACGTACATATTGCGATCGGCATAGGCGAGGCGCGAGGATTCGGCGAACAGGTGCCACGCGACCGGCGATGCCTTGCCCAGCTTTGCCATGTCGAACCGTTCGAGCTGCTTCAGGATCATCAGCACGGTCACCCCGCCCGACGACGGCGGTCCCATGCCGCAGATACGATAGCTGCGATACGGCTCGCAGATCACGTCACGCGGCTTGGCGTCATAGCTGGCGAGGTCGCCCGTAGTCATCTTCGACGGGTTGTGCGCCGCGCCGTTGACCGTCGCGACCAGCTTCTGCGCCTGCGGTCCGACGTAGAAGCTGTCCGGACCCTGACGGGCGATCCGCTCGAGCAGCGCGGCCTGCGCCGGATTGCGCATGATGCCGTCCGCGGGGATGGTGAACACCGTCCGCGCATCGGGCGTCAGATGCGTGCCATAGGCGGCGACGGAATTGCGAAAACGGGGCGTCGCCCGAAATCCGTCGCGCGCCAGCCGGATCGCGGGTTCGAACAACTTCGCCCATGGCAGCTTGCCGGCCTGTCGATGCGCCAGCGCCATGCCGCGCAGAGCGCCAGGCACGCCGACGCTGCGGCCACCGGGCACGGCATCCCGCCGGCTCATCGGGGTGCCATCGGCGGCATAGAACCAGCGGGCGTCGGCGGCGGCCGGCGCGGTTTCGCGTGCGTCGATCGTCGTGACCTTGCCGGTCTTCGCGGCATGGCGAACCCAGAAACTGCCGCCGCCTAGGCCCGAGCTTTGCGGTTCGACCACGTTCAACGCCAGCATCGTCGCGATCGCGGCATCGGTCGCGCTGCCGCCGGCCTTCAGGATCTCGACGCCCGCCGCCGACGCGCGCGGATCGGCGGCGCTGACCATGCCGGGGGCTCTGGTGGACACCGGCGTGGGATGTCTGGTTTGCGCCGCGCAGGCGGTGAGCGGCAGCGTCGCGGCGGCGAGGGCGATCGACAGGGTCTTCATCGCCGCAAAGCCTAACGGCTACCCGGCCGAGGGCAACCCGTTACGCCGCCACGGCCTGCGCGACATCCGTAAATCCGTCGCGCGCCAGCAGCCGGTCGAGGTCGTGCAGGATGCATCGCGCCAGTCCCGGCCCCTCGAACACCAACGCCGAATAGACTTGCACCAGACTCGCGCCCGCACGGATGCGGGCATAGGCTTCCGCACCGCTATCGATCCCGCCCGCCGCGATCAGCGCGATCGCGCCGCCGGATGCGCCGCGGACATCCGCCAGCCGCTGCCGTGCGAGCGCGGCGAGCGGTGCGCCCGACAGGCCCCCGGTCTCGCCAGCCTGCGCAGATCGCAACGCAGGTCGCGAGATCGTCGTATTACCCATGATGATCGCATCGATCCGGTTGCCGATCGCCGCCCGCACCACGCCGTCGATCGCCGTGGCGTCGAGATCGGGCGCCACCTTCAGGAACAGTGGCGTGTCGCCCCGCGCCCCGGTGCAGGCCGCCAGCAGTTCGTCGAGCGCCGGACCATGCTGCAGGTCGCGCAACCCCGGCGTGTTGGGCGAGGATATGTTGATCGTGACGTAGTCGGCGATCGGCGCGGCGGCGCTCACCCCCGCGACATAGTCGGCGACGCGGTCGGTGGCATCCTTGTTGGCGCCGACGTTGATCCCGAGCCGCCCCGTTCCCCGCGCCGCGATGCGCGCCCGCGCCAGCCCGGCCTCCAGACCGCCATTGTTGAATCCCATCCGGTTGATCACCGCGCGATCCGCCACCAGCCGGAACAGCCGCGGCTTGGCATTGCCGCTCTGGGGCAGGGGCGTCAGCGTCCCCATCTCCACCGCGCCGAAGCCCAGCCCGAACAACCCCTCGATCGCCACCCCATCCTTGTCGAGCCCCGCCGCCACGCCCAACGGATTGGCAAAGGAGAGGCTGCCGATGCGGGTGGCGAGCCGCGGGTTCAGCTTGGTCGCAGGGTAGGGGAGCTTCGCCCGCACGCCCAGCGCCTTCAGGGTAAGCGCATGCGCACGCTCCGCATCGAGGGCGAACAGCAGGGGGCGGAGGGGATAGGACATGTGGCTGCCCATCGCATCACGATGTGTGCAGGTCAAAGCTCGCCTGCTTTCCAAACCGTCATTCCGGCGAACGCCGGGACCCATGGACGCACTCGGCTGCTGATGGACGTACCGCCGGCCGATCGCATCCATGGGTCCCGGCGTGCGCCGGGATGACGGATGGTAAGGTAGATGCCCTCCCACCTTGACCGCAGCGCACAAAAGCCTATCTCGCAATCGGATCGAATTGATCCGATTTGCGACCCGTTCTCAACAAAGCGGCCGCAACAACCGACTCGGAGCCGATGCGTCTCAGCAGCCTAGCCGATTATGCGGTCGTGATGATGTCCGCCGCCGCCCGCCATTGCGGTGGCGTGGCGCGTCTCAATGCGACCCTGCTCGCCGAGGAGACGGGCGTGCCGCTGCCGACCGCGCAAAAGCTGGTCAGCCGCCTGTCCTCCGCCGGGCTGATCGAGAGCGCGCGCGGCACCGGCGGCGGCTTTCGCCTCGCGCGGCCCGCCGCGGCGATCAGCCTCGCCGACATCATCGAGGCGGTCGAAGGGCCAATCCAGATGACCTCCTGCGTCGAGGGCAGCCGCCACGATTGCGCGATCGAGGGCAATTGCCAGGTCCGCCCGCACTGGGGCGTCGTCAACGAAGCGGTCCGCGGCGCGCTCGCCGGCGTATCGCTCGCCCGCCTCTCCCGAGCGCCCATCCACGATCCCATCCCCGCCCTTATCGGCGAACAGGTGTAACCATGGCGACCAAGAACGCAGAGGCCTATGCGGCCGTCTCCAAGACCTACGAATGGGGCTTTTCGTCCGATATCGAACAGGACTTTGCCCCCAAGGGCCTGAACGAGGACACCGTGCGCTATATCAGCGCCAAGAAGAACGAGCCCGAATGGATGCTCGACTGGCGCATGAAGGCGTTCCGCCTGTGGCAGACGATGGAGGCACCGGACTGGGCCAAGCTCAACGTCCCCCCGATCGACTATCAGGACGCCTATTATTACGCCGAGCCCAAGGCGAAGCCCAAGCTCGGCTCGCTGGATGAGGTCGACCCCGAAATCCTGCGCGTCTACGAAAAGCTCGGCATCCCGATCGCCGAGCAGAAGATGCTCGCGGGCGTCGAGGAAACCAACGAAGACGGCACCCCAAAGCGCCGCGTCGCCGTCGACGCGGTGTTCGACAGCGTCTCGGTCGCCACCACCTTCCGCAAGGAACTGGAAGCGGCCGGCGTCATCTTCCGCTCGATCAGCGAAGCGATCCGCGAATATCCCGACCTGGTCCGCAAATGGCTTGGCAAGGTCGTGCCGCAGCGCGACAATTACTTCGCCACGCTCAACAGCGCGGTCTTCAGCGACGGCACCTTCGTCTACATCCCGGAGGGCGTCCGCTGCCCGATGGAGCTGTCGACCTATTTCCGCATCAACGCCGAAAACACCGGCCAGTTCGAACGCACGCTGATCGTTGCGGATAAAGGAAGCTACGTCAGCTATCTCGAAGGCTGCACCGCCCCGATGCGCGACGAGAACCAGCTTCACGCCGCGGTCGTCGAACTGGTCGCGATGGACGATGCCGAGATCAAGTACAGCACCGTCCAGAACTGGTATCCCGGCGACGAGAACGGCGTCGGCGGCATCTACAATTTCGTCACCAAGCGCGCGCTCTGTCAGGGCAAGAACAGCAAGGTGTCGTGGACGCAGGTCGAAACCGGCTCGGCGATCACCTGGAAATACCCGAGCTGCGTGTTGGCTGGCGAGAACAGCGTCGGCGAATTCTACTCGGTCGCGGTCACCAACAATCGTCAGCAGGCCGACACCGGCACCAAGATGATCCACCTCGGCAAGGGATCACGCTCGACGATCGTGTCGAAGGGGATTTCGGCGGGCCGCTCGGACAACACCTACCGCGGGTTGGTGCGCGTCGGCCCGATGGCGGAAAACGTCCGCAACTTCACCCAATGCGACTCGCTGCTGCTCGGCGACCAATGCGGCGCGCACACCGTCCCGTACATCGAGGTGAAGAACCCGAGCGCCCAGATCGAGCACGAAGCCACCACGTCGAAGATCAGCGAGGACCAGCTCTTCTACGCCATGTCCCGCGGTCTGGATCAGGAAGCGGCAGTCGCCCTGATCGTCAACGGCTTCGCCCGCGAGGTGTTGCAACAGTTGCCCATGGAATTCGCCGTCGAAGCGCAGAAACTGCTCGGCATCAGCCTCGAAGGCTCGGTGGGCTGACCAATCGAAAGCCCCTCCTCTTCAGGGGAGGGGTTGGGGTGGGGGACGCGGGCGACACTCTCGGTGAGACACGCCCCACCCCCAAACCCCTCCCCTGAAGGGGAGGGGCTTAAGGAAGAAGATCGACACAGATGCTTAAAATCGAAAACCTCCACGCCGAGATCGACGGCAAGGCCATCCTCAAGGGCCTGTCCCTCACCGTGAACGCGGGCGAGATCCACGCGATCATGGGCCCGAACGGCGCGGGCAAGTCGACGCTCGGCTACGTCCTCGGCGGTCGTCCCGGTTATGAGGTGACCGAGGGCAGCATCACCTTCGCCGGTCAGGACCTCCTCGAACTCGCGCCCAACGAGCGCGCTGCGGCGGGCGTGTTCCTAGGCTTCCAGTATCCGGTCGAGATCCCCGGCGTCAGCAACGTCCAGTTCCTGCGCGAGGCGCTCAACGCCCAGCGCGGCACCCGCGACGAAAAGCCGCTGTCCGGTGCCGAATTCCTCAAGCTCGCCCGCGAGGAAGCGCGCAAGCTCGACATGGATGCCGAGATGCTCAAGCGTCCGGTCAACGTCGGCTTCTCCGGCGGCGAGAAGAAGCGCAACGAGATGGTCCAGATGGGCGTCGTGAACCCCAAGTTCGCGATCCTCGACGAAACCGACTCCGGCCTCGACATCGACGCGCTCCGCATCGTCGGCGACGGCATCAACCGCATCATGCGCGCGCCCGACAAGGCGGTGCTGCTGATCACCCACTACCAGCGCCTGCTCGACTACGTGCAGCCCGACTTCGTCCATGTGCTGGCGGATGGCCGCATCGTCCGCTCGGGCGGCGCGGAGCTGGCGCACGAACTGGAGCGCGAGGGCTACGCGGGGGTGGCTGCGTGATGATCACGCGAAGCCGCGAAGACGCGAAGAGAGTGGTTCACGCGGAGACGCGGAGACGCGGAGGATGCGCAGCAAGTGGCGCGCTCTCGCGGATCATCGCCAACAGCAGCGAGACAGCCCTGACGGGCAAGATGAAGACCTGCGCCGAAGGCGCAATCATCCTCTCTTCTCCTGCTCCTCTTCTTCTCCGCGTCTCCGCGTCTCCGCGCGAAACACCTTCTTCTCGTAGCGTCTTCGCGCCTTCGCGTGATCATCTCTCTCCGACCAGAGCCGCAGCATGACCCTCGACCTCCCCACCACCCGCGAGGAAGCCTTCCGCTGGGCCGACATGCCCGCGCTGGAAGCCGCCCGCACCCTCCCGACCGCCGCAACCGAAACGCCCGACCCGATCCTCACCGAAGCCGCGCGCCTCGTGTTCGTCGGCGGCGCACTGGCCGAGCAGACTGGTGACCTGACGATCACTGAAGAAGCCGTGACCAGCGACCACGCACTCGCCCGCTTCGCCTCGGGCAATGGTCACCGCATCACCCTCGCTTCGAACAGCGTCACGACGATCGAGATCACCCGCGTCAACGCCGGCGAAGACAGCCAGTCCCCGCTCGTCATCACGCTGGGCGAAGACGCCGTCCTGACGTTGGTCGAAAGCTACACCGGCGCCGGCTGGACCAACACGCTCACCCGCTTCGACCTCGGCAAGGGCGCCCGCGTCATGCGCGCCGTCCGCATCGTCCAGTCCGCGGGCTTCGTCTCGACCCGCGACGAAGTGGCCATCGCCGAAGCCGCCAGCTTCGTCAGCGTCGCGCTGGGTGCCACCGCCGCCGGCACGCGTCTCGACGCCGCGCTGACGCTCAACGGCGACGGCGCCTATGCCGAGCTCGGCGGCGCATTGCTCACCCGCGATGACCAGCGCCAGGAATGCGCCGTCCGCGTCCGCCACGCGCATCCCAACGGCCAGTCGCACCAGCTCTGGCGCGCGGTCGCCGCCGATCGCTCGACGGTCAGCCTCGCCGCCGCGGTGGAGGTCGCCCGCGACGCGCAGAAGACCGACGGCGAACAGTCCCTGCGCGGCCTGCTGCTCCAGCGCACCGCGACGGTGAACCTCAAGCCCGAACTCGAAATCTTCGCCGACGACGTGAAATGCGCCCACGGCGCCACGATCGGCGAATTGGACAACCGCGCGCTCTTCTACATGCAGAGCCGCGGCATCCCCGAAGCCCGCGCGAAAGCACTCCTGACCCGCGCCTTCGTCGCCGATGCGCTCGACCGCATCGCCGACGAAACAGTCCGCGACGCCTTCGCCGCCGACGCGGATGCATGGCTGGAGCGCATTCTATGACTCCCTTCCATGCCAGGGAGGGGCTGGGGGTGGGTGGCGTGCTCGCGCTACGTTGCCTACATCGCAACGGTCCCCGTTCCGGAGTCATCCGCCGGATCGGCCTGAAGGCTCGCCCGTTCCAGCGGGCCATGGAGTGTTTCCGACGCGGACGTACCGTCAACTTCGGCAACTTCCGCGCGCGAATCACGCCATCGGGGAGCGTCGCATGACCGACACGATCGTCCGCGAAGCCCCACTCGACCGCGTCGCGGACTTCCCCGCCATCCCCGACGGCTGGGCGTATCTCGACACCGCCGCCACCGCGCAAAAGCCTAGGCAAGTCATAGACGCGATCACCCGCGGCTATGCCGAAACCTATGCCACCGTCCACCGCGGCGTGTACCAGCGCAGCGCCGACATGACGCTCGCCTACGAAGCCGCGCGTCAAAAGGTCGCCCGCTTCATCGGCGCGACCACGCCGGACGAGATCGTTTTCGTCCGCGGCGCGACCGAGGCGATCAACCTCGTCGCGCACAGCTGGGCCGCGACGCAGCTCAAGGCCGGCGACCGCATCATGCTGTCGATGCTGGAGCATCACAGCAACATCGTGCCGTGGCAGATGGCCGCCGAGCGCGTCGGCGCGGCGATCGACGTCATCCCGCTGACGCCCGACCACCGCATCGACCTCGACGCGATGGAAAGCATGCTGACCGAGCGCCACAAGCTCGTCGCGCTCGCTCACGTCTCCAACGTCCTCGGTTCGGTGCTCGACGCGACCCGCGCGACGCAACTGGCGCACAAGGTCGGTGCCAAGATCCTGCTCGACGGCTGCCAGGCGGTCCCCCGCATCGCCGTCGATGTCGCGAAGATCGGCTGCGATTTCTACGTCTTCTCCGGCCACAAGCTCTACGGCCCGACCGGGATCGGCGTGCTGTGGGGCAGGGGCGACCTGCTGAGCCAGATGCCTCCCTACCAGGGCGGCGGATCGATGATCGACCGCGTATCGTTCGCCAAGACGACCTACGCCCCCCCACCGGGCCGCTTCGAAGCCGGCACCCCGCACATCGTCGGCGGCCTCGGCCTCGCCGCCGCGATCGACTATGTCGAGGGCATCGGCATCGACCGCATCCACGCGCATGAAACCGCATTGGTCCGCGACGCCCGCAACGCGCTGTCGTCGCTCAACTCGGTCCGCCTGTTCGGCCCGGAAGACAGCGCCGGCATCGTCAGTTTCGCGGTCGAGGGGGTGCATCCGCACGACGTCGGCACCATCTTGGACGAAGGCCGGGTGGCGATCCGTGCCGGGCACCATTGCGCGCAGCCGTTGATGGAGGCGCTCGGCGTCGACGCCACCGCGCGGGCGAGCTTCGCGGTCTACAACGGCCCACAGGACATCGAGGCGCTGGTACGCGGCGTCGAACGGGTAACGAGGATTTTCGGATGAGCGATACCTTTCGTATCGAGGAAGTGGACGCGGTCACCCCGCCGCCGCGCGCCCGCGTCGAGGAAGCCGATCAGGCCCCCCGCGAACGTGACTATCTGTCGGGCTTCCTGCAGCAGAAGCCGCAGGGCGATGCCCCCGGCGAACCCGGCGGCGCGCTGTACGAGGCGTGCATCGACGCGCTGAAGGAAATCTACGACCCGGAAATCCCGGTCAACATCTACGATCTCGGCCTGATCTATGGCGTCGAGGTCACCGATGAAGGGCAGGCGGTCGTCACCATGACGCTCACCACGCCGCATTGCCCGGTCGCGGAATCGATGCCGGCCGAGGTCGAGATGCGCGTCGCCGCGGTGCCCGGCATCGCCTTCGCCGACGTCAACCTCGTCTGGGATCCGCCGTGGGACCCGCAAAAGATGTCCGACGATGCCAAGCTTGAACTGGGCATGCTGTAACAAAAAGCCCCTCCTCTTCAGAGGAGGGGTTGGGGTGGAGGAGTCGGACCGGCCTCGGTGAGACATCGCCCCAGCCCCTCCCCGAAGTGGAGGGGAGAAGGAGAAGAAGAATGGCCACGACCCTCCGCCAGCGCCCCGCGCCGCTGATCCTCACCGCAACCGCCGACGCGCGGATCGCCGACCTGATGTCGCGCGCGCCCGAAGGCGCGATCGGCGTCAAGCTGTCGACCCCGCGCCGCGGCTGCTCCGGCCTCGCCTATTCGGTCGATTACGTCACCGAAGCCAAGCCGTTCGACGAGCGGATCGAGACGCCCGGCGGCACGCTGTTCGTCGATGGCGGATCGATCCTGTATCTCGTCGGATCGACGATGGATTGGGTCGAGGACGATTTCACCGCCGGCTTCGTCTTCGCCAACCCCAATGCCAAGGGCGCCTGCGGTTGCGGCGAAAGCTTCACGGTCTAGGTACGTCGGCGCCCCGTCCTGAACGGACAGAGAGCAGACGTGCCGGACCCGCGCGACCGCAGGTCGATCAGGTCACAACGCCTTGCCGTAGATGTTGTAGACCTTGTTGACGGTCGTGTTCAGCGTATCGGCGATCGATCGCATGCCCTGATTGTCCTCCAGGATCCAGCCGATCTCGCCCCGGCTGGCGCCGTACCGCTGCACCGAAGCCCGGCGGATATATTCGATCATCATGAAGGCCAGCTGGCTCGCCATCCGCGACGACTGCAACTCCTTCAACACCCCCATCAGCGGCACCCGCATCGTCCGCACCTTCGGCCGGCGCAGCCATAGCAACAGCTTCGCCCAGCCGAACGGCAGCAGCGATCCGTTCAGCGGCGCGATCGCCTCGTTCAGGTCGGGCAGCGTGATCATGAACGCCACCGGCCTGCCGTCCAGCTCCGCGATGCGGATCAGGTCGTTGAACACGATCGGCTTCAGCTTGACGCCGACATCCTTGATCTCCGGCGGGGTGAGCGGCACGAATCCCCAATTGTCGCTCCACGCGTCGTTCAGGATGGCGAGGATGATCGCCGCCTCCTCCTCGAACCGGCTCTTGTCGACCTCGCGCACCACGATCCGGCTGTTCTTCTCGCCCGACTGGATGATCCGCTTTACGAGCGGCGGAAACTCCTGCGTGATATCCAGCTCATAGGTGAACAGCTGCTTCACCTGTTCATACCCGGCACGCTCGATCCAGCCCTGATATTCGGGCTTGGCATGACCCATCATGATCGTCGGAGCATGATCGAAGCCCTTGACGAGCAATCCCGGCTCCTCCCAGACCGACTGCGATATCGGGCCCAGCGCACGGGTCATCCCCTGTTCGCGCAGCCACGCCTCGGCCCTTGCGAGCAGTGCGACGAAGATGTCCTCGCGCTCCGCATCCATCAATCCCCATTGGCCGACGCCGGGGCCGAAACCCTGATCCGCGGGCATGGTCAGCGCCAGCGTGTCGATATGCGCCGATATGCGACCGACCACCCGGCCACCCTCACGTGCCAGGAAAAGCTGCACCTTCGCATGGCTGTACCAGCCGTTCTTCTCCGGCGTGATCAGCCCCAGCGCCTCGCCCTTCAGCGGCGGTATCCAGTGCGGATCGTCCTTGTAGAGGCGAAAGGGCAGGTCGACGAACGCCTTGCGTTCGCGCTTGGTGGTGACGGGCGTGATCGTCAGGTCGCTCAACTCGGGCCTCCCATTTGGCGGGCGATCTAGCACGGCGAACGGGCGATGCGAGTGACGATTCCGTCATCAGTGATCGAGATGTTGCAGCACCGGCGTCGGCGGCAAGCCTGTAAATGCCACGCTGTCGCCACTATCTGGGGGCAATGGAACACGCCATGGAAAGCTTGCTGACCCTATCGCGTGCGCCCGCCGCCGCGGACGCTCCGGCTCCTGCCGTTTGCCAGCGCATCGCCGACGACAAGGCGATGCTGCGTACGGCGGCGGAACTGACGCGCGACCTGATCGCCCCGCGTCCCGGCATCTACTGGGCGGACCTGATCGCTTCGGCGGCGATCGGCTATGGCGCGCTTGCCGTTGCGGTGACGGTCAGCGGCACCGGTTGGGTGGTGCTGGCGGCGCTCGTGTCGGCGTTGGCGCTCTACCGGGCACTCAGCTTCATCCATGAAGTCAGCCACATGAAGCACAGCGCGCTGCCGCGTTTCCGTGGCTTGTGGAACGTACTGATCGGGGTGCCGATGCTGGTGCCGAGCTTTATGTATGAAGGCGTGCACAACCTTCACCACGCCAAGACGCGCTACGGCACGTCCGAGGACCCGGAATATTTGCCGCTCGCGCTGATGAAGCCGTGGACGCTTCCCGCATTCGTCGTGATCTCCGCGCTCGCACCTATCGGCCTGCTGATCCGCTACGCAATCCTGTCGCCGGTGTCCTTGCTGTCGCCAAGGCTGCGCACGATGGTGATGGAACGCTATTCGGCGCTGGCGATCAACCCGTCCTTCCGCCGCCGTGCGCCCGAAGGGGACGCGCGGACGATGTGGAACCGCGTCGAGGCTGCGGCGAGCGTCTGGGCGATTGCCGTCGTCGCGCTGACCGCAACCGGAGTCTTCCCGTTGCGCAGCGTGCTCATCGCGCTGGCGATCGGATCGGGTGTGGCGGTGGTCAATCAGGTGCGGACGCTGGTGGCGCATCTGTGGGAGAATGACGGCGAACCGATGTCGGTCACCGCGCAATATCTCGACTCGGTCAACGTGCCGCCGCCATCGATGCTGCCGGCCCTCTGGGCGCCGGTCGGCTTGCGCTACCACGCGCTGCATCATCTGCTGCCGAGCCTGCCGTACCACGCTCTGGGTGAAGCGCATCGTCGCATCACCGGCGCGCTGGAGCAGGGATCGCCCTATCACAAGGCGAGCTACGCCGGTCTGCCCGGCCTGGTGAACAAGATCGTGCGGAGCACATTGGTCGCCCGCTGACCGACGTGGGCGGACCGTTATACCGGGCGGATGTCGGATGCGGAGATGGCATCGAGCCGTCGGCGACAGGTAAAGAGATCCCCGGGCCGTCACCCTTCTGCGCCGCGCCACAAACGTGGCGCGACGTAAACCCGGCCGGTTATTCCTCGGTCCGGATCAGTACTGCCTCACCGATCAGCAGGAACAGCAGGAACGGCGCCCATGCCGCCAGGAACGGCGGGTAAGCGCCCAGATTGCCCATCGCCAGCGCGAAATTGTCCGCGACGAAATACGCGAAGCCCAGCGCCATGCCGATCACGGCGCGCACGAACAGCTGCCCCGACCGCGCGATGCCGAATGCCGCGACCGCGCCCAGCAGCGGCATCAACACCGCCGACAACGGGCCGGAGAATTTGTGCCACAGCGTCCCTTCCAGCGACTTGGTCGGCCGCCCTGCATCGCGCAGGTCGCCGATCGCCGCGTAGAGCGCGGTGAAGTCCAGTCCGTCGGGATTGACCGTGCCGAGCGTGAACTGGTCCGGCCGCACCCCGGGTGCGACCCTGACCGTGCCGATCTCGCTCAACCGGCCGGTCGCGACGTCGAACCGGGTGGCGGGGGTGATGTCCCAGCCGTTGCCGGCATGGCGACCCTGTGGCGCCCGGATGATCGCGACCAGCTCGCCGCCGGTCCGATCGTAGACGGTGACCGTCCCGAGCCGGGTTTGTTCGCCACGCCCGCGTACCTGTTGCACGGCGATCAGATCGTCGCCGTCGCGCACCCAGACGTTGCTGCGCTCGCCGCGGTCGATCGGCAGCGCGCCGTAATCGACGTCCTTCCACTGATCCAGCGTCGCGGTCGCCCGTGTCACGATCCGCTCGTTGAATACGAAACTGACCGCGGCGACACCCAGGCTGGCGACCAGCAATGGCGCCAGCACCTGATGCGCCGACAGCCCGGCGGCCTTCAGCGCGATGACCTCGCTGTTCTGGTTCATCGTGATCAGCGTCAGGATGGTGCCCAGCAATACCGAGAACGGCAGCAGGAATGCGACGATCTGCGGTGCGCGCAGACCGACATATTCCCACACCTGCGACTGGGTGTTGCCGGGGTGGGCGAGGATGGCACCGGATTCGCTCAGCAGGTCCAGCGTCTGGAGGATCAGCAACAGCGCCGCCAACAGTCCGAACGTCCGCACCAGAAACAGCCGGCCCATATAGATTGCGACGGTACGCGACGGGAAGAAACTGGTCATGCCGCCGCTCCCTTCTTGCGACCACGGCCGGGCAGATAGCGGGTGAGCAGCTTGGCGACCTTGGAAAAGCCGCGCTCCAGCGCGCCGATCGGCTGCCCGCCCGGCACATAGGCGATCTGGTAGTACATCCACAGAATGATCCCGGCGAAGATGCAGAACGGCACCCACAGCGCGATCAGCGGATCGATGCGCCCGAGCTCGCCGATCGACGCCGCATATTCGTTCACCTTGTGATAGGCGACGATCATCACGATCGCGAGGAACACGCCGAAGCCCGAGTTCGATCGCTTCGGCGGCACACCGAGCGCGATCGCCAGCAGGGGCAGCAGGAACATCGTCGCCACCTCGACCAGCCGGAAATGGAATTCCGATCGGCTGCTGTCGCGTTGTTCCGCGCTTGGTGAGGCATGACCCAGCTTTGCGAGTTCGGGCAGCGTGAACTCCAGGTTGCGTCCGCCGCGGGAGCGAAAATTCTCGTAGCGCGGCAAGGGGATCGGCAGATCGTGCGAGGTGAAGCTCAACACGCGCGGCACCGTGAAATTCGGGGCTTTGTGCACCAGCAGGCCCTTGGTCAGGCGAAAGATGATCGTGTTGGGATCGTCCGTCGCCAGAAACTGGCCCGATCGTGCGGTCACCGAATAGCTCGTGCCCTTGTCGTTGTAATAGACGAATATCCCGTCGAGCTTGCGGCCCTTGTCGTGGCTCTGTTCGATGCGCAGCGTCATGCGGTCGCCGAAATGCGTGAATTCGCCGACCTTGATCGACGCACCCAGCGCGCCGGTGCGCAATTCGAAGCGCAGCTGCTCGTAATAGTAACGTGCCTTCGGCTGCACGAAGCCGACGATGGCGATGTTCAACGCCGCGAGGATCAGCGCGTACATGAACGGCACGCGCAGCATGCGCGTATAACTGACCCCTACCGCGCGTAGCACGTCGAGTTCCGAATTCGCCGCCAGTCGCCGGAACGCGAGCAGGATGCCGAGCAACAGGCCGATCGGAATGCCAAGCCCCAGATATTCGGGCAGCAGATTGGCGAGCATCCGCCACACCACACTGATCGGTCCGCCCTCGGTCGCGACGAAATCGAACAGGCGGCGGATGCGGTCGAGCACCAGCAGCATGGCGGCGATGATCAGCGTCGAAAATAGCGGCAGCGCGATCAGCCGGGCCATGTAGCGGTCGAGGGATGTCATGCGGGAAGGGGCTCGGGCCGGGGCTGGAAAGGCCCGGTATAGGCGTCGGTAGCGCAGGCGTCAGCTAGAAAAGCCGCTTACGGTCACGCCGTCACTCGGCCGCGATCTGCTCGGGTGGGGCAGGGCGATCGCCCGTCACCGCCCGGCCGATCGCCCGCTCCAGCCCGACGAGCGTGAACGGCTTGCGCAAGACCGGGTGCGATCCAAATTCGCTGGCGTTCGCCTCACCCGCGAAACCGGTGACGAACAACACCGGAATGTGCGGAAAGCGGGGTGCCAGCGCGGCGATCATCTCGGGTCCGGTCTGTCCCGGCATCAGCACGTCGGAAATGATGAGGTCGATGGCGTCATGCTCCGTCAGCAGGCCCGCCGCCTTGGCCGGCGCGTCGCAGGCGATGCCGTGGTGGCCGAGCTCCTCGAGCGCCCCCATCGTCGCGACGAGCACGCGCGGATCGTCTTCGACGACCAGCACCTGCAACCCTTCCACGACCATGTCGGACGGCAGGACATCGACCGGGGACACCACGCCGGGGCCGGCCGCCGCCATGTCGCGCGGCAGATAGAGCGTCACCGTCGTGCCACGGCCGACCGCCGTATCGATCGTGATAGCACCCGCCAATTGCCGCACCAGCGCGAAGATCTGGCTGAGGCCCAGACCGGTACCCTTGCCCGCTTCTTTGGTCGTGAAGAACGGCTCATACACCCGCTCGACCACGTCGGGGGTCATGCCGGTGCCATCGTCGGTCACCGCCAGCGTGACGTAATCGCCGGCGTCGCAGTGATCGACCTGATGATCCGACAGCGTCGCCGCGCCCGTCGCGATCACCAGCCGGCCGCGCCCGTTCATCGCGTCGCGCGCATTGACCGCCAGGTTCAGCACCGCGTTTTCCAGCTGGACGCGATCGGCCCGGACCAGCCAGCCACGCGCCTCGTCGCGGGTGACGACGGTGACCGCGTCGCCCAATGTCCGGTCGAGCAACTCCGACATGCCCGACACCAGCTGCGCCGCGACGATCGGTTCGGGCTTCAGCGATTCCTCGCGACTGAACGCCAGCAACCGCCGGGTCAGCGCCGCGGCACGATTTGCCCCATCGGCAGCATTGTCGAGGTGCCGGGCGACCGCCGCCGGATCGCTGGTCAACGCCCGCTTCGCCAGTTCCAGCCCGCCGAGAACCACTGCGAGCATGTTGTTGAAGTCATGGGCGATACCGCCGGTCAGCTGCCCCACCGCCTCCATTTTCTGACCTTGCCGAAGCTTGGCTTCCTGCACCCGCAACTCGTCGGTAGCCTGCGTCACCGCAGCGGACAGTTCCTCTGCGCGCTCCCGCTCCGCATCCGCCTCGGCCTGCGCCAGCGCGCGTTCGCCGACCGCCTGCAGCGTGAACCAGCCGAGCACCAGCGCGCCGAGCACGATCAGCACGCCGAAGATCGCGAGCACGCCTGCGATCCGGCTCGACCGGTCGACGGTGCGCATCGCATCGGTGGTCCGCGCATCGAGCAGCGCGCGCTCGCCCGCGATGATCTCGTCCAGCGTCCGGTCGATCGCCGTCAGCGTCGGCGACGATCGCGCCGCGTAATAGCGCGCCAGCGCCTGACTGTTCTTGCCATAGGTGGTGCTGAGCGCCGTCAGCGACAGCTCCTCGCCACGTTGCATGTACGCGGTCCGCAATTGCGCTACCCGCGCACTCTGTTCGCCGGTCGCCTGCGTCAGCCGCTCCAGCCGGCCGAGCTGCGTCCCCGCCAGCCGCCATTGATCGAAGTAGATCTGCCCCAATGCCTGCTGGCCGCGGCCGCTGATGACGTAGCGGCCCAGCGACGCTTCAGACCGCGCGATCGTTCCCGACAGCGTCCGGGCGAGGATCATCACGTCGTAACTGTGCGCCTGCGCCTGCAAGGCACGATCGCGCTGGCGGTTGGATTCGCCCAGCGTCACGATCAGCGCGACGAGCACCACCGCGCCCAGCAGACCCATCACGACCAGCGTGATCATCCGCCAGGCCGCGTCGCCTCCCGGGGTTCCCCCCGGAACCATCTCGGCGTCATCCCGCGTCACGGCAGCGATGCTAACCCGTTTCGCCCCGCCTGCAAAGCACCCGCGGGGGCGTCAGCCGATCGCGCCCACGGCCTGTCCCGCGGCGCGGAATTTCGCGATGACCTCGTCGAGCTGCGCGGCGGTATGTTCGGCACACAGCGAACAGCGCAGCAGGAACGTACCCGCCGGAGTCGCCGGCGGGCGTGCCATGTTGACGTACACGCCCGCTTCCAGCAGCCCCTGCCACATCGCGACCGCCTGTTCCTGATCGTCGAGGATCACCGCGACGATGGCGCTGTCGGGCGCTTCGGTGCCGAGGCGGAAGCCCATCGCCTTCAGCCCGCCGTGCAGCTGGCGCGCGTTCGCCCACAATTGCTCGCGCTTGGCATGCGCGGTCTTCAGCTTGCGGATCGACGCCGCCGCGGTCGCGACCACCGACGGCGGCAGGCTGGCCGTGAAGATATAGGGACGACAGGCGAGGCGGATCGCCTCGAACTTCGGATGGTTCGACACGCAGAAGCCGCCGACCGTGCCGACCGACTTGGAGAAGGTGCCGACGACGAAATCGACCTCCGCCTCCAGCCCCTGCGCCTCGTACACGCCGCGACCGTTGGGGCCGTAGAATCCCATCGAATGCGCCTCGTCGGACAGCACCATCGCGCCGTGCTTCTTGGCGACGGCGACCATCTCCTTCAGCGGGGCGATGTCGCCCAACATCGAATAGACGCCCTCCAGCACCACCAGCTTGGCGGGCTCCTTCGGCAACCGACCGAGCCGCTTGTCGAGGTCCTCGACGCTGTTGTGGCGGAACCGTACGATCTCGGCATTGCCCTGCTGGCAGCCGTCGTAGATCGACGCATGGCTGTCGGCGTCGAGGATGACGTATTCGCCCTTGCCCGCCAGCGTCGAGATCATGCCGAGATTGGCCATATACCCGGTCGAAAAGACAATCGCGCCGGTCATGCCATAGAATTCGCGCAACGCGGCCTCTGCGTCCATATGGTCGCGGAAGGTGCCGTTGAGCATGCGGCTGCCGTTGGTGCCCGACCCGAACTGGTCGAGCGCGGCGTGGCCGGCGGCAATGACGTCGGGGTCGAACGTCATGCCCATGTAATTGTAGGTGCCGAGCAGGATCGTGTCGCGACCGGCGATTACCGCCTCGGTCGGCGACTTCACCTGATCCATCACGATCGCGAATGGATCGGTGACGCCGGTGTCGATCAGCGCCTTGCGTTCGGCGATCAGATTGTCGAACTTCGACATCAGGTCGCGCTCGGGGGCGATCACGGGGGGATCGAGGTCCAGCGCCTCGGCCTGCAATCCGGTCTCGGTCATGTCAGCCCTTCAACTTCTCGACGGCATCGGCGAGCTGGCCGATATTCTCGATCTCGGCCTGCATGTTCATCGTGATGATGATCTCGAATTCGTCCTCGATCGCGGCGACGAAATCCATCACGGTCAGGCTGTCCCATTCCAGATCGCCCTGGAACGTGGTGGTTTCGGTCAGGTCGACGCCCTTCTTGTTGAAGGGGGCGATCTGTGCCTTGATGATGTCGAGGATCTGGGTGCGGTCGGTCATGATGCTCATCCGTCTGGCGGCCAAATACGGCAGGGTTGCGGCGCTATAGCAGTCCATGGGCGCGATACCATCGCGCGGTTGCGGCAAGCCCCTCCGCAAGGGGGGTGGCAGGCGTCCAGAGCGACGCTGGCGGACGGCGGGATGGCCGGGCGGTCCAGTCGTCGTGAGAGAGATAGCCGACGCGATCGGGCGTCAGTTTCGCCTGCGCTTTGCGGACCGTCCGGTCGAACCTCGCCCCCATCATCAGCATGGCTTTCGGCAAATGCAGGGCGAGCACGCGTCGCCGTCCGACCGCGTGGCCGATCGCCTGCGCGAGGGCGGCGTGGGTGAGGGCATGGCCATCGTCCACCTCGTACACCGCAGCCGGCCCGGGCCGCGTCGCAAGCGTCAGCAGCAGCCGTGCGAGGTCGTCCACCGCAACCAGCGATACCCGCCCGCGGGGTGGAAGCAGGGCGATGCCGAAGCGAGCCGCGCGGAACAGGTCGCGCATTTCCATGTCGCCGGGGCCGTAGACGCCGCTCGGGCGGACGATGGTCCAGTCGAGGTAGCTGCGCTCGACCAGCGTCTCCGCCGCCGCCTTCGACCAGCCGTAGTTCGAAAGCTGCGGTTCGCGTGCGGAAAGCGACGAAACGTGGACGAACCGGTGCACCCCAGCCTGCGCTGCGGCGGCGAGCATCGCGGCGGTGCCGTCGATGTTGCCGGCGACGAAGCTGGCGCGATCGGGGGCGTTCACCACGCCGGCGACATGGACGATGCAATCCGCACCGAAGGCGAGTTCGGCGAGGCTATTAGGGCGACCGAGCGCACCGGCGACCCACGTCACGCCGTCGCGTGCCGGCTGCGGGCGGCGGGTGAGGGCGCGAACGTGATGGCCGGCGGCCAGCGCCTGCGCGACGAGCGCCGACCCGACGAAGCCAGTGGCGCCGGTGATGGCAAGGATGGTCATGCGCGCCCCGCCGCCCTGATGGCGTCGCCATCGCCGCAAGGGCGGGTTTCCATAACCCCGGATGTCAGCGATCGTGTCGCGAGCCAAGCCGGGCTGAATCCCCGCCTGCGCGGGAATGACGGTCTATCGGCTGGCGGCGACGGCATCACACCAGCGCCAGATGGTTGCGATGGACCAGCGCCGCCCGCGGGGCGTAACCGAGGATCACCGCCTGCTCGTCCGAACGCGTGCCTACCAGCCGCACCGCCTCACCGGCGTCATATTCCGACAGGCCACGCGCCAGCACGCCGCCCGGTCCCTCGATCGTCACCAGATCGCCGCGCGCGAAGCCTCCCTCGATCCGTGTCACACCCGCCGCCAGCAAACTGCTGCCCGCCGCCAGCGCCTTTGCCGCGCCTGCATCGACATGGATCGCGCCTCTGGCCGTCAATCCACCCGCCAGCCACGCCTTGCGCGCGGTCGCGGACCGTTCTGCCACGAACCAGGTATGGCGTTGCTCGCCGGCGAGCGGATGGTCGAGCCGCCCGCTGGCGATCGCCAGATGCGCGCCCGCTGCGGTCGCGATCCGCGCCGCCGCGATCTTCGACACCATTCCGCCCGACCCCATGCCCGATGCCGAACCGGCGTCGGCCATCCCCGCCACCGCATCGATCCGCTCGACCGTCGCGATATGCCGCGCACCGGGATGCGTGTGCGGATTGGCGTCATACAGTCCATCCACGTCGGACAGCAGCACGACGCCCTGTGCGCCTGCCGCCTGCGCCACCCGCGCGGCGAGCCGGTCGTTGTCGCCGAACCGGATCTCCTCTGTCGCGACGCTGTCGTTTTCGTTGATGACCGGCACGACGCCGAGGCCGAGCAGCCGGTTCAGCGTCGCCGCGGCATTCAGGTAACGCCGGCGATCCTCCAGATCGTCGAGCGTCACCAGAATCTGCGCGGCGGTGATGTCATGCTGCCCCAGCAGCTCCGCCCAGGTCTGGCTCAGCACGATCTGTCCCGTGGCGGCCGCCGCCTGCGCATCCTCCAGGTTCGCGCGCCCGCCTTTGGTCAGGCCCAGCCGCCGCGCACCGAGCGCGATCGCGCCGGACGAGACGATCGCGACCTGCTGCCCCGCCGCGACACGGCCCGCGATGTCGGCCACCAGCGTCGCCAGCCACGCCCGGCGCACCGCGCCATCGGACGCGACGAGCAACGCCGACCCGACCTTGACGATCAGGCGCGGACAGGTGGCAGGAGGAAATATCATGGACGGGGCGTTAGCGCTTCGTCCCCGTCCGGATCAATCGCGCGAGAAGATTTCCTGATGCGGGATCACGACGTTCAGCGAGGGGAGGGGTACGTCCGCCGGCATGTCGAATGCCTGCTCGTTCCACCCGCCGGGGCCGGTGCGCTGGACGATGCGCACCCGCTCGGTCGCGATGTCGACGAAGACGATCGTATCGACGCTCGGCAACGCCTTATATTCGTACAGCTTCGTCGTCAGATCGGTACGCGCCGTTCCGGCAGAGAGCACTTCGACGACGATGCGGGGATCGTCGAACGCCTTGTTATCGTCATTGTCCGACCCGCCGCGACCGCAATACACCGTCACATCCGGGTAGCGGATGGAGCGATCGTGCGTTCGTGCCGCCATATCGGAATTGAAGGGACGACACTCGCTGTCTCTCGATCGGGAGGCCAAGGCGACGATCACGTTGGTTTGCACCTGTGCATGGCGCGCCGTGCCGCCCGCCATCATCCGAATGACGCCGTTGTCGAGCTCGGCCTTATTGTCGCCGAAGTCGATCTCCAGGAATTCCTCAGCCGTGAGCAGCGGATATTCGGGTCGAGACGCCATACCCCGTCCATAGCATAGCCGTCGCCGCGATCACACCGGCGACCAGGTGATCTCGTCCTCGCCCTCGTCGGTCGACGACACCGTTCCCGGGCCGGGGCCGATCGCCTCGAGCAATTGATCGAGCACCCAGTCCACACCGGTGCCCGCCGCGCCGGACAGCGGAATGACGTCGGTGCCGCTTGCCTCCGCCAGTTCGGTGGACAGCGCCTCGATCAGCTCCTCGTCGAGCATGTCGATCTTGTTGAGTGCGACGACGTGCGGCTTGTCGATCAGCCCGCCGCCGTAATTCGCCAGTTCCTCGCGCACGATACGATAGCTTTCGGCGACATCGTCGTCGTTGGCGTCGACCAGATGCAGCAGCACGCGGCATCGCTCGATATGGCCAAGGAAGCGGTCGCCGATCCCGGCACCCTCGGCCGCGCCCTCGATCAGTCCCGGAATATCGGCGACGACGAACTCGCGGCTCTTGTGCCGCACCACGCCCAGCTGCGGGCGGGTGGTCGTAAAGGCGTATGCGCCCACCTTCGCCTGCGCATTGGTGACCGCGTTGATGAAGGTCGACTTGCCGGCGTTCGGCAGTCCGACGAGGCCGGCATCGGCGAGCAGCTTCAGCCGCAGCCATACCCACGCCTCCTGATATGGCCAGCCGGTGCCATGCTGCCGCGGCGTGCGGTTGGTCGAGGTCTTGTAGCTGGCATTGCCGCGACCGCCATCGCCGCCGCGCAGGAACACCTCGCGCTGGCCGACCTCGGTGAAGTCGAGCAGCACCTCGTCCTTGTCCTCCGACAGGACCTGCGTGCCGACCGGCACCTTGATGAGCAGGTCGTCGCCGCCGCCACCTGTGCGATTGCTGCCCGATCCGCCATGGCCGCGCGGGGCACGGAAGTGCTGGGTATAGCGGAAATCGATCAGCGTGTTCAGTCCGGCGACCGCTTCGAAGATGATGTCGCCGCCCTTGCCCCCGTTGCCGCCGTCGGGGCCGCCGTACTCGATGAACTTTTCACGGCGGAAGCTGACGGCGCCGGGGCCGCCCGCGCCGGAGCGGACGAAGATCTTGGCCTGGTCGAGGAAATGCATTCCGCCTCTTTAGCGGGATGGGCGCGAACGGCCACCCCCGCGTTGATCCGGTTGATGGCAAGGCGAATTTGGACGTTTCATTCGGACGAAAACGCAAAAGATCGTTGAAGCGACATTTACGGTAACGCTATGAGCTTCCGCGTGAAGATCGCGCACGATTCCCGTTCAGCGGTCGCAACGGTTGAAAACCTGCATTGGCATCGCGCGTTCGCGACCGATGGGCTGGCGGCCGGCGATTGCTACGCGGCGTGGCGTGATGCCGATATCGCCGGCCTGTCGACGCGGTACGAAACGACGCCGCACGAGCCGTTTTCGGTGGCGATGGACTGGCTCGATCTCGGCACGCTGGGAATCGGCTCGGCGCGTATCACCGCGCAGGACTGGGATCGCAGCCGGTGTAAAGCGAATCACGACGACAATGACGATCTGGTCGTCAACGTCCGTCATGCCGGTGCCGCGTTCGTCGACGTAGACGGCCATCGAACCGTCGCGCCTGCGGGATCGATCGTGCTGGCCGACATGGCGGCGCCGATGAAGCACTTTTCCGAAGCTTCGCTCAGTACCGGCTTCGCCTTGCCCCGCGCTCTCGCGGAGCAGATGCTGCCGCAGGTCCGCAGCCTCCACGGATATGTCGTGGCGCCCGACCAGGCGGCGCTGCTGGTATCGCATCTCGCGACGATCCGCGCATCGGCCGGCCACCTGCCGGTCGGCAGCGGGCCGGTGATCGCCCAAACGATCCTCGACCTGTTCGCGATGACGGTCACGGCGAGTATGGGTGCCGTCCCGTCCGATCAGGGGCAGCACGAACGCGCCTTGCTGGTGCAATTGCGCGCAGCGATCGAGGATCAGCTGGGATCGCCCTCGCTCAACACCGCGCGGCTCAGCCGGATGCTCGGCGTGTCGCGATCGACGCTGTACCGGCTGTTGCAGGATCAGGGCGGGGTGCAGGCCTATATCCGGACCCGGCGGCTGGTGCGGGTAGCCGCCGCGCTGCGCGATCGTGGCAACCGGCAGACGGTCGCCAATCTCGCCGACGACTGGGGTTTCTGCGACGCGGCCTATCTGGGGCGCGCATTCCGGGAGATGTACGGGATCACGCCCGGCGATTATCGGGCACTGCACGGGATGACGCTCGTCGGCGGATCGTCGCTGCAAGCGCCACGATAGCCGCCGACCGGCGCCGCGACCCCCATCGCGGCACCCGTCGGCGGCACCATGCGACAGGCACCTGGAGCACCTGCCGGTTCCGAACATCCCCCCCCTTGCCGCGATCGCCCTGTGGACGATCGCGTTCGGATCGAGCGAGCACCTGCCATGTGCCGTCGGAATGCGGCCTGACCGGTCCGATGCCACGGCGATCACAGGCGCAACGCCATCGCGACCCGTCCGACCAGACGCTACGACGCTCGCGCTTGTGACCCGATATTCAAAACGCAACGTGTTGAATCCGCGGCAACACTGTTCCCCACTCGAGGGGGTGGCATAGCCCGGTACCGGACACGACGGCAGGGGGTGAACCATTGCCATCGTCTCAAATGACCATTGCGGACAGTTCAAACGGCGTCGGCAATCCGGTCGGATCGCCAACCCCGGTCAGCCACCGTCGTTGTTGGCGGACAGCATCGCGGCGGCCAGATCGCGCGCCTTGCCCCTCGGCAACCCCAGCGCCCGCGCCATCGGTGCTCCCAGCAAGGCATCGCCCAGCGCCAGCAGCACCAGATGCAGGGTCTCGTCTTGGATCGGGCGCTCGGCCGGCTGCACGCCATCCGCGAGTTCGTCGACCAGATCGTGCACCGCCGACAGGATCGGATCGAGCGCATCGTGATTGCCCGACAGGATCATCCAGCTCGCCAGCGCACCCGCGCCGCCGCGCCCGAAGGCATCGAACACCAGATCGACGATGCGCCGCGGATCCTGTTCGCCGGCCCTGGCCCGATCACCGAGCACGGCATCGCGGATCGTCGCGGTGATGTCGGTCGCCATGCGCGCGATCAACGCGGTGTGCAGCCCCTCCGCCGACCCGAAATGATGCAGCAGGTTGGCATGCGTCCGGCCGATCCGCGCTCCGACCGCCTTCAGCGTCACCGCTTGCGGACCGCTCTCGATCAGCAACTGCTGCGCCGCGATCACCGCGGCCTCGCGGCTCTCGGTCGGGGACAGGCGTCGGCGGAGGGTTGCGGCAGGCAGCGGATCAACCTATTTACAGGAATGTAAGTAGACGGGTGTCGTCCCTGTTTGGAGGAATCCATGACGAAAGCAACCACGCCGCACGATCTGGTGATCACGCCGCGCGACCGGCGCTTCGGCCGCGCCACGCGCATGGGCCGCTGGTGGCTGGCCGACGATCCGGTCGCGACCGCCTTCTACAATGCCCTGTCGGTGACCTTTCCCAAGGGGGAGGGCTATTTTGTCGACAGCGTCCGCAAGTTTCGCGACGGCACCCCGCCGAAGCTGACCGCCGAGATCAATGCCTTCATCAAGCAGGAGGTGATGCACACGCGCGAACACGTGGCGTTCAATCGCCACGTCGTCGATCAGGGCTACGACGTCACGCCGCTCGACCGCGACGTCGACGCCGCACTGGCGCTCACCAAAGGCCGCCCCCCGATCGCCAGCCTCGCCGCGACGACCGCGCTGGAGCATTTTACCGCGATGCTCGCGCACGAGCTGATCGCCGACCCGCGGCATCTTGCGGGCGGCGAGGAACAGGCCAGGGCCTTGTGGCTCTGGCATGCCGCGGAAGAGATCGAGCACAAGGGCGTCGCCTACGACACCTGGCTACATGCGACCCGTGACTGGTCGCGGTTGCGGCGCTGGCGGATCAAGTCGCTGGTAATGCTGATCACGACGTGGCGCTTCTTCACCGGGCGAACGCGCGGCATGCTGGAGTTGCTGCGGCAGGACGGGCTGACCGGACCGAGAATATGGATGCGGCTGTTCTGGTATGCGTTCGGCAATCCCGGCATGGCGCGAAAAGTTGCCGGGGTATGGGCCGCATATTTCCTGCCGGGCTTCCACCCGTGGAAACATGACGATCGTGCGCTGATCGGACTGGCGGAAAGCGACTATGAGGCCGCGGTGCTGCCGAAGGCCGCGGTGGCCTGAGGCGGGCGATGGCGGGTCGGTATCCGCTGCCCGCTATCGATCGGAGCCGTCGGGGCCGCGACCTCCATCGTCATCCCGACGAAAGTCGGGACCCAAGGATGCGCCAACGGTTGTAGATCGTACAACCGGGCGCCTGACACCATGGGTCCCGGCGTGCGCCGGGATGACGAACGAAGAGGGAATCCTACTTTAGCAGGACGTGATCTACGCCGCGCATCGCATCGGCTCTTGCTCCACCTCATCCAGATCGAGCGCATAGCCGATAGCCGCTGCCGGTTCGCGGCGGCCGGCGGAGGTCTTGACCAGTGCCTGCCCGGTGCAATGAAACCCGAGCTTGCGCAGGACCGCGCCCGAAGCGGGATTGTCGACGAAGTGCCATGCCGACAATCGCCGGACCGGCAGCGCGTGACGTGCCATGTCGACGACCGCGTGCCCCGCTTCCGTAGCATAGCCGCGACCCCAGGCCGATGGCGTCAGCCAATAGCCGAACAGCATGTCGCCGCCGCCCTGATCGTCGATCGCGATGCCCCCGATCAGCACCGGACTACCATTCTCATGCGTCTCGATCAGAAAGCGCGGCTCGTGAGGTCCGCGCGGCAGGCTGCAAAACGCTTCGGCATCGGACGGTTCGTACGGGAACGGCACGCGCATCAGCATGCGCGCGACCGCCTCATGGCCGATCGCTCGCGCCAATGCGGTCGCATCCTCCGGCCAGGCGGGCCGTAGCGTCAATCTCTTGGTTCTGGCGAACATTCTCGCTCTCCTTGGCCGCGCCCGTGCCACGCGTCTGTGACGCGGCAGGGACAGTGGGTGAGGGGAGCAAGAAAAAAGGGAGCCGGGGCGGACCCGTCTCCCTTGTCTGGCTGGTTCCTCGCTGCGGAGGAACCCGGGTCGCCCTGGTGGGCAACCCGTCTGGTTACCCGATGTTATTCGGCGGCTTCCGCCATAATCTGCACCGAGCAGAATTTACGGCCGAGTTTGCCCTCGTGGAACGCCACGCGACCATCGACGAGCGCGAACAGCGTGTGATCCTTGCCGATCCCCACGTTCGCACCCGGATAGAACTTCGTCCCGCGCTGACGCACGAGGATGTTGCCGGCGATCGCTTCCTGACCACCGAACTTCTTCACGCCGAGGCGACGACCGGCCGAATCGCGACCGTTGCGCGACGAACCGCCTGCTTTCTTATGTGCCATGCTGCTCTAACTCCTGTTCGCGCCTGAGGCTCAGCCGACCGAAACGATCTTGAGGATCGTGTGGTTCTGGCGATGACCGTTCTTGCGGCGATAATTGTGGCGGCGACGCTTCTTGAAGACGATGACCTTGTCGGCCTTCGCCTGGGCGACGATCTCTGCGGCGACGGTCAGGCCCTCGACGCTCTTCAGCTCCGAGCCTTCGCCCGCGAGCAGGACATCACCCAGCGTGATCGATGCGCCGGCTTCGCCGTCCAGCTTCTCGACGACGATTTTGTCTCCGGCGGCGACGCGATACTGCTTGCCGCCCGTGCGCACGACTGCGAACATGGCTCTAGTCACTTCCCAAAAAACTTGTACCCGCACAGGGCGACCCGGCGGGATGAGGGGCGGCAGCTAAGGAAAGCGGGACGCGATGTCAACTGCCGTTGCGCCATGCGGCGGCGGCAAATCGCTTGTTGCTGCGCTGCAACAGTAGGATGTCAAACGTGTGACAGCATGGCTCCACCAGCTTGCCGTGCGCTTTCAAGGACATAAAGTGTCGCCGTAACGGGGCGGCAGGGGAGCTGTCCTTCATCAGGGGGTTCTATGAAGCGTGTAAACTTGCTCGGTGGCGCGTCGGTGTCGATCTGGGCGATGATGGTTGCGGGCGCCGCCGCGGCGCAG
Organism: Sphingomonadaceae bacterium OTU29LAMAA1; assembly: GCA_024072375.1. NCBI lineage: Bacteria > Pseudomonadati > Pseudomonadota > Alphaproteobacteria > Sphingomonadales > Sphingomonadaceae > Sphingomonadaceae bacterium OTU29LAMAA1. Next base: position 4,023,169 of record CP099617.1, read on the forward strand.
ACGGTGCAATCGTCGCCCAGCCAGGAAACGACTGCCGAAACGCAGGCCGCGCCGGAGGACGAGGCGGGCAACCAGATCGTCGTGATCGGCAGCCGCGTCGCCAATCGCACCGTGTCCGACAGCCCCGTTCCGATCGACGTCATCTCGTCGAGCGCGTTGCAGGCATCCGGCACGGGAGAGCTCAACAAGACGCTCAACCAGCTGGTGCCGTCGTTCAACTTCCCGCAGCCCTCGATCGCCGACGGCTCCGACGTCACCCGCCCCGCCACGCTGCGCGGTCTCAACCCCGATCAGACGCTGGTCCTGCTGAACGGCAAGCGCCGCCACGTCTCTGCCCTGCTCAACATCAATGGCACGGTGGGACGCGGCGCAGCTGCGGTCGACATGAACATGATCCCGGCGCTCGCGATCGAACGCATCGAAGTGCTGCGCGACGGTGCATCGTCGCAATATGGCTCCGACGCGATCGCCGGCGTCATCAACGTCCAGCTCAAGACCGCCGACTCGGGTGGCCGTGCGCAGGTCAGCTACGGCAAGTACGTGACGACGCTGGACGGCGTGTCGGACTTCGACGGCCTCGTCGGCGGTCAGCCGGCGCTCGACGCCACCGATTCGCGCTATCTGCAGGCGAACAGCTCGGGCGAGCGCAAGGCGCGCGACGGCGCCTACACCACGTTCGGCGTCAACGTCGGCCTGCCGATCGGCGATGGCGGCTTCTTCAACTTTACCGGCGAGTATCGCGACCGCAACTTCACCAACCGCCAGGGCTACGATCTGCGGCCGAATTACGTACGGCCGACCACCACGACGTTCGATCCGCGCGAAGCCACGTTCAACCGCCTCGACTTCCGCTACGGCGATGCCAAGACCGAGGATTTCAACTTCCTGATCAACACCGGCCTGCCGCTGGGCAGCGCCGAATTCTACGCCTTCGCCACCTACGGCCATCGCGACGGCCTGTCGGCGGCGAACTTCCGCCAGCAATCGGCGGCAACCAATCGCGACTTTTCCGTCCTCACGCCCGCCACGACGCCAACCAACGGCAATTTCGTCGGGCTGACGCCGGATGGCTATCTTCCCAAGATCCAGTCGAACATCGACGACATGTCGGCGACCAGCGGCATCCGCGCCGAGATCGCCGGGTTCAAGGGTGATTTCTCGCTGGGCTTCGGCCGCAACGAGCTGAACTACCGGACCGAGGACAGCGTCAACGTCTCGTTCGGCCCACAGAGCCAGCGTTCGTTCGATGCCGGCGGTCTCGCCTTCTCGCAGATCCTCGCCAATGCCGATCTGTCGCGGCAGTTCGATGCCGGCCTCGCCGGACCGCTGTCGTTCGCATTCGGCGGCGAATATCGTCACGAAATCTATCAGATTCGCCCCGGCGATCCGCAGTCGTACCAGACCGGTCCGCTGTTTCAGGCGGCGCGGACGACCACCGCCGGCAATTGTGCGGCGCTCGGCGGGTCCTTCCCCACGGGAGCCGGGGCGACCGGCCTCTGCACCTTCCCCGGACGCGCAGCGGCCGCCGGTGCGCAGGGCTTCGGCGGACTGCCCGCGTCGGCGCGCACCAACGTCGACCGCGACAGCTTCGCGGGTTACGTGGAATTCGACGCCGATCTGTTTACCGGCCTGACCGCCACCGCCGCCGGCCGCTACGAACATTACAGCGATTTCGGCGACACGGTGAACGGCAAGCTCGCCCTCCGTTACGAGTTCGTCGAGGGGTTCGCGATCCGCGGCTCGGTGTCGAACGGCTTCCGGGCGCCGTCGCTGCACCAGCAGTTCTTCACCACCACCTCGACCAACTTCCTCGCAGGGGTGCCGGTCGACGTCTCGACGGTGCCGGTCAGCAGCCCGGTCGCCCGCGCGCTCGGATCGCAGCCGCTCGATCCCGAAAAGTCGTTCAACCTGTCGGGTGGCGTGACGCTCAACCCGTTCCGCGGATTCAACGTCACGGTCGATTACTTCCGCATCAAGATCAAGGATCGCATCGTGCTGTCCGAGAACCTCGGTGCGGCCGGCGTCGGCACGGCGGCCCAGAACACCGCGGTGCAGGCTGTGCTCGCCGGCAACGGCTTCAGCAACGTCGGTGCGGCGCGCTTCTTCATCAACGGCCTCGACACCACCACGCAGGGCGTCGACGCCGTGGCGACCTATCGTGCCGACCTCGGCGGCCTCGGCGCATGGAATTTCTCCGCGGCCTATAACTACACGCAGAACAAAATCGACGAACGGCTGAACAACCTCGGCTCGCTGGCGCAGATTCCCGGCCTCGTCCTGTTCGGCCGGGTCGAGGGCATTCGCTTCGAACGCGGCCAGCCGCGGACGAAGGTGGTGCTGGCGACCGATACCAAGATCGCCGGTGTCGGCCTGTCGGCGCGCACGACCCGCTACGGCTCGGTGATCTCGCCGGAAACGACCGCGCCGCTGGGTGCGAACGCCGCCAGCCTGACCGCGCTCGGACCCGACGATCAGGTGCTGCGCCCGAAGTGGATCACCGACTTCTCGCTCAGCTACGAACTGCAGGGCGTGCAGCTGACACTGGGCGTCGACAATGCCTTCGACGTCTATCCCGATCGCCGGCCGTTCGGCCTGCGCCCGACGAGCGTCGGCGGCAGCTATCCGGCGACCTACCAGTTCCTGCCGTACAGCGGCTTCTCGCCGTTCGGCTTCAACGGCCGCTTCCTCTACGCCCGCGCCGCGATCAACTTCTGATCGGCGCATGAAAAAGGGGGCGTTGCGGTGTCTGCCGCGACGCCCCCTTTTCGAATCGGCCCTTTTCGTGTCGGGGCATCGCGATGGTTACGCGATCAGTGGCGGTGTTCGCGACGCAACGCATACCGGCCATCGACGAAATCGGTGAACAGGCCGGCGATCGCCGGATGGTCGATCGGCTCGTCGCTGTCGTCGACCACCAGATTTTGCTGGCTGACGTAGGCGACGTAGCTCGATTCCATATTCTCGGCGAGCAGGTGATAGAACGGCTGGTCCTTCTTCGGCCGTACCGCCTCCGGAATCGCCTCATACCATTCGTCGGTGTTGGCGAAGACGGGATCGACGTCGAAGATCACGCCGCGGAAATCGAACAGACGGTGGCGCACGACATCGCCGATCGAGAAGCGTGCATGGGCGATGGCGGGCGCATCGATCTCGACGATCGCGGAGGAGCCGGCGATGGCATGCATATCGATAGGGTCGTGACGGGGCATGACCTCAATTTAAGCCACTTTCTGCGCCGCACAAGCGCAACGGTGCTTGCCACCCGAAAACGAACCCGTTAGAGGCGCGCCCTCGACCGACCGATCGGGCCTTTACGAGGCCCCGAAACGTCTTCTGCGGAGAGGTGGCAGAGTGGTCGATTGTACCGCACTCGAAATGCGGCGTGCCTTTGCGGGCACCGAGGGTTCGAATCCCTCCCTCTCCGCCATTTTCCCCATCGTCTGATCTGACCCGTCCGGGGCCAGCCCTGTGGACACCCGCCACGCGAAAAGGCCGCCCTTTCCTGTCTGGAAAGAACGGCCCTTCGACGATCCCTCAGCGGTGATCAGAAGCGGAAGCGGACGCCTCCGTAGACGCGGCGGCCGTAGGTTTCGAGCAACGTCCGGCGATAGACGCTGTTCGCATTCTCCTTGCGGGTCGCGTCGGTCAGATTGACCCCCTCGAGGAACATCGACACCTTCTCGGTCAGGTTGATGCTCGCCGAGGCATCGAACTGGCCGAACGCCTCGCCGAACTCCGGATTGTTGCCGCGGCCGATCGCGGTGATCAGATAGTCCGATCGCCAATTGTACGATCCGCGCACGCTGAACAGCTTGTTCTCGTGATACAGAGACACGTTGTAGCTGTGCCGCGACAGGCCGGGGAAGGGCAGCGAACCGCCGGTGAAGAAGTCCCGCCCTTCGTAGCCGCTGTCCTTCGAATAGGTGTAGTTGGCGATCACGCCCATGTTGCGCAGCACCGGCGTCGACAGGAAGTCGAACGCCACCTGCGCGCCGACCTCCGCTCCGTTGATCGTCACCTTTTGCGTGCCGTTGACGGGCAGGGTGATGGCATAGGTGACGCCATCGACGACCTCGGACTGCGTCCGGTTCTCGATGAACGATCCGATCTCCTTGCGGAAATAGGTCGCCGACAGATAGCTGGTGCGGTTGATGTAATATTCGAACCCCGCATCGTATTGCCGCGCCCGGAACGGTTGCAGATCCGGATTGCCGCGCGACCCCGTCAGCCCGACCACGTCGATCGAGAAGCGCGGCGCCAGCTGCTGCGGCGTGGGACGCGCGATCACCTCGGTCGCGGATCCGCGGAACAGCAGCTTGTTGGGCACGATGTCGGCGCGGATGTTGAGCGAGGGCAGGAACTCCGTCTGGTCGCTCTCGAACTGCACCGGCAGGGTCGCACCCGTCTGGGTCCGGAAGCCGTTGGACACGGTCCGCGTGTTGACCACGCGGGCACCCACCGTCCCGCGGATCGGCACGCCCGGATCGAACTCGAACGATCCCTGCACATAGCCCGCGATATTGCGCTCGGCGACCTGCCAGGTGTTGAGCAGCGTCGGCGTACCGAACGGATCGGGCAGGCCGATCGTATCGACGAAGGCATAATTGGGCTGGCGCCAGCCGCTGATGCCGCCGCTATAGCCCAGGTCGCCGGTGTCGAAGAACGGCGTGCTGCCGATCGTCATCTGCGACGCCACCGACTGCACCTGCCCCAGCAAGGCCGGGTTGGTGAAGGCGTCGATCGTCGTCGTCGCATTGTATTCCGCGCTGTCGGCGGTCAGCTTGCGAACCTGCATGCCGGCCTTCAGCGACGACAGCCACGGTGCGGCGCGGGTATATTCCACGTCGACCTTGCTCGACCATTCGTCCTGCACGTTGATGACCGGACGATATTGCGCCGTGACGCTATTGATCCCCGCCGTGGTCGTGACGTCGATCGGCAGCGTGATCCGCGGCGCGTTCTGGTCGTTCGCATAGTCGACGACGACCCGCGACAGCCCGATCGCGTCGGCGGTCGCGTTGATGTAGTTGTTGTCGATCTTGGCGCGGGTGTACGACAGCAGCGAATTGATCTTCCAGCCGTCGCGGTCGTAATCGCCGCCGATCGCACCGTTCCACGTCGTTCGGGTGATATCGCCCAGGATGTTGCGATACGCCACCTGCAACCGGTTGGCGCGCGCCGCTGCCGGATTGTCGACGAATTCGACGTGGCTGACGGTATCGTCCTCGCCGATCGTCGTGTTGGCGCGATCCAGGATCGATCCGCTGGTCGTGACCTGCAGATATTGCGAGTTCACGTCCTGCTTACCGCGGGCGAAATTGCCCTGGACGTACGCGCGGATGCCGTCCTCGGGCCGCCATTCGGCGACGCCGTTGAGGGCGAAGCGCTTGGTATCGAGCCGGTTGATGACGTAGCGCGGGATGTCCGGGAAGAAATCGCCGTTACCGTTGCCATCCAGATCGAGCGGCTGGAGCCCCGCCAGCGCGGCATTGCCGTCGATCTGCCGCCAGCCGGTGGTGCGCGCCTCGTGGCTTTCGACGCGGCGGCGTTCGTAGGTGCCGGACAGCAGGATGCCGAACGTGTCGTCGGCGAACTTCTTGCTGCCGATCAGCGCCAGCTTGGGATCCACCTTGCCGGTCAGCTCGGTATAGATGCCCTGCACCGATCCGGCGAGGAAGCTGTTCTCTTTATTGTCGAACGGTCGGCGGGTGATGATGCGCACGGTGCCGCCGAGGCCGCCCTCGGTCATGTCCGGCGTGACGGACTTGACGACCTCCAGCCGGTTGACGAATTCGACCGGCAGGTCGCGGAAGTCGACGTCGCGCTGGCCCGCAGTGGTCGACAGCTGCGTGATGCCGTTCACCTCGACGCGGTTGAGGTTCGGATCGGCGCCGCGAATGGTGACTCCCGAACCTTCGCCGTTGGTGCGCGTCAGCTGGACGCCGGTGACGCGCTGCAATGCCTCACCGATGTTCTTGTCCGGGAACTGGCCGATATCCTCTGCCGAGATCGCGTCGAGCACCTGCGCGGCGTCGCGCTTGGCGCTCAGCGCACCTTGCAGCGAGTTGCGGATGCCGGTGACGACGATGTCGCCGCCCTCCTGCGGATCGGCAGGTGCGACGGCGCTCTGATCGGTGCGCGGCGCCTCGGCGGGGCTGGGATTGGTGACCGGCGCGGCGGCCGGCGGCAGCACCGGGGAGGGCGCGGCGGGCAACTGCCCGGGGGCCGGTTCGGTCTGCGTATTGGGCGTGCTCTGCGCCATCGCCGGCGTGGCGTTGATCGCCATCGCGAGCGCCAGAGCGGATGCGGTCGTTCGCGCCATCATGCGGGCGCCGTTGGTCGTCGTCATGATCTTCCTCTCCATAGAACGCACGCATCTGCATGAGCGCGAACGATATTTCGTCAGATCCCCTGTGCCGCCGCTTCTACATCAACGTTGCGGTCTGGCAAGAATAATCCCGCATACCGAATAATCGTCCCGATATTTGAATATCGATCATGCCACGGTGGGGCCCCATCGACTTATGGCGGTGCGACTTGATCCAGAGCGGTGACAGCGCACCGGGAGGGGGTTAGGACGCGGCGTGCAGTTCGCCCGTACCCTCATCGTGCGCCACGCCGGCCTGCTGATCGGCCTGTTGGCATGCACGCTGCTGCTCAAGATGGTGGTGCCGTTCGGCTATATGCCGGCGATGGTCGACGGGCGGATCGCGATCGTCGTCTGCCCAGGCGTCGCACCCGTCGCGGCGGCGGTGCCCGCGCATGACATGGCGATGCCCGGCATGCATCACGATCGTCCCGACGAACAGGGTCATGGCAAGCCGGAGATGCCGTGCGCCTTCGCCGGCCTGAATGCCGCGACGCTCGCACCGATCGACATCGGGCTGCTGGTGGCGGCGATCGCGTTCGTCTTCCTCCGGGCGATCCGCACACCGGCGATACCGGCGCGGGACAGTCGTTTGCGCCTGCGCCCGCCGTTACGCGCGCCGCCGATCCTGACCTGATCTCGACACCGCGCCGGCAACGTCCGGCATGATCGACCGCGTTTCGATGATGCGCGGCGCGCCCCTATCCACGGGCGAGACAGGGACCATCCATGCTCACATCGCTTCTCGTCACCGCATCCGCGGTGGCGCTCTCCTCCGCTGCCGTTCCACCGCAGCGTGCGGACACCGACGCCCGCCGCGCCGAACTGCTGCGCCAGCGCGCGGCGATCGACGCGCAACTTCAGGCGCTCGATGGCCCTCCGCCATCGTCATCCGAAGGACAGGCGGCGAAGCCCGCGCCCGTCGCGGGCGGCGGCGACATCGTCGTCACCGCACGGGCATTGTCGCTGACCACCGAAGTCGCCGGACAGACCGTGACGACGATCGACGATGCGGCGTTCCGCAACACGCCCGCGACCACGATCGCCGATATCGTCAAGCTGTCGCCCGGCGTCGCCGTCATCCAGGGCAACGGTCCGCGCGACGTCGGCGTCTCGATCCGCGGCTCGAACGCGCGCAACAGCTTCGGCGCGCGCAACATCCAGGTGTTCGAGGACGATTTTCCCGTCACCCAGCCCGATGGCCTTGCCCGCTTCGATCTGACCGATCCGCATGCGTACGGCGCCGTCGACGTCGTCCGCGGACCCTCCTCGGCGCGTTACGGCAATTACGCGCTGGGTGGTGCGATCAACTTCCGCACCCGCCGCGGCCGCGACATCGATGGGCTGGAGGTCGGCAGCGACTTCGGCGGCGACGGCTATGCGAATGTCTACGCGACGCTTGGCGACGCCGGGCCGCGGTACGAATACAGCCTGTTCGCCAGTCTCGCCGGCGCGGACGGGGCGACCGGGCACACCGGCTACCAGACCGGGACGATCAACGCCTTCGGCACCTTTTCGCTCGACGACGACGACCGCGTCGCGGTGAAGGTGATCTACAACGAAGGCGAATTCCGGCTGGCGACACGCCTGTCCTACGCACAGTATCTCGCCAATCCGTACCAGCAGCAATGCGATCGCGCCGCCGCCGCGGCGCCGGGCTGCGGCACGATCTCGGTCCTCGTCAACGGCGTCAACGGTGCGCGCGTCGCACAGACCGCGGCAGAGGGCGGGCTCGCGCGCAACGACCGCAGGACGATCGTCGGCACCCGCTACGAACACGATTTCGGTGCTGCGACGACATGGCGCACGCAGGCGACCTTCGACAGCCGCGTCGTCAACCAGCCGACCAGCGCGACGCCGTTCAAGGGGACGCTCGACAGCTACAACATGACGTCGGACCTGACGCATCGCGGACCGCTGCTGGGCATGGACGCGACCGGCTTCGTCCAGCTCTTCTACAACTATCTCGACAACCAGTCGTTCAGCTTCAACAAGACGCCGGCCGGTCGCAACGGCTTCGGTGCGCCGACGCAGACGGTGTTCGGCGACATCCGCAATATGGGCGTACGTGCACGCGAGGAGCTGCAACTGACGCGCGATGTCCGCTTCGTCGCGGGGATCGGCGCGGAACGATCGATCATCGACGTACGACAGACGGGGTACGCATATCCGATCGGCCTGACGCCGACGCTGACCGTCATCCCCGCGGAGCGCCGCTTCTGGAACGTCGCGCCGGAGGCCGCGCTGTTCTGGCAAGCCCTGCCGCAGGTCCGGCTGCACGCCCGCGTCGGCACCGGCTATGGCATCCCGCAGGCGGGGCAGTTGTTCGTCACCCCCGATGGCACGATCGGCAACAACGTCGCGCTGAAGGCGCAGCGCAATACCGGCATCGACATCGGTGCCACCCTGACGCTGGGCGACCATCTGACGGCGGAGGTCACGGGCTATCACGAATGGTTCCGCAACGAACTGGTCAGCCAGTCGGGCGGGGTCAACCTGCTGGCCTATACGTCGAACGTGCCACGGTCCGTGCATCGCGGCGTGGAGGTGGGGCTGGACTGGCGACCGCTGCGGCGCTGGTTGCCGGGTGCGAAGCTACAGGCGAGCTACAGCTACAACGACCATCACTACACCGATTTTCAGGAGCGGCTGACCGCGGGCAGCGTGTCGCGCCTGTTCGATCGCGACGGCAACGCCATCCCCGGCGTCATCCCGACCTTCGTCAACGGTCGCGTCGCCTATGATCAGCCGGACGGCCTGCTGCGCGGCCTCGGCGGCTTCGTCGAGGTGACGTATCGCGACGGCTATGCGCTGGACAATGCCAACCTGCTGTCGGTGCCTGCCTATACGCTGGCGAACCTGAACCTGCATTACGATCCGCCCCGGGACGGCGATGATCCCTGGTCGCGGATCAGCCTGTTCGCCTCCGTCCAGAACCTGTTTGACAGGACGTATGTCGGCTCCGCATCGATCGTCGCGAACAGCTTCGTCGCCGCGACCGGGATCCAGAATGGTGCGGCGGTGCTGCGCAACACGACCGGCACGATCTACGCGGGGCAGCCGCGGACGGTCTATGCCGGCATCAAGACGAGGTTCTGACCGATGGCGACGATTTCCCGCCGCTGGCCCGGCTATGGCACCGTCTGGCGGTGGCATTTCTATGCGGGTCTGTTCTGCATCCCGTTCGTCCTGTGGCTCGCGCTGACCGGCTCGATCTATCTGTTCCGGCCGCAGGTGGAGGCGCTGATCGATCGGCCTTACGCGCATGTCGCCGTCGCTGGTCCGCGTACCAGCGCGGCGGCACAGGTGGCCGCTGCCGTCCGCGCCGTGCCGGGGTCGGTGCTGCACCGCTATCAAGTGCCGGTCACGCAGGATCAGGCGGTGCAGGTGATCGTCGGCCGGGACAGGACCGAAACCCGCGTCTACGTCCACCCGCAGACGCTGGCGGTGCTGAAGACGGTCGACGAGGACAGTCGCCTGATGCGCGTTGTCTTCCGCCTGCACGGCGAGTTGCTCGCCGGTGATGCGGGATCGTACCTCGTCGAACTCGCCGCATCCTGGACGATCGTGATGCTGCTCACCGGACTGTTCCTGTGGTGGCCGCGCGCATCCGGGCTCGCCGGCGTCGTCTATCCCCGCCTCCGGGCGGGCGGTCGTCGGTTCTGGCGCGACCTGCACGGCGTCACCGGGTTCTGGGTATCGGCCATGGCGCTGTTCCTGCTCGTGTCCGGCCTGCCGTGGGCGAAGAGCTGGGGCGGATATCTGAAGACGATCCGCACCGCCGTCGAAGGTTCGCCGGTGAAGCAGGATTGGTCGACCGGGCATTCCGGCGAACTGCGCGCCCGCGCCGGTCGCGATGCGGGGACGCGCGCGATGATGGGGGATCATGCCGAACACGGCGGCATGACGATGCGGCATCCGGCAACGTCGTACGAGCCGATCGACCGGATCGCGGCGACGATCCGGCCGCTGTCGCTGGCGGGGCCCGTGCTGATCGCCCCGCCGGCCGGGATGGGGGCGCCGTGGACGGCGAAATCGGATGCGGCCGATCGTCCGCGCCGGACCGACCTGACGCTCGACGCAGGATCGGGCCGCATCCTGTCGCGCAAGGACTTCGCCCAGCGTCGCCTGATCGATCGTCTGGTCGGCTGGGGGGTGGCGATTCACGAGGGGCAGGCGTTCGGCTGGGCCAACCAGCTGCTCAACCTCGTCACGGCATCGGGATTGATGCTGCTCTGCATCAGCAGCGTGGTACTGTGGTGGCGGCGCAAGCCCGGCGGCGAACTGGGCGCGCCCGGCCCGGTGCGGGGGCGTGCACTGGCGTTCGGATTCATGCCGATCGTGATCGTCATGGCGGTGTTGCTGCCGTTGTTCGGGGCCAGCCTGCTCGTCGTGCTGATCGTCGAGTCGACCGTCCTGCGCCGCTTGCCGGGGGCGAGCCGTTGGCTGGGCCTGTCGCCACGAACCGCCTAGGCAAGGGCGGCACGGTCTTGCCCGCCGTGTCGCTTGCGTCCATGCCTGCGGCGTCTTCCTTCCGGATATGCCGCACCGCTTATGGACTCACCCGCCGCCGCACGCCGTCCGTCCCGTCGATCGGGATCGGCACCGACGATCAGCGACGTGGCACGGGCGGCGGGCGTCTCGCCGATGACCGTGTCGCGCGTCATCAACGGCGAAACCAATGTCCGTCCCGCGACGCGCGCGGCGGTCAACGCCGCCATATCGGCGCTGCACTACGCGCCCAATCCCGCCGCGCGCAGTCTCGCCGGTGCCGGCCCGGCGCGTATCGGCCTGCTCTACAGCAACCCCAGCGCAGGGTATCTCAGCGAGTTCCTCGTCGGCAGCCTCGATCAGGCGAGTCGCAGCGACGTGCAGATCGTCGTAGAGAAATGCGAACTGGGCGAACATGAGGTCGAGGTCGCCCGGCACCTGATCGATGGCGGCATCGACGGCATCATCCTGCCCCCGCCGCTGTGCGAGGCGCCCGCCGTGCTCGCGCTACTGGCCGACGCGGGCATTCCGACCGTGTCGGTCGCGACCAGCCTGCCGCGCGACGGCATGCTCGCGATCCGGATCGACGATGCACAGGCGGCCGCGACGATGACCCGCCACATCATGGATCTGGGCCATCGCCGCATCGGCTTCATCACCGGCAACCCCAACCTGTCCGCCAGCGGCCAGCGCCTGGAGGGGTATCGCGACGCCCTGACCTCCGCCGGCATCGATCCCGATCCCGCGCTGATCGCCGAAGGGCTGTTCACCTACCGATCGGGTCTCGATGCCGCCGAGCAATTGCTCGACCTGCCGATTCCCCCGACCGCGATCTTCGCCTCGAACGACGACATGGCGGCGGCGGCGGTCGCGGTGGCCCATCGCCGCGGGCTGGACGTGCCCGGCGACCTGACCGTCTGCGGCTTCGACGACACCACCCTGTCGACCGCGATCTGGCCCGAGCTGACCACGATCCACCAGCCGATCGCCGACATGGCGCGGGCCGCGGTGGAGTTGCTCGTCGGCACCATCCGCCGCCATAAGGGAGGCGAGGGGATCGAACCGCAGCCGGTGCTCGACTTCACCCTGATCCGCCGTCAGTCCGACGCGGCACCACGGCATCGTCCACGCGGAACTTGACGCCGCGCCCCCAGCCGGTAGCGTTACCATTCCGGCGCAGACCGGTTGAGGAGAGACGATGACCGACAGCATGCGCACGGCAAGACCGATCGGACCGGACAGCGCCACGAATCACGGCTTCATCGCCGCGATCGTCGCGGTGGCGACGATCGGCGGCTTCATGTTCGGCTATGATTCGGGCGTCATCAACGGCACGCAAAAGGGGCTGGAAGCGGCGTTCGACCTCGGTCGTCTCGGCATCGGCGTCAACGTCGGCGCGATCCTCGTCGGCTCCGCGATCGGCGCGTTCGGCGCGGGCCGGCTCGCCGATGCGATCGGACGGCGCAACGTGATGATGCTGGCCGCCCTCCTGTTCCTGGTCAGCGCCATCCTCGCGGGCGCCGCCAACGGCTCCGGGCTCTTCATCGTCGCGCGCATCATCGGCGGCTTCGGCGTCGGCGCGGCAAGCGTCATCTCGCCCGTCTACATTTCCGAAGTCACTCCCGCCTCGATCCGCGGCCGCCTGTCCAGCGTGCAGCAGGTGATGATCATCACCGGCCTGACGGGCGCATTCGTCGCCAATTTTGCGCTCGCCCGGTACGCAGGCGGCTCGACGGCGGCGTTCTGGCTCGGCTTCCCGGCGTGGCGCTGGATGTTCTGGCTGCAGGCGATCCCGGCCGCGATCTATCTCGTCGCCCTGCTCGTCATTCCGGAAAGCCCGCGGTATCTGATGGCGAAGGGGCGCGAGGCCGAGGCGCATGCCGTCCTCACCCGCTTGTTCGGCAGTGTCGAGGCGGATCGCAAGGTCGTCGAGATCCGCAACTCGCTCGCCGCGGACCATCACAAGCCGAAACTGTCCGATCTGGTCGACAAGACCACCGGCCGGATCCGGCCGATCCTGTGGGCCGGCATCGGGCTGGCGGTCTTCCAGCAACTCGTCGGCATCAACGTCGTCTTCTATTACGGCGCGGTGCTGTGGGAGGCGGTGGGCTTCACCGAAGACAACGCGCTGCAGATCAACATCCTCTCCGGCGTGCTGTCGATCGCGGCGTGCCTGTTCACGATCGGCACTGTCGACCGGATCGGGCGCAAACCGCTGTTGCTGGTCGGTTCCGCCGGCATGGCGGTGACGCTGGCGGTGGTCGCTTACGCCTTTTCCACCGCGGTCACCGATGCCGCGGGTGCGGTATCGCTGCCCGGCAACAACGGCATCGTCGCGCTGGTCGCGGCAAACCTGTACGTCATCTTCTTCAATCTCAGCTGGGGACCGGTGATGTGGGTCATGCTGGGCGAGATGTTCCCGAACCAGATCCGCGGCTCGGGGTTGGCGGTATCGGGGTTCGCGCAGTGGATCGCCAATGCCGCGATCTCGGTCAGCTTCCCGGCATTGGCCGTGTCGCCGGGCCTCGCCGTCACCTATTTCGGCTATGCCTTCTTCGCCGCCGTCTCGTTCTTCTTCGTGAAGGCGATGGTCAACGAAACGCGGGGCCGCGAACTGGAAGACATGGCGGGCTGATACGGACGAGGCACCGGCAGCGCAGCCGGTGCCTCGTCGCGATCGTGGATCAGCGCCAGCCCGCGTCCATCCAGTAATTGTGGCCGGTGCACATCCGCGCATCGTCTGCCGCAAGGAACAGTACCAGCGCAGCGACATCGGCGGGCATGATCCGCCCGTCGAGGCATTGCGCCGCGACGATCTCCGCCTCGCCCTCCGGAGTGTACCATTTCTCCTGCCGCGGCGTCTTGACGTTGCCGGGCACGACGGCGTTGACGCGGATGTTGTCGCGCCCCAGATCGCGCGCCAGACTGCGCGTCATACCCTCGATCGCCGCCTTCGCGGTCTGGTAGAGGATCAGATCCTCCAGCCCCAGATGCCAGCTGATCGACCCGAAATTGACGATCGATCCGCCGCCTGCCGCCTTCATGGCCGGGATCACGGCCTGCGCCGCGAAGAACTGATGGCGTAGGTTGACGTTCATCCGCTCGTCCCAATAGGCCGGCGTCACGTCGGCGATGGTATGACGATCGTCGTTGGCGGCGTTGTTGACCAGCACGTCGATCCCGCCAAGCGTCGCCTGCAACTCGGCGAACGCGGTTCGCAGCGCATCGATGTCGGTCAGGTCCAGCCGCCGGAACACCGGCACATGATCGGCATCGGACAGCCGCTCGACCAGCGCACGGCTGTCCGCCTCGGCCACGTCGACAAAGGCGACCCTGGCACCCTGCCGCGCGAAAGCCTCGACCAGCCCGGCGCCGATGCCGGAGCCACCGCCGGTCACGATCACACGCTTGCCGCGCAACGATGGAAATACCGCACGCCAGTCGGCGGTCGTATCGTTCACGTCAGTCTCCCTCTGGATCATCATGCCGACAGCAGCCCACGCCCGGCGAGATTGCGGATCAGGTCGGTGAGGCCGAATTGCCATGCCGGCGCCGCCTTCGACGTCACCACCGTATTGATCAGTCGCCCCAGCATCGGCGTGGCGATCGCAACCGTATCGCCGACCTTGTGCGTAAAGCCCTGGTCCGGCACGTCGCGGTCCTGCGTCGGCGCGAACAGCGTGCCGAGGAACAGCACGAACCCGTCCGGATATTGATGTTCGCTCATCGCCTGACGAACCAGTTCCTCGGGATCGCGGCTGATCTGGTCCATCGCGCTCGCGCCGTCGAGCGTATAGCCGTCCGTTCCCTCGATCCGCAGCGTGATCTCCGCCCGCCGGACATCGTCCATCGTGAATCGATCGTCGAACAGCCGGACGAAAGCGCCGAGCGAACAGGACGCATTATTGTCCTTGGCCTTGCCGAGCAGCAACGCCGAGCGTCCCTCGAAATCGCGTAGATTGACGTCGTTACCCAACGTCGCGCCGACTGCACGACCGTCAGGTCCCACCAGCAGCACGACTTCGGGTTCGGGGTTGTTCCAGGTCGAATCGGACCGGATGCCGACATCGGCACCCCAGCCCACCGTCGCCAGCACCGGCGCCTTGGTGAAGATTTCGGCATCCGGGCCGATCGCCACTTCGAGATATTGCGACCACAGCCCTTCGTCGATCAGCGCCTGCTTCAGCGCCGCCGCTTCGGGCGATCCCGGCACGACGGCGCGCATACTGCCGCCGATCCGCCCTTCCAGCCGCTCGCGAACCGCGGCCGCGGCACCGGCATCGCCGCGTGCACGTTCTTCGATGACGCGCTCCATCGCCGATACGGCAAAGGTCACGCCCGCCGCCTTGACGCATTGCAGGTCGATCGGGCTGAGCAGGCGGGGGTGGCCATCGACACCGAGCCCGATCGCGTCTAGCGGCCCGATCTCTTCGCCATTCGCCGGATCGAACGTGCCGAGCGTCACCAACTCCGCTACCGTCGGCGCGACGCGCGCCATGTCATGGGCGATGCCGTCCACCACCAGGACGGGGCAGGGGCCATCGCCGCGATCGATACGGCCGAGCCAGCGGCCCGTCTGCCAGTCGGGGCCAAGGGCGTCTGCCGGGTCGAATATCATCGGCATGAATAGGGTCTCCGCTTTATGAACAGGCTTTGGGATCGGGGCCGGCAAGAGCCGGCGTGGCGAGCGTCGGTGTCGGGCCGGGTTTCGTCAGGTCCATCGCCGCGGCATAGAAGGGATCGGACTGCGCCTGCGCCAGTGTGACGAAGCCGAATCCCATCGATCGGTACAATGCGATCAGTCTCGGCAGCATGCGCGCATCGAATGCACCGGCATGCATCAGCAGCACATAGGGTATGTCGCGCCCCGCCTGCGCCATGGCTCCGGCCCGCGACGCGATCGCCGCGCGGCGGGCGTCGGCAAGGAAACTGTCCTCCAGTCGGGCGATCGCGGCGGCATCGCCTTTGCCGGCGCACGCTGCATAGACCGGGTTCCACAGATAGTCGCCGAAAGCCATCGTCACCGCTGCGATCCTGTAACCGCGAGCGTGCAGCATCCCGCGGATCGTATCGCGCGACGCGGGGTCGCCGCCTTCCGCCAGGAACGGGTAACGAAACCAGTGATAGTCGCCTTTGGGACGGACGGCGATGAGCGACGTCTCGTTACGGATCACGTCCGCCGCGAAGGCGGTGGCGCCGGCCTCCTGCAGGCTGAGGTGCCTGAAGCCGTGATTGCCCAACGGCAGGCCGGCACGCGTCCAGACCATCGTCGTACCGGGCGAACCGGGATCGTCGGCGCCGATGCCACCGTTAAAAAATCCGGATGCCGGAACGCGTGCCGCAGCAAGCGTGTCGGTGATGCTGTGCATGACGTTCACGCGCGACACGCCCGGGGGAAGGGGGCCGTGCACGGGTATATCGTCGAACGTAAAGGCTATGACCGGTTTTTCCGTAGCGACGTTGCCGGTCGCGACTGCCCGCGGGCCGGCACATGCCGTCACGCCAAGGATCGCGGCTACGGCGGTCCCCGCATGGATCGCCATACTCCGCCGGCTGGCCGACATGCCCTTCCATCCTCCCGACATCATCTTGTTAGCGATACCATCGCCGAGGGGCCGGGATGTGTCAACGAGGGGCGCATGGGTCGGCATTATGCGGGTTGCCGATATCATCTATCGGGGGACCGCGTGGGTTGCCAAGGGCTGGCACCACTGCTAGGGGCACCGTTCACACGGCGCGGACCCCTTGTCTGCGGCCGCATTAGCTATTGACCGGAGTGATTGGGTTTTATGCAGATCGTCGTCCGCGACAACAATGTCGACCAGGCTCTTCGCGCGCTCAAGAAGAAGCTGCAGCGTGAGGGTGTGTATCGCGAGATGAAGCTGCGCCGTCACTACGAGAAGCCGTCGGAAAAGCGCGCTCGTGAGCGTGCCGCTGCGGTTCGTCGTGCCCGCAAGCTCGAGCGCAAGCGCGCCGAGCGTGATGGTGCACGTTAAGTCGATCTGATCGTTGCGCGCGGGCCTTCCGGGGTCCGGTGCATCCATCAAGAAAAGTAACCGGTGACGGCCGGCCCGGCACCACAGCTCCAGGTGCCAAGATGTCGACCGTCACCGCCGTTCCGCTGCAGCCAACGAAGCGCAGCTATCTCGTCTATCTCTGGGTCGGCATCGTGCTGGCTTGCATCGCCGCCTTTGCGCTGGCGCGTCAGAGCGACGATTTCCTCACCCGCAACACGCGCGCGCGCGGCGTGGTGACGACCGCCTCCGGTCTCCAGTACAAGGTAATTCAGCCCGGTGCGCCGGGTGCGGCCAAGCCGACCGATACCGATGTCGCGCTGATCAATTACGAAGGCAAGCTGTTGAACGGCACCACGTTCGACAAGTCGCAGCAGCCGACGCCGATGCCGGTGGCGGGCGTCGTTCCCGGATTTTCCGAAGCGCTGAAACTGATGCCGAAGGGCGCGAAGTATCGCGTCTGGATCAAGCCCGAACTCGGCTATGGTGCCGAAACCAAGGGGCCGATCCCGGGTAACTCGACGTTGGTGTTCGATATCGAACTGGTCGATTTCCTGCCCGAGGCGATCGTCCGCCAGATGCAGGCTCAGGCGCAGCAACAGCAGGGCGGTCTCCCCGGCGGCATGCCGGGCGCACCACCGACCGGCCGCTGATACCACCAACGATCGATGAGCCGGCGCCGGTCGATCCAGCGCCGGCTTTTTGATGTCCGGAGCAGATGGCCAGGATCGCGTGGCATGATCGGCGCGCTGTCGGTGATCGCGGTGAGATGTCGTCAGGCTATCGCCATGAGCACGCCGGATGGCATCTTACGGCATGGCGTGGTTGCAAGCCGTTCGCTTCGAACCACGACGGCGATTCGCGTCCCGTCGACCATCCGGCGCGAATGAGCTTATGTCACCGCCGACATGCAGGCCGACCCGGCAAGCTGGGCGGGTGCCGGCGGATCACCGCAGCACAGGCGTCTGGCGGTTCTCTGCCGTTTGCGAATCCCGTGCGCTATCAACTGCGCAAGACAAAAAAATAGCGGCCCGAAGGCCGCTATTTCCTAGCCGAAGCTATTGGTCAGCTTAGTTGCTGTCCGCGTCGTCATCGCTGTCGGCAACGACAACGATGCCCGCGACAACGGCAGCAGCCGCGATCAGGGCGATGATGATGCCGCCACCGGCGAGCTCGGACTTCTTCGACGAAGCCGAGCCGGCGCGAACCGACTTCGACACCGACAGGCTTGCAGCCGGATTTGCCGGAGCTGCAACAGCCGGAGCAACTGCCATCGTGGCGGCCGCAGCGGCCATGAGATACTTCCCAAGACGCATATATAATTCCCTCTTGTGCTCGTCACCGATTGTCATTGCAGAATTAGGTCCGCAGGACAACCGCATAACAGGAGCGATCCATATTCCATTCGCCACTGTTGCGGCGGTGCAACATAAATCGCTTCATCGCCATAGCATGCCTGACGTCGCTGTGAAGCGCCATTTGTCCTGTTGGTCGGATCAGCGGGGCGGACCGTCGGGGATGGTCTGCAAGGTCCATCGATCCTGACCTTCCAGGCCCAGCGCGGTCAATCGACCGGTCTGGTAGGCGCCCGTATCGACACCGATCCGATGGATCTGGACGTCGAGTTCCTCGCTGATCGTGTGACCGTGCACCACCATTTTGGCGAGCGGCCGGTCGTGATTGAGGAAGGGGTTCCTGATCCACCGCAGGTCCGAACTGCGCTGGGCCGACAGATCCTCGCTCGGGCGGATGCCGGCATGGACGAAGACGTAATCGCCGATGACGATCATGTCCTCGAACGATTCCATGAACGCGATATGTTCGGCCGGAACGTGCCTGCGCATGGCCTCATGCAGTTCCTCATAGTCCATCCGGTCGTAATCGGCGGCAGCGACCCCATAGCTCTCGATCGTCTCGCGCCCGCCGATTCGGCAAAACATCCGCAACGCCTTCGGCTCCCCACGAAGGGCCTCTAAAAATACCTCTTCATGATTCCCCAACAAAACCCGCGTGTCCGCACGGTGAGCGGGCAATCCGCGCAGACGCTCGATCACCGCCGCGGATGCAGACCCGCGATCGACGAGATCGCCAAGGAACACCAGCGTCGTCAGGGCGGGGGGGCGTGCGGCGTCGTCTTGATCTATTTTTACGAGCAGTTGATCGAGCAGTTCGGCACAGCCGTGGATGTCGCCGATGGCGTAGACCCGTTCGCCCGCCGGAATCGCGGCGGGCGGCGTAGCCGACGCACGACGCGCCTTGAGCAGCTTCTTGAGCATGAAAACCTATGATGTGGCGGGACCGCGGAGATACGCGCGTCGATCCGTGCCCGCAACTGTCTGAACCCCGAATGAAAGCCCTAGCTGGCGAGTCGCAGTGCGGCGGGTGTCGACGTCGTCGGGGGCTGGTCGGGCCAGATCCCGCGCGTATCGAGTACGGCCTTGTCGCGGCGTTCCTCCAGCGGAACCGAGCGAAACACGTCATGATCCACCAGGACGATCATGATCGGGCAGGTTTCGATCGCCATATCGACATCGATCAACGTCGCTCCCGTACCGTGCAGCGCGGCGGGCAACGCGCTAGCATAGGGCTCGACGATCCGGACGCGGTCGCCGAAGCGCGCGGCCAGCGCCGCCGCTACGCGAAGCGCGGGGCTTTCGCGGAAATCGTCGATGTTAGCCTTGAATGCGAGGCCCAGGCAGGCGACCGGCGCTCCGGGACGCGCCTCGATCAGCGCGGCGGCCTGTGCCACGACATGGTCGGTCTTGCCGTCATTGACGAGGCGGGCGGTACGGATCAGCGGCGTATTGTCGGGATCGGCGTGGACCAGGAACCACGGGTCGACGGCAATACAATGCCCGCCGACACCAGGGCCGGGCTGAAGGATGTTGACGCGCGGATGCCGGTTGGCGAGACGGATCACCTCCCACACGTCGACGCCCATAGTATCCGCGATCAGGCTCAATTCGTTGGCGAACGCGATATTGACGTCGCGGAAGGCGTTTTCGGTCAGCTTGGTCATCTCCGCCGCCCGCGCCGTCGTCGTGACGCAGGCGCCACGGACGAACCGGCGGTAGAAGCTCAATGCCTTGCGGGCACAGCGCGGCGTAATGCCGCCGATGACACGGTCGTTGTCGATCAGTTCGACCAGAATACGGCCGGGTAGCACGCGTTCCGGGCAATAGGCGATGGCGATGTCCGCCGCTTCGCCGGTTCTGCCGGGGACACGGAGATCGGGACGCAATTGCGCGAGAAGATCACGGACCTGTTCGGTCGTGCCGACCGGCGAGGTCGATTCGAGGATGATTGTGTCGCCGGCCTTCAGCACCGCGGCGATCGTGGTCGCGGCCTGAAGGACATAACCGATATTGGGTGCGTGATCGTCGTCGAACGGCGTCGGCACCGCGATAACGAACACGTCCGCGGGCTCGATTCTGGTCGAAGCGCGCAACGATCCACGGGCGACGACGCCGGAGACGAGGCCGTCGAGGTCGACCTCCTCGATATGGACCTTGCCCGAATTCACGGTCGCGACGACCGATTCCGTGACATCGACACCCAGCACCTTCGCTCCGGTGCGGGCGATCACGGCTGCGGTCGGAAGGCCGATGTAGCCGAGCCCGAGTACGACGACGTTCAGTTCAGAGTCCGAAATCATCGGCGACGATCCTTGCGATCCGATTGCTTGCCTGGCCGTCGCCGAACGGGTTGTGCGCGCGCGCCATAGCGGAATAGGCAGCCTTGTCGTCGAGAAGCGTGAAGACTTCGGAAACGATGCGATCTTCATCGGTGCCGATCAGTCTGGCGGTGCCGGCGGCGATGCCTTCGGGACGCTCGGTGGTGTCGCGCATCACGAGCACCGGCTTGCCGAGTGCGGGCGCTTCCTCCTGCACCCCGCCCGAATCGGTGAGGGCGAGATCGCACATCTCAAGTGCCCGGATGAAGTGCGGATAGTCGAGAGGCGCGATCCGCGCGACGTTGTCGGGTGTGCCGAGCAGATCGTCCATCACTGCGCCGACATTGGGATTGGGGTGCATCGGAAAGAGGATCGCGATGTCGTCCCGCCGGGCGATCCGGGCGATGGCGCGTGCGATTGCGGCCATGCCGTCGCCGAAATTCTCGCGCCGGTGCGTGGTGACGAGGATGATGCGTTTGCCCGCGAACCGCGCGGCGAGTTCGTCGAGGCCCGACGACAGATCATGCGCGGCGTTTATCCGATCGCGGGTCCAATGCAGGGCGTCGATGACGGTATTGCCGGTGACGTGAACGCCCGTCGTCACATTCTCGCGGGCGAGCGCCGCGGCGGCCGTGTCGGTAGGGGCGAAATGAAGGTCGGCGATCGGCGCGACGATGCGGCGGTTCACCTCCTCCGGCCAGGGATGGTAGATGTTACCGGAGCGCAGACCGGCTTCGACGTGGCCGACCGGAATCTTGCGATAATAAGCGGCCAGCGCCCCGACCATGGCGGTGGCGGTATCCCCCTGTACGATGACGCGGTCGGGCGCGACGCGATCCATGACTTCGCCAAGACCTGTCAGCAGCCGCGCGGTGAGCCGGTCGAGCGACTGACCGGATTCCATCAGATCGAGGTCGATGTCGGGTTTCAGCCCGGCGATGTCGAGCACCTGATCGAGCAAGCCGCGATGTTGCGCGGTGACGCAACTGACCACATCAATGCCATCCGTCGCCTCCAGCGCGCGGATGACCGGGAACAGCTTGATAGCCTCGGGACGGGTGCCAAAGACGATCAGGACTTTGCGGCGACGTTGAGCGGTCATCGCGCGAAGTTAGTGGCGCA
Source organism: Sphingomonadaceae bacterium OTU29LAMAA1 (assembly GCA_024072375.1). Lineage (NCBI taxonomy): Bacteria > Pseudomonadati > Pseudomonadota > Alphaproteobacteria > Sphingomonadales > Sphingomonadaceae > Sphingomonadaceae bacterium OTU29LAMAA1. The sequence goes on from CP099617.1 coordinate 4,044,836, forward strand.
GGCTTAATATGAGGCTAAGCAAGCACATCCCCCAACCGGCGAGACGCGGCCGCTGGTATATCACGCCGCAAGACGAAGGATGACGATGACGATCAAGCGCGTACGCAAGGCGGTGTTCCCAGTGGCGGGTCTGGGCACGCGATTCCTGCCGGCGACCAAGTCGATACCCAAGGAAATGCTGACGGTCGTCGACAAGCCGCTGATCCAATATGCCGTCGAAGAGGCGCTGGAAGCGGGAATCGAGCAGATCATCTTCGTCACCGGGCGCGGCAAGGGCGCGCTGGAAGATCATTTCGACATTTCGTACGAGCTCGAAGACACGATGCACGCGCGGGGCAAGTCGCTCGCCGTGATCGAGGGTATCCGTCAGAAGCCGGGTAGCCCGGTCTATGTTCGCCAGCAGGAGCCGCTCGGCCTCGGCCATGCGGTGTGGTGCGCGCGCGAGATCGTCGGCGACGAACCGTTCGCGGTGCTGCTGCCGGACGAGCTGATGGTCGGGCAGCCTGGATTCCTTGCGCAAATGGTCGAGGCCTATGACAAGGTGGGTGGCAACGTCATCGGCGCGCTGGAAGTGGCGGACAGCGAAACCGACAAGTACGGCATCATTTCTCCGGGTGCCGTCGACGGCCGATTGACCGAAGTGAAGGCGCTGGTCGAAAAACCGGAACTCGGCAGCGCGCCGTCCAACCTGATGATCCCCGGCCGTTACATCCTGCAGCCGGAGGTGATGCGGGTGTTGGAGAGTCAGGAGAAGGGGGCCGGCGGTGAGATCCAGCTCACGGATGCGATGGCGCAGCTGATCGGGCAGCAGCCGTTCCACGGCTTCACCTTCGATGGCCAGCGTTTCGACTGCGGCGACAAGGCGGGGTACATTCAGGCCAATCTGGCGCTGGCACTGGCACGCGAAGACATCGGGCCATCGGTGCGGGCGTTTGCACAGGCGCTGTTGGGATAGACCGTCCGGACGGCGGTCTCGGGCGTCAGCTGCCGCAGGTGCGGCAGCCGGGGTCGCTGGGCAAGGTCAGCGTCCTGAAGCGTAGCGCCAGCGTGTCGGCGAGCAGGAGTTTGCCGGCGCTGTCCTCGCCGAAGGGGTGGATCGCGCGCAAGACCTCCAGCGCGGCGAGGCTGCCGACCACGCCCGCCATCGGGCCGAGCACGCCATCCTCGGAACAGGTCGCCCCCGGACGTTCGGGATCGTCACCCACGAAACAGCGATAACAGGGTTTTGCCGGCTCCCAGCCGCGAAACACGGCAAGCTGGCCATCGAATTGGCCGATCGCAGCGGAGACGAGCGGTATTCGCGCGGCATAAGCCGCATCGGCGACGAGCAGGCGGGTCGCGAAATTGTCGCAGCCGTCCAGCACCACGTCGGCGTCGGCGAGGAGGCTGGCGACACTGGATGCATCGACGCGAAGCGTGCGGGCGCGGGCATCGACCAGCGGATTGATCCGGTGCGCGGCGGCGGCTGCGACCTCAGCCTTGCCGTGACCGATATCGGCCGTGGCGTAGATGGTCTGCCGTTGCAGATTGGACAGGTCGACAGCATCGTCGTCGACGATCGTGAGCCGGCCTATCCCGGCGCCGGCGAGATACTGGATCGCAGGCGATCCGATGCCGCCCGCGCCGATCACGATCACATGCGCGCGGGCGAACCGCTGCTGGCCGTCACCGCCGACCTCTTTCAGGACGATGTGGCGGGCATAGCGAGTGAGCGCCTCGTCGGAGAGGGTCACGCCGGCCAGGAGAAGGTCAGGCTGGTGCGATACCAGGCGTCGGCGCGCGCCGCGTCGGGCGCGACGTTGCCGCGCGCCATGCTCGATACCAGACCGGCCGCATATTGTTCGACGGAGGGGCAGGCGATCGCGCGTGGCACGACCCGGCGTGGCTGGCCTGCGGAGCCGAGCAGCACGGCGACGTCGACCTTCAGCACCCAGCCGGCCGGCGAGGGCGCGGCGGCGGCGCAGCGGCCGGCCTTCACCTCTGCACGCACGAAGCCGGACAGGGAGGAATCGTCTTCCACCTCGCGCGCAAGAGGAAGCGCCCGCAAGCTGCTCCAGTCCTGCGGCGGCATCGGCGCAGGCGCCGTGGCGGCCAGCTGTGCCGCCCATATCCATGCTACGATCATCGGCCGGTCGATCCGAACCCTCCGCTACCACGCTCCGTATCGTCGAGGATATCGACGAGTTCCAGCGTGGCGCGCTGAACCGGGGCCGGAACGAGTTGAGCGATCCGCTCACCACGCGCGACGACGAACGGCTCTTCACCCAGGTTGATGAGGATCACCTTCACCTCGCCACGATAGTCCGAATCGATCGTACCGGGCGTGTTGAGGCAGGTGACGCCGTGCCTGAGCGCGAGGCCGGATCGCGGGCGGACCTGTACCTCATATCCGTCCGGTATCGCGATCGAGAAGCCGGTCGCCACCGCGGCGCGGGTGCCGGGAGCGAGGGTGATCGCTTCGGCCGACACGACATCCATGCCCGCCGCGCCTGCCGTCGCATAGGCCGGTACGGGCAGGTCGCGCCCGTGCGGCAGGCGGCAGAGGCGGATGGCGATCGGGTCGGTCATCCCGGACGGCTAGCGGCCTTATGCGAACGGATCAAGAACCTGCGAGCGCATCCGCGATGCGAGAGGCGAGACGGCGGGCCACCTCCGCCTTGGGCAGGCGTTCCCAATGTTCGACGCCGACGGCGGTGGCGAGGTGGACGGTGTTGGCGTCGCCGCCGAAGACGTCGCCCGACACGTCGTTGGCGACGATCCAGTCGGCGCCCTTGCGGATGCGCTTGGCCGTCGCGTGTTCGACGACGCGCTCGGTTTCGGCTGCGAAGCCGACGACGAGGCGGGGGCGTTGCGGGCCGTGGGCGAGGGTGGCGAGGATATCGACGTTCTCGGTCAGTGTCAGCGTCGGTGTGGCACCGCCCTTCTTGACCTTGTGCGGCGCGACGTCGACGCGCCAGTCCGCAACCGCGGCGACCATCACCGCCGCATCGGCGGGCAGGGCGCGCGTCGCCGCGTCCGCCATGTCCTGCGCGGTGACCACGTCGATGCGGTCCACGCCTGGCGGGGTGGCGAGGGCGACCGGGCCGGCGACGAGCGTGACCCGGGCACCGAGAGCGGCGAGCGCCTCGGCGATGGCGAAGCCCTGCCGCCCCGAGGAGCGGTTGGCGATATAGCGGACCGGGTCGATCGGCTCATGGGTGGGGCCGGCGGTGACGAGGACATGGCGGTTGGCGAGCGATCCTGCCGGGGGTGCCAGCGCCGCGTCGATCGCGGCGGCGATGGCGACGGGTTCGGGCAGGCGGCCGGGGCCATATTCGCCGCAGGCCATCGCGCCGTCGTCGGGGTCGAGCACGGTGATGCCGTCGGCACGCAGTTGCGCGACGTTGCGCCGTGTCGCGGCGTGCGTCCACATCCGCACGTTCATCGCCGGGGCGGCGAGGACGGGGGTGTCGGTGGCGAGCAGCAGCGTGGTGGCGAGATCGTCGGCGATGCCCGCCGCCATACGCGCCATCAGGTCGGCGGTGGCGGGAGCGATGACGATCAGGTCGGCCTGGCGGCTGAGCTGGATATGGCCCATTTCCGCTTCGTCCTTCAGATCCCACAGGGTGGTGTAGACCTTGTCCTCCGACAGGGCCGCGAGTGTCATCGGCGTGACGAAATGCGCGGCGCCGTCGGTCAGTACGCAGCGGACGGCGTGGCCGCGTTTCCTGAGCAGGCGGATCAGTTCGGCGGCCTTGTAGGCGGCGATTCCGCCGCCGACGATCAGGAGGATTCGTTTCACCGGATGATCCTTTTCACCGTGATCCGCCGTGTGTCGCGCGCAGCGGCGACCAGATCGCGCACGCCGTCGGGGACGAATGCGAGGCCGACGAGCAGCAGTGGCGCGACGAGCAGCCCCCAGTAGAAGGTGTCGAGCCGGCCGAAGACGCTCAGCACCGCGGCATAGGCGGCAAGCAATACCAGCACCCGCAGGCCGAGGGGATCGCGCCATGCCGCCCAGCCGAACAATGCCAGCCCGACGAGTGGCGCGGCGACCCACAGCGGTGCCAGGATCAGCGCGGTCGACACGGTCATGGTGCGGATGAAGAAGCCGAAGCCGAGTCGCCCCGACCAGCCGGGCGATTCGGGATCCAGCGGGCGGACCACGTCCGCGACGGCGTGCGCATGAGCGGCAAGCGCGATGGCGAGGATCGCACCGGCGATCATCCAGCCGGTCGCCTCGCGACGCTGGCCGCCGAAGAGCGCGAGGATCGCCATCAATGCCAGATAGAGCCCGGCCGTCTCGCGGATCAGCGTCGCGGCGAGCCCGAACGCAACCGAGGGCAGCCATCCCTCGGGTCGGTAGGCCGCCAGCGACAGGGCGATGAACAGGCCCGCCCAGATTTCATGAAAGGCGATCAGGTCCCGCTGTACGAAGGCCATCAGTCCGCCGGCGAGCAGGGCCATCGCGACGATACGCGGCGGCGGTCGGGCGAAGGCGGGGGCGAGCCGCGCATACCAGGCGAGGGCGACCGCCGCTGCGAGCAGGTAGAGCAGGACGACGACGACACCGTGGGGCACCGACGCCTGCACCATCGCGAGCGTCGGCAGGCGAAACGTGACGAACGGTTTCAGCGGGTAGTTGCCGGCGCGCATCGCATCGGCTGCGACGGCGTAATAATGGCCGCCGTGGCGCACGTTCTCGACGATGGTCTCGTAGAGGACCACGTCGGCCTGATCGTCGGCACGATCGGCGGGCGTTCGCGTCGCTGCCGGTGGGCTCGGTGTCGCGAAAACGAGCAGCGTCGCCAGCAGCAGCACTGCGAGCGCCGCGAGGCCCGCCCAGGCATTGCGCGGCGTCGTCCCGGCGAAGCGCGAGGGCTGCGTCAGCCACACCGGGGCAAGCGTACGGCGCATCATCGGGTCAGTGGACGATCAGCCAGGTCGCCGCGACGCTGGCGGCGGCGGTGACCAGCGCCACTGCGGCATATCGCCAGCCGCCGCCGATCCGCACGACCTCTATCTCGCGCAGCGGGGGGGCAGGAGGCTCGCCGCCGGGGGCGGGATAGCGCGCCTCGATCCGGCGGATGAGGTCCGGCAGCGCTGCGATGGTGCGGACGTCGCGGATCAGGCGATCGGCGATGGCGGCTTCGGGGCCGAGTTCTGTGCGGATCCATTCGCGTACGAACGGCGCGGCGGATTCCCACAGGTTGATGTCGGGGTCGAGACCGGTGGCGACGCCCTCGACCATCACCATCGTCTTCTGGAGCAGCAGCAGGTGCGGCTGCGTCACCATGTCGAAATCGCGGGTGATCGAAAACAGGCCGTCGAGCATCATGCCGATCGACATGTCCTTGACCGGCAATCCGCGCATCGGTTCGCCGACCGCGCGCAGGGCGGTGGCAAATTCGGCGACGTTATGATGTGCGGGGACGTAGCCCGCCTCGAAATGGATTTCGGCGACGCGTTTGTAGTTACCGGTGATCAGGCCGTAGAGGATCTCCGCTAGCCAGACCCGCGCCCGCCGGTCGATCCGGCCCATGATACCGAAGTCGATCGCGGCGATCTTGTTGCCGGGCAAGGCGAACAGGTTGCCCTGATGCATGTCGGCGTGGAAGAAGCCCTCGGCGATCGCCTGGCGCAGGAATGCCTGGATCAGCGTGTTGGCGAGCTTGGGCAAATCGTAGCCCTGCGCGATCAATCGGGTGCGATCCGACAGCTTGATCCCGTCGACCCATTCCACCGTCAGCACGCGTGCCGTCGAGCGTTGCCAATCGATCGCAGGGACCATGAAGTCCGGCTCGGCCGTCATCGATTCGGCGAGTTCGGACGCCGAGGCCGCCTCGCGCCGAAAATTGAGTTCGCGGGTCGTCCAGCGCTTGAAGTTCTCGACCGTCAGGCGCGGGCGGAGGCGGCGGGCCTCGACGCTCATGCCTTCGAGCTGGGCGGCCGCCCATTCGTAGGTCGCTATGGCACGGGTGAAGTCGGCCTCGACACCGGGGCGCAGCACCTTCACGGCAACGGTACGGCCATCGGTCGTGACCGCGCGATGCACCTGCGCGATCGAGGCGGCACCGACCGGCGTTTCCTCGATTGAGGTGAACAGGTCCGACGGCGGGCGGCCAAAGCTGCCCTCCATCGCGGCGGCGATCGTCGCGTAGGGGACGGGGGGCAGCTGGTCCTGCAGACGCAGCAGGTCCTGCGTCGCCACCTCGCCGACGAGATCGGGACGGGTGGCGAGCGTCTGGCCGAGCTTGATCGCGGCGGGGCCGATCGCCTGGAACGCATCGGCGTAACGCGGCACCTTGGGCACGCGCGCGCCGAAGCGGGCGATGCGCGCCAGCCGGCGGACGGGTGCGGGCGTGTTGGGGTCGCGCTCGATTCCGCGCAGCGCGCCGTGGCGGGCGAGGATGCGGCCCCATTTCAGCAGGCGCCAGACGTGGACGACGGAAGCAGTCACGCCTTTAGCCCCTCCTCTTCAGAGGAGGGGTTGGGGTGGAGGACTCATCGGCGCTGGTCTCGGTGAGACGATCCCCACCCCAACCCCTCCCCTGAAGGGGAGGGGCTTGTCGGTGCGCGTGCATCAAATCTTCCACCCCGAGTGGATCGCGACGAGTCCGCCGAGGATCGGTTCGGCCTTGGTACGGACGAAGCCGGCGTCGGCGATCATGCCCTTGAACGTCGGCATGTCGGGGAAGCGGCGGATTGATTCGATCAGATAGCGGTAGCTGTCGGCGTCCTGCGCGAGCATCTGGCCGAGCTTGGGCACGAGCTTGTGCGAATAGCTGTCATAGACTTCCTTGAACCCCGGCCATGTCGTGGTCGAGAATTCGAGGCAATAGAAGCGGCCGCCGCGGCGCAGGACGCGGTGGGCTTCGCGCAGGGCTTTGGGGATGTCGGTGACGTTCCGGATGCCGAACGCGATCGTATAGGCGTCGAAGAACTTGTCGGGGAAGGTGAGCGTTTCCGCGTTCGCTTCCGTCCACACCAGCCCGTCGATGCCGCGCTTGGCGGCGCGTTCCATGCCGACTTCCAGCATCTGCGGGTTGATGTCCGCCACGGTCACCGACGCGCCGGCGGCGGCGAGGCGGAAGGCGATGTCGCCGGTGCCGCCCGCCATGTCGAGGATCTGCTGCCCCTCCTGCGGCTGGACGCGGCGGACGAAGCGGTCCTTCCACAGCCGGTGCATGCCGCCGGACATGGCATCGTTCATCAGGTCGTAGTTCTTGGCGACGCTGGAGAAGACGCCGCCGACGCGGGCGGTCTTTTCCTCTGGCGCGACGTCTTCGTAGCCGAACGAGACGGTTCCGGGAGTGGCGGTATCGGTCATGCGCCTGCCCTAGCGGTGGCTTGTGGCCGGGGCAAACGCAACCTAGCTGATCGGTGTGCCAGAACTCCCCGAAGTCGAAACCACCGTCCGCGGCCTGACCCCGGTCCTTGCCGGCCAGCGCCTGACCAATGTCGAGCCGCGCCGCGCCGACCTGCGCAAGGCGATTCCCGTCGATCTGCGCCAGCGGCTGACGGGCGCGACCGTGACGGGGCTGGGGCGGCGGGCCAAATACGGCATGATCGATACCGATCGCGGCGATACGCTGATCTTCCACCTCGGCATGTCGGGGCGGTGGCGGGTCGATCCCGCCGAGCGGCTGACGCACGACCATCTGCTGATCGAGACCGGGGAGGGGCGCAGTCTCGCGCTCAATGATCCGCGGCGATTCGGTTTCCTGGATCTGGTCGAGACCGCAGCGATCGATGCCTACCCGCCGTTCATGGCGATGGGGCCGGAGCCGCTGGGGGCCGACTTCACCGGTACATATATGCATCGGGTGCTGAAGGGCCGGGTGTCGCCGATCAAGGCGATGCTGCTGGACCAGCGGATCGTTGCGGGGCTGGGCAACATCTATGTGTGCGAGGCGCTGCACGTGGCGCGGATCGCGCCGACGCGGGCGGCGGGGCAGATCGGCCTGCCGCGACTCGAGCGGCTGGCGATCGCCGTGCGCGAGGTGCTGCTCGCGGCGATCGAGGCGGGCGGTTCGACGCTTCGCGACTATGCGCGTCCCGACGGGGAATTGGGATATTTCTCGAAGCAGTTCCTGGTGTACGGCCGCGAGGGTGAGCCGTGCCATTGCGGCGGCATCGTCCAGCGGCGGGTCGATAGCGGACGATCGACCTTCTATTGTGCGACATGTCAGCGAAACTGATCCAGCCGGCATTCCTTCCCCTCGCAGGAAGGACCTGCCGAGGGTCTTCCCGGTTGACCCCTTCGCCTGCAATCGCTAAGGGCGCTGGCTTCGAGAGGGCGTAGGGTGATCCCGGCGCTGCTTTCCCATCGACAACATCACTCGCAAGGACGTCCCGAATGGCGAATACGCCGCAAGCCAAGAAGCGCATCCGTCGTAACGAGCGCCGCGCCGAGATCAACGGTAACCGCGTCGGCCGTATCCGCACCTTCATCAAGAAGGTCGAATCGGCGCTGGCGTCGGGTGACAAGGCTGCGGCGACGACCGCTCTCGCCGCTGCGCAGCCGGAGCTGGCGCGTGGTGTGTCGAAGGGCGTGCTGCACAAGAACACCGCGAGCCGCAAGTTCGCACGCCTGACCAAGGCCGTGACCTCGCTCGCCTGACACGCGTCACGCGTCGAAAACGTTCAGCCCGCCGGGACCCGTCCCGGCGGGTTTTTTGATGTCCGTTTCGGGTGCAAAAAGAACGAAAAGGGAAAGGCAGGAGTCACCACGATTCGGGGCAGGTCTTTCTGGTCGAAGCGCGGTAAAACCGAGTGTTTTCAACAACTTGTCACTTTGTTGAACGCATTTCCGCGGGCCGTGGGCTGTCAATCCCGTTTATTTCAAGAATGTGACCGGGCGGGGGCTTGATCGACTCGGGCAACGCTTCATAACTCGCCCTCACCGCAGCGGCTTTCAACGCTGCCGGGGACCTGAACAGCGTGGGGATGCCGAACGGCCTTTGGCCGAAGGGGGACTTGTCTGTCTTGAGAATGCAGGTCGGGTCGACATTCCGTCGTTCCGACATCGGAGACGTGTGCG